>JBDNFN010000317.1:0-6866 GCA_041689795.1 Fuerstiella sp. | reverse complement strand
GTGGCTGGAACCTTTAGTCGCTCCACTCGTGGGGCCGCTGGAATCTAAACGTCGCAATTTGGATAGGTGCCGATCGCAGAGCGGCACCTTTCGGCGTCAGGCGAACCGGGCGAAAATGGAACGGATCAAGTGGTGACTAAACCCTGACGTCAGCGGCTGTCGCGCTTGTCGCGTGAACCGTTGCACTCACGGCTGCCGACAATCACACGCCGAACACCATTGACAATGTCCCATTATCGCGATTCGCGCTTATCGTGTCCCCGAAACGATTTCTCCCGCCGCGATGCTATGTATCGCAATCCACAACTTATGATCGACATCATCCGATACAAATCTGGCTGCACCGCCGCCAGACAGAGTCATGACGCCGCCCGGGTGGTGGCTTCGAGCTCCGGCAAATCCAATTGACTCTTTCGCTTCATACGCACACGGGGCACTGGCGGACGACTCGCAGGCGGCCGGAAAAGGCAATTGGTCGCCGCTCTTGCCTCCACTTACGTCAGTCATACCAAAAAAGTCTCGTGTGTTGTTCGGTGTGAAACGCGACATATAGAAAGAAGCCCCCGGCAGGGATACTACAAAGGCTCCGCGCACATCTGTTCCATCGCCACTCACCACTTCAGACACGATTACTGTCTGGTCCGTGCCATCACGAAAATCGCGGAACGATCGACATCCATGTCGGGAGAACGGCGCATCGTGAAATGTTACAGCAGGGTCGGCAATGGAGTCAGCGTCCAAGTCAGCATCCTGTTCCCACGTTGTGTTGCCCCAGTTTGCCACGTAGTTTCCACGGGAGCACTCCACAACCGGAATCCCCAGCGGTGCTCCCAGTAACTGGTTGACGTCGTATTCGAACGGTTGTACATCATCGGATGGGCACAACAAAGTTGGCGAACGAGCCGTTAGCACCGTGTGATTGGCGTTGAGCCCAGTGATTAGAAACGGTGGCTGAAGATTCACATGTCCGAAAGAACCAATACTGCTGTCAAATCGATTCCATTCGTTGGCAAGGTCCAGAAATGGGTAGAGTTGTAGGGCCCAAGGAGTTTCGGCGGTCGCATTGTGACGATCGAAATACCCCTGAGAATGAACCAAATTCGCAAATACATTGCGAACCACTGGAAAACGTGTCACAACTCCAGGTGGTAGCGAATTGTGGATGCTGTGGTAGTGGTGTATCGCCAAGCCAAGCTGCTTCAAATTGTTGAGGCACTGCGTTCGCCTGGCCGCATTTCGGGCATTTTGAACTGCAGGAAGCAGAAGAGCCAACAAGACTGAAATCACACCAATAACGACCAACAATTCGACGATCGTAAACGCTCGATGACCTGACTGTTTCATGTTCGCGACTCCCGGCAACGTGTCAAACGACATTCAAGGATGGCTACTAGGCTGACGACAAAGATCAGTCCGCACGGCAGAATGTTTCCAAAACATGGGTATAGACTTCTTCTGGAATCCAACGGAACTTGGGTCGTGGTGCCAGTGACACTTTCGATCGGAATTGCTTTGGTCTCAACGCCATTAGGATCGATGACTACGGAACGTCCGAACGCTACTGATCGGACGACGGATCGCCGGCACTCCACCGCTCGCAGTGCGGCGCAGCCCAGCAGCATCTTTTGCCCGAAGCCAGTAGCGTCCAAGCTTTCGTTTCCAACTGTTACGAAAAAATCGACCTCTTTATCCGTCAGCAAGTCTGTTCCCCACGACGAGAACGCAACGTCGTGGCAGATTCCGACTCCCACAACCATACCATCAGCTAACTCCAAGCATTGTGGACCATCACCGGGCGAAAGAGTGTCAGCGGTTCCAAACCGAATCCCACAAAGTTTCGCCGCAAACGGCGTGAATTCAAAACCGGGCGTAAGGAATCGCTTGTCTGCGAACTGTATGCTATTTTCCACCTCGGCGGCCAGGAGAACGGAGTTAAATCGTTGGGCTGTGTTCGGATTAAGACGTTGGACTCCGGCAATGACATTCGACGCTGGAAACAGTGATTTCGCTTTGGACAGAGTCTCAATAACTTCGGGGTCCAGTGGATACACACCGTCAATTGCCCCTTCGGGAAAGACAACGTAGTCGATGTCAACGATTTCCTTGGGCGCACTCTGACACTCTTGCAAACTGTGGACTACCATCGTCGGCAGCATTGCGATCGTCGGTCCCGAACCTGGCGCTACTTGCAAAGAATACACGCCGTAAATGACAGCGAGCCCCACTTGCACTGCCGCCAACGCAGGTATGATTGTACAAGACGGCTGTATCCACTTTTGCTCTATCGTTACAGCCAGCAAACCGCTGATCGACGCCACGATCCAGCCGATCAGAATTGCTCCGCCCAAATCGGCAACCTGCAAGAAGAGGGGAAACGGCACCTGCGTGATCGCCAATCTCATGAAGTCACTACTAGTGCCAAATAGGTAGTGCGCCCCAATTGCACGCACCTCTTCACCAACCACCCACGTCAATGGGAGTGCCAACACAATGCTGACTCTCAAACATTGCCGTAGAACGAAGAGCAACAGGGTTGTGAGGCTCATCAATGCCACGGAGCCAACAAGAAAAACTATCCAAGGCAGCCACAAGGGCCCGAGAACGCTAACACGATGGCCGCTACCGCATGTGCGGATCCAGTCCAAAAGTGGCACAGACCAGATCGTTCCCATCACTGCCCCAGCCAGCAATGCGGTCCGCGCTGAAGCAGCTTGACAAACCCCCACCGCCAGCGGAGCCAGCGCCACCCAAGCGATCATGCTAAAATCTAAAGGGGGCCAAGCGCAGCACAATAATAGGCCACTGGCTGCCGCCGCTAAAATGGCGAAACGCTGTGATTCAATGGGGGTTGGGTCTGCAATCGCACCACTCCTTATTCGCTCACAATCCCCGAGATTGGAATCTCGACGGGGGGGATAGTTTCGTCCGCCACGGTGATCGTTATCGTCTCCGCAAAACGCCCCGCAGAAACAGGGGCACGACCGGATAGACGAATGATGTCCCCGGACGAAAGTTGTGCAACTGTGTTTTCATTGCTTGCCGCCACACTGACGCGTACAGATTCCGGTAAGTCGAATCGTCGGCACTTGATCGCCGCAGACCAAGTTTGCCCTGGTTTCAGAAAACCGCAAAACACTCGATTCAGTTCGGGTTGGAACGGTGATGGAACTCGAATCAGCGTACGAACGGTCTTGCTGCTGCCATCTGAAAATTGGAGAGACACAATTCCCTGATGTTCCCCGACGGGCCACTGTTTTTGACCTGTCAACAGAACGGCGGTCGTATCCACGGCCACCTCCTCCGGTCGATGCTGATTCAAACGCATGACCTGCGTTGACCGTTCCACTTTCTTGAGGCGAAAGTGGGTCGCACTGGAATTCGATTGGTTCACGCGAACAACTGGACTTCCGGGACTTCTACGATCGACGATGTGAAGCGTGACTTCGGGAATGGCATCGTGTGCGCTTGTCGCAATAAGCAGCTTTGTGTTCGGTTCGGGACCCGATTCAACCCGATACTGAACGGCGAGTGCCAGCGGTGATGAGGACGGCGGTGAAGTCTCAATCCGAATGGTCTGTGTTGTGGACGAATTTTCCTTTTGGGGGCGGATTTGGATTGGAAGCGAGTACTCCGTTTCCGGATCCAGACTCCGACCAATCAGGTTTGTGGTCGATGTCGTGCATGCGCAAGACGTGTGAATCGCAGAAATGGTGACTGGCCCGAGAGCCCACGTCTGAAACTTGAAATCGTGTCTAAGCACTTTCGTTGCCGACACTTCACCAAGAATCGCCACCGGTTGAACAAACGACAAAGTGGACGGTTGCAGCGCTACGGGGGGCTCGGCTTGGTTGCATCCAAACACGCTGGTTAAGAGCGTTAGAGCGACGCCGGACCTCATGGACCTCCACCGACTGCGAATGGCCAATGTCAGAAGAACCAACCCGGCAGCAATCAGCACCCAACGAAAATAGGATCTCGCAGAAAAGCTTCTCGGGTAGACGACGGCTTCGCCCGTCCACTCTTCCTGAAGCTCTGAAATCGGCAGATGTCGGCTGGGACTGACGGTCCAGTCCACCCAGTCAACAATAATAGCTCTGTCTTGGGCAAACTTCACCAGTGTCAGGTAGTGACCATTTTCCCAACGAACGTCCCCCACACCACTGCCTGGTTGGAAATACAAAATGCAGGGCGGTGTGAGCGCTGTGAGCTGCCGATCTTTGATTCGGACAGCTTCCGTGGGCAGAGAGAGTGATTCTAACCCACGGCGAAGATCTGCCATTGAAAGTTGAGCAAGGTTGGCCCCGCCCACAAGGCTCCTCTTGAAGGCATCCTCAACCTCGGCCGGGCTCATCTCTTTGTTGACCCCGAAACACTGAAGCAAGCTATAGGCCGCCATCACGCCACAAGCCGGAACAGATCTGTACACCTCGTCTGTTGCAGTCGTTGCCGCATCGTCGGAAGCTGTCAATTGCAGGAGTGTTAGGGACAAGATAAGCAATTTCATGCCGCAGCTCTCCAGCGTATGCCCAACCATAGCAATCCGCCTGCAATAAATAACGCGATCATCGCGAACGTCCAAGTCTTGTAGATCGGCGTCTTGGGGCCATACGCGAGCGACCCTTCAACGAAGCGTTTTGCATTACCAGACACGTCCCCGGCGATATACGTTTCGCGAGTATCACTGTTTGTGAACAACGTGCCTTCGGGGAAAGCAAGTGCGAAGTTTTCCTGACTCATGGAAAGGTTGATTTCCAGATCCCGAACTTCCCAAGATTTCTCTTCATGAACGGAAATGAAATTCAAAAGAGAAGATAGTGCATATTCTGGCGATGTCGCCAGATGGCAACCCTGAATCAGACCGCTGATCGGGTAGAAGAACGCAGTGCCAGTTTCATCCTCGTACTGCTTGATCACGATGTCCCGACAAATCTCTGCGGGGCCAAGCTTTGGGTGTTTCTCACAAACATCGACGTGTGAGTCGAAGAGCGAATGGAATTTCTCCGGCGGGTCCGACAAGAACATTTCCACTCGAATCGGCAATGCTCCTTGATTCAGGTCAACAAATCCTCTCACCGTACGCCTGTTCAGTGATGACTGGACCAGCAATGTCTCAGTGCCGTCAATCACAACACGGCCCAGAATGCTCGCCTCTCCCTGCATCACCATCTGATAGAAGGTATCAATAATATGGGGAGCACCCAGCCACTGTTTTTGCGGCAGAGAAAGGGGCGGATAGAAGCCCGTTACATCGCGACGCTCGCTGGATTGGAGATAGGCTGCCTGAACACCATCGAAAATCTCCTTTCCTTCCCAGACGCGAAAAACTTGATCAGTTGCCTCACCGCAAGAAGTGATATGGATGTTACCAAAGTCATTCTTCAGCCGATCCCCAATCGCTTCGCCGGAGGGAAACGAAATCAAGTCGACATCTCCCAAGCAAAAGGGCCCACCGCGCTGCTTGTAGTGAGGACACCGCGCTTGGAAATTTCGGCGATCTGTCCAATAATCCATCTGACAGTAGAGGTCATTTTCGGCGCTTGACTGAACAATCCCGGCCTTCGCCTGCTCCAGAAAATTCTCCAGCTTCAATCGCTCGTTATCGTCCGCGCAGACTTTAAGCATCCGATGAAACTCTTGGATCGCTCCGGCATGCCGGCGTCTCGCTTCTTCCGTGGCCTTACGCGACACGAGCCATTCCACACGCAGTGTTTCAGCACGCATGGCGTTCTGTAGGAAGACTGCCGCAACTTCTTCCGTCGTGACTTGGCTTCGTGTCGCTTCTGGCTGAAAAAATGCGGCCAACAACAATACTGGAATCATTCGTCACTCCTCCGAGTCAACGACCGCCCGTCTAAACAACTTCCGCATCCCATCATCATATGGTGAAGTCACTAGCACGCGGTCGGATTGCCTGCCTCACGACGCCTTAACTGCGGCCGTCACACAAACCGCTGGCCGAATCCGGATCTGTTTCGCAAAATTCTCGATCAATGGTTGTGACGCCCGTCGCTGCGTTGTACGCGGTTGTTACCTTCGGTATTGCGTGGCCGCCACAGGATGTGTCGATCGTTTGGGTACAACTTGCTCCGGGTGAGGGTGCACAACTTGTGGCGTTAGCAGCGGGGAAAAAATCCATCAGACCCATTTGAGGTACACGCCACATAGCCAAACATTCCCCAAACAGCGCAACCCGCCGGTGGGACACATGCCGTACAGGGATAGGTACCGATACAGGCGATGTCATCGCCACCGCCACGCAAAGCCGCCGAGTCAGCAGCGGTGATTGCGGTCACGTCTTCGGGAAGAGGCCAAGCGAAACCGCAGACCAATGTAAGAACCCCGACCACTACATAAAAGCTCGTTTTGAGCATTTGTGTTCTCCATGACTGAAGGGAAATGGGCATACCCCAAAGGTTAACACAAGAGCTTACGTACTACAAGGCTTACGGGGTTATTAAATTGGCGAAGGAGATCGATTTTCATTGCCATGGGTTTCATATGTCCACCAACGGGTTCAGTTGTGATCTGACGTAATTATTGTGTCCGCGAATCCAGTAAGACCATACGGTAATCTAACTAGTCCAACGATAAAACTTTAGGCCAGGGTGACCTTGCAAATCGCCGGGAGTTTCGAAAGTGGCTACTGGCCGTCAAAACGTGGATGCAGCTGGTCTTGCCGCGAGCGGTGTTACCGGGCATTCGAAACTGCGATTCATGAGGATCAAGTAGCAGGATGGCACGAAGACCAATGCTAGAATCGTGGCGCCGCCGACGCCGCCGGCAATCGTGACGGCCAGTGGTGGCCAGAATCCTCCGCCGGCGATGATTAGCGGCAGGAAGCCGGCGATTGTTGTGAGGGACGTTGC
>JBDNFN010000316.1:0-23884 GCA_041689795.1 Fuerstiella sp. | reverse complement strand
GACCACCGCGCATAGAAGCCAGTTGGTTGCCAGAAGTTGCATCGTCGTCGTGAAACTCACTGATCTCGGATCGCGGCCGGACACCGCGCAGCTTTGTAGCATCTTGAGTCGAATCAGATTGTAAGCCAGCAGGCAACTCCACAATTCTGTGCGAACCATCTCTGGCGTTTTGGCACGCCGCCGAACACTATTGGGTCAGGTCTGTT
This sequence comes from Fuerstiella sp., assembly GCA_041689795.1. Classification (GTDB taxonomy): domain Bacteria; phylum Planctomycetota; class Planctomycetia; order Planctomycetales; family Planctomycetaceae; genus Fuerstiella. Next base: position 23,678 of record JBDNFN010000316.1, on the reverse strand, counting down.
TGCTGCAGACATTCCTTGATACTTGCATCAGCCAGGCCTGACCCTTTGATGCGTTTTGTGAATGCTCTTAGAGTTGCACGCAACAGCATTCACTTTGTCAGAAGGCCAAGTGCCCGTTCGTGAATGTGTTTGACTGAATGGTCAGTCAATGCCTGTCGTTCTGTGGCATCCAGTTTCAACGTGCCGTTTTCCATCAGTTTGGCCAGCGCGGCGGCCCGTGCGTCGGTGCGCAACAGACCTTCGATCGCGAGAAAACGACTGCGGCCCTTCAACCAAGACAATGACTGTGCCAGGGGCGTGATGACAGCGGTTGACGGAATATCCGCCAAGCCACTCACGGCTCCCATCTGCAGTTGGTGATCGGCATCACGTGTCAGGTAACGTAACAGATGAGGAATCGCGACGTCTTCGTCCATCAACGCCACCATTCGCAGCGCATCGTAGCGAGTGCCCGCCCGTACATTTTTGTCATCCGCCATTTCAGCTGCCAGTTGCAGCGTCCGTGGCCATCGGGCCTTGACGGCCGGAAGCCCGTCTAGGATTTCCACCACGCGATGCTCCGGCCAGAAGCCAAGTTCAGCAGCGCCATTGATCAGTCCGCCTCCCAGAACCACGGCCTGCCAATCTCGCAGCGGCTGACCATCAGCTGGCACGCTTGTTTCCAGAACGTCTCGAATCTCGCCACCGTCGTTGCGTTTTCCAACAGCAATTGCAACTCGCCAAAGCCAGGGGATATGACGATATTCGTCGGCCAGATCGCCCGATCGGATTCCGGCGGCCAATGTGCCGATGATACCCGGCCCCATGCCCGGTCGTTGATCAATCACTTTTTGCCGTCGCTCAACCGGTTGAGATTCGTCCAGAAGAAACGGAGCGATCTCCGGCGGAGATCTTGGCAGCGGCGTGTCATTCAAATCAGCGGCGGCAAATTTCGGCGGCTTGCCCGAAGGGACCAATCTGAGTTCACGCAGATCAATCAATGCCTGTTTGACCGGATCGGCCGGTCTCATCGACACAACGTTGACGCCGGCATTCAGCATTGAAGTGCCCAGCAGTTTCTGACGATAGCGATCCCATCCGCCCGTACTGACGACGCTTTCGGTCAGGGATTCAGACAGTCCATGAATGCGAAAACGATTGCCGGCCGCGGCCGTAGCACAGGCTGCGTCGATGTAAATGTCGTAAGGTCCGGACTGTGGCAGATTGACTTTCCATGTTGCCGAATCGTTTTGGTGATGCCAGCAGCCGATGTTGGCGAACTCTGTCTCAAACGTAATTTCACCACCGCGAATTTCCGCTGTCGACGCAGTCAGCCGCAAAACTCCATCGTCGTCTGGAGTAATGATCTGCGGCTTGTTACCGGGCAGTTTTTTTTCCGGGGATTCAAAGCTGACCAAGTAGGCGATCACATCGCTGAAATCCTGCACCGACATGTCGCGTTCCAGTCCTTCCGGCATGACGGACATCTCAGACGAACGGAACTCTTCCAGATTCTGTCGCGGGATCCGGTGTTCTTTACCGCCCGCTTCACGCAGTCGAATTTCGGCCGCCGTTTCTTCAACGAGCATGCCGGATACCGTTCGTCCGTCCTGCGTGAGGGCTGTCCATGAAAAATATCGAGCATCAACGTCCTTGTTCGGATCAAGAATTGTCGTCAGCAGCCAACTCGGATCGCGATTCGTCAGTGCTCGCAGGTCTGGACCAACAACGAATCCATTTTCCTCCAGTCGATGACATGCCGCACAACGTTTGCGAAATACGGTCCTGCCCGCCACCACGTCGCCCGTTTTTTTTAAACTGCCGTCAAACGCCGCAACCACAGTCGTACGATTCGACGATGCGGAAGACTCTAGAATCCGTTCGGCCGCTTCTTTTACCTTTGCATCCGCACTGGAAAGCAGCTTACTGCGTTTAGCCGCATCTAATACGTTCGCTCGAATCGTTCCGGCCTCAACAGCCTTTAGCAACACTAGCGGTCCCTGAGCCTGACTTAACAGCAGGTCGATGATCACTCCGCGAACTTCAGGGTTCATCGCCCCGTATCTTTCGACTAGGATCTCATTGGCTCCCGGTGCAGCCGTGCTGGACAGTGCTTCAACAGCTCCACGTTGCAGCGATGCCGCATATCTTGGAGACGCAATTGTCGCGATGGCAGCCAGTCGATTCTGCGCCGAAAGGTTGCTGCTGAGCTTCTCGTCCTGCAGAGCAGACTGCGTAAACGCACCAAATCGTCGCCCCAGAAATTTCATCGCGGCAGCGTATTCGGCGTCACTGCGACCATCCGCAGAAAGAACGGACAACGCATTCGACAGCAGGCCCTGAATGCGTTTCGACACGTCCGGTCCGGCCGCCACGGAATCTCTTGTTGATCGTGCGTCCAGTGCATTCAACGCGGCAACCCACGAAATCGCTGAAGCACCAGTCGGCAGTGGATCAATGACGGGCAGGTGACTCTGAATCGTCTGAGCGATCGTCGCCGAATCGCCCAGATTGATCGCCAGCAGCACCAGCTGCTGATACGCGCCAAGGTTTTGGTCCCCGGCGGGCAGTCGCAGAAAAGCATTCATCACCTCAGACACATTCTTCGTATTCACGGAATTCAGCGCGGCGGAACGAACGTATTTGTCTGTTTCGACGTTTCCCAACAGGCCTGCGATCGACTCGGCCACGGAAGCAGCGTCAGCATTGCCGATCGACAACGCAACCTGTCGCCTAACTTTGATGATCGGGTGCGACGCCAGCTTCAGCACGGCCGCCCGCAGCGAGACGGACTCATCCAGAAACGTTTCGCCTGCCTGTACGGCATAGCGCAGCACTTCCGGATTCTTCGACTGCAGCGCGGCTGCAACGTCCACTGGCTGCAGTTCACCCAATCCGTCCAAGACAGACAGAGCCTGAATTTTCACGGCTGGATTTTCCGCTGACGCCACCAGTTCGCGAACCCCCGTGGCAATCATCGAAACACGGCGCGCTGCAACCGCATTGTCTTCTTGTGAACGTTTAACATTGGCGTTGCTGCGCCATAACAGCATCTGCTGCACCAGATCACGCACAGTTCCATTGGGCGTATTTAGTTTCGCCAACAACGCCGTGTCTGACAAATCGTCAAGGACAGGAATGACGGGCTTAGCAGCGGCCGCAGTGCTCTCGGATGGCGTGCTTTTACGGGGAAGAATCCGATAGATGCGGCCGTGTCTCTTTCCGGCGAAAACGTCCAGTTCGCCAAGAGTTGACTGCGGAATCCAGCGAGAATGTTCAATCACATACCGATACATGTCCACCACCCACAGGGCTCCGTCCGGTCCGGTTCTGACCTGAACCGGACGAAACCAGCGGTCAGTGGAACTCAGGAACTCGCGTGATTCTTCGTCAACGCCGCGCTGGCCGGTGAAACCGTGGGTGCCCGCGGTCATGTCGATCCGATGCACGGACTGATGGACGGGTTCACACGTGAAGGTATCGTTGGTGTATTCGTGTCCCAGCGCCGTATCGCGATAGATCCCGAGGCCGCATGCTGACGTCGCTCGGCCGGGAGCTCCGGACAATTCAAACGTTACTAGGTTTTCAGGGGGATACAATTTGTAAGCTTCGGCATCTGTCATCACGACCGGCAACGCCGCGGGCGCAGCGAACGGGTTGCGAGCCGCGTAGCGATCGTCTGAAGGAATGGACTGCAGCAAGGTGCCGTTTGAACAGCCGAACCAGTCGCCCCAGTCGTTGCGGCAGCGGCCCTGTTGAGTTCTTCCCGACACAGGTTCAATGAACCCCGTGTCGGGGTTCATTCGGAAGTCGCGATTGCTGCAATTGACGACTTTCCCGATTTGATGGCTGGTGATCATGCCGCCGAATAATCCGCAGGCTCCATATACATAGTTATCAAGACCTAAACGCAGACTGTTGACTCGGGCCTGAGCGTTGCGGACTTCGAAACCGGAAAACAGTTTTTGCGTGACGTCGGCAGTCCCGTCTCCGTCTTCATCGCGAGCAAACAGAATGTCCGGAGCGTCACAAATCAGCACGCCGTCACGCCAGACTTTAACGTCCGTTGGAAATCGCAGACCGTCCAGAAAGACCTTCGATTCTTCAAAGTAGCCGTCTGAATCAGCGTCCCGCAGCCAGCGAATCCGACTGGTCTGCTCGAATTCTTCGTACATGTCACGACCGTAGTCGTTCATTTCGGCCACCCACAATCTGCCGTCGGGACCAAAGTCAATGGCGACCGGATCCGTCACTTGTGGCTCTGCAGCGACCAGTCGAATTTCCAGATTGTCATTCGTCTGCATGCATTTCAGCGATTCCTCCGGCGACTTTGGCGCCACACCCTGAGTTCCCTGCGGCACAAGAAAAGTGTCCGGAACCTGGCGATGCACTTCGTCGATGATCGACTGCTCAAGGCCGGCCCGCAACGTCGTCGGCAGAGCGAAATAGGGAACTTCGGCACCGCCCCCATAACCGCCTTCCGTCAACAGTCGTTCAGAAGGGATGTAGCAACAGAAATCGTTGCTGTAAGTGTTCAGCCAGAAACGCTCCCGATCGATTTCCGCCTTCAGTCTCAGAGCATAGTCCACACAGACTTCTCCAGCCAGAAAGTTCATGCAGAAGCTGTCCCCGAACGACCATGTTTGGATCGGATAGTCGATTTCCGACAGCAGCTTTTCACCGCGATCCAGTCGAGCCAGCTGAGTTACGGCGTTATAACGATCTGTGGGGCGGCCTTTGCCCGTCTGCTCGACAAGTTCCTCGCGCGTGGGCAGGTTTTTCAGCGGCAGTGTGATTTGATTCAACACAGAAGCCGGGCGTCCTGAAATGCTCCTGAGTTTTCCGGCCAGCAGTCGTTCAACTTCTGTGGCGATTTCAACGCCCTGCGTTTCAGCGACTTCCGTCTTGTCTCCCGTTACTCCGGAAATCGGATTTTGATCCGATCCTGCACCGATAGAAACGAGTGCCACTGCATCGGGAAACCGTCGTTCAATCATGGCAGCCGCGTACCCCGCCCAGTCGCCACTTATTTTGTTCAATGACAATGTGACGCAGTGACAGGCATAAGAAACGTAGATCGCTCGCGGCTTTTTGCTGGCGGGGTCGCGGACAACCAGCATCGGCAGGTCGTGGTCCACCGGGCCTCCGACGAGACGTCGGTTTTTAGCAAAGCCAACTTTCCCAACGGACCATTCCAGTTGTCCCGGTCGACGTGATTCGATCGCATCGGCAGCCACTTTCGTGATGTAATCCGTCAACTCCGTTGTGTATTGGTCAATGTGCTGCTGATGGTCAGCGGGAATCGCCGTGCTGAAAATGTTATCGCAGGCACCGTTGACCTTTGGCGTGCAATGCGAATGTGAAAACGTCACAGCCAGGTTGGCACGTGGCAGCTTGTGTGACTTCTGTAACCGTTTCGCGACCTGCTCCACCATGGGCGTCCGAATTCCCAGGCTGTCCAGCGTCACCAGGACCAGCGGCGGTTGATCGCCCTGCGAAATTGCCAGCGCTCGGGCATAGATTTGCTGAGAGACGCCTTCCGATTCCTCTCGCCGATTGCCGAATCCATTCAGCCGAATCGGATAATCGGGAGTGATATCCACGACCGCGACACCCACATTGTAAACGTCTGCAGACTCCACCCAGCTGCTGCACAGAAGTTGTACCGCCAACACAGCACTGACGCACACCATTCGATTGCTGTAATTTATGTTTGCATTGATCATCAGAATGCCTCGGGATTCTTCGGTCGAATTGTCACGCATGAATATCGCACGTCTAGATACTGACGCTGAAGCTGTGCCTGCGAATCAGCGATCAGTTCGCGCATGCTTCCATTGACGCAAAATAAATTCAAGGAAAGTCGCTCAAATGAAGGTTCATGATAAACAAACGCATCTCCGTCAGCGTTGTACCGAGTCACCCAATACTGAGTCACTCGCCGCGAAAGTCCGACCGCCATGGCAATCGCCGGAGCCGTCCAACCTTCGATTGCCAAAATCACAAGTCGGACGTGCTTTTCAAGCCGCTCCAACCGCTTAAGTTCCGCCAACGAAAACCAGGAATTCACACGCATCATAACCTCCTTGCTCAAAGCAATTACGACAGCATGATGCGTGGTTTAGGAAAGCGCAATGGTATACGCGATTGTTCTAGTTGGAATGCGTATGACTGCGTGCGTTCCGGTCTATTGTGGTGTCGAAGCTGAAACTCAATCAGGCACCGGCAGAAAGGCAAGTGAGGTTTGAACTCCATAGTCACACGTGCAGCCAGAACTTGCTTCGGGAATCAGCAGCAGGCCTCCCGCTGGAATAATGTTAATAAGACAGCCGGGGCGAGTTGACGTTGTTACTGGGGTTAAGCTTCCGGTTTTTAAATCAAAGGCCGTTGGGTTGCTCTGACGGAAGAACAACGTCGCCGCCGAAGCTGAAATATTGCCGCAGCCCGATCGTTTTCCCAACTTCCAGTCCCACGCCTTCGGCGTTCCTGTGGTAATGTCATAGGCCATTGGTTCGCAATACAGCGTGTCCCCGACGATAACAGGATGAAGGTCCTGTTCTCCGTGGTCGCCACCAATTTTCGTTTGTTGAAACTGCTCATGTTGCCAAAGGTTTTTACCGTTCGCCGCATCCAAAGTCTCTATGTCGTAGACAACACGAGCCGTTTCCTGATTGTCACCGCTGTTTCGAGACCCGACGGCAATTAGCTTTCCTTCTGCAAACGCTACATACAAATTGTGCTGCGTCTTTGTGAGGTTCGAATCAATTCGCCACTTTTGCTTTCCAGTGCGAATATCAACAGCCACAATCGCAGCGCCATTTCCCACAAGATCCTGGGGTTTGTTGCGACCGTTTTCGGCCTTCAGTGTTTCGGCATTTTTTGATTCGACAAAAAACACCGTGTTGTCGCCGATCGTGATGGTTGAGTTAAGAATGGCACCCGCGGTCGATTCATAAATCCATTGCCGATCTTTGGTGACGTGATCAAATGCAAACAAATAGTCACTACAAACCACATACTGTGCATCAAAGTAACTGGCCTCCATGATACTTTCGCGAGTGTGTTCGCGGCGAGATGCCCCTTGGCGACAGCCGCTGCCAACAAGCAGGTTTTGAACGTTCGCAACGTACCCCCAGTCGCTCATTGAACGATCACTCTTTGTTGGAACCAAAAACACATGCTGCTCATGCCCCGTCTCTGCATCCAGTACGTGACACTGATCGGCGGCAACCGCAAACAGATAATTGTCCGATGCAGCCAAATAACTAGAGTCACGAAACGCAGCGATCCGGCGAGAATCGGGCAATGGCCTGTTCCATAACAAAGTTCCGTTGTAGGCGTCGGCAGCGAAAATCTGATCGTTTCCCGGAATAAACAGCCGTCCGTTTTTCCACAGGGGCGCGACCGTACGATGATGCCGGTTTAGCATGTTTCGAGGCCCCGGTTTCCCGAACCATTGTAGTGCCATCCGCCCTTTCACGCGTTCGTCGGCGCTGCATGAAGTGTTCGCAACATCTGCATACATATGTGACCATTCGCCGACTCCGTCCAGTTTTGGTCGTCGAATAACTTCCGGTGGTTCGTTGCCCATCCAGGCAATGCCGTTGCCAGGTCGCAAAACCCTGATCACCTCATCGCGATTGACCTGCAGGGCTGATTTTTTCGATGCTGTTTCCGTAATCAAGCGGCCATCAATTACCAGATTGAATATGTAGTCAGAGTACGGCAGCGAGTTCCCGTCTGTTAGCTGATGCACGACCACCTGAAGGCCATACAACCCAGATGCGTCGAGATTCATTCGTGCCTGTCTTACCAGTTCAGTGTCGGAATCTACGGCGATAACACTGAGTTCACTTTGGCGAGCGACTTCGTACGCCAAACCACCGTCGCCGCTGTTTAGCACGAGGCAATAGCCCTTTTGCACATTTGACTCTGTTAGAATCCTATGAGCGGCAGCCTGCAATTCGTCTTGTTGCGCCGGATTGCGAAACGCGAACGCTTTGACAGGCTGTTCCGTGACAATCGAGGGAGTCAACAAATCGGCACCAAAACAATACGTCAAACCGCGGTCAGTGTTGACGAACAATCGGTTACCGGCAATTGAAAGACCATACGCCTTGCCTTCCACTTTGGCCGTCCAAAGCTTCGAACCATTGTTTGCGTCAATTGCGGCGATAACTCCGTCGCCTCCGGCGATTCTAACGTTGGTTGCGGCAATAAACGAAAACGGAAATTCATCAGCAAACAGATTCATTTCCTTCCCCACACCCTTACCGCGGCGAACTAGCTGAGCCGCAAAAGTCCCCGCAGGGTCTCTGGCGGCTGGCACATATAGCCGTCCCGAGCGACGCTCCAGGTAGCCCTGAGCCGACACACTTATCTTCCCATTGCCAAGCAATTGTCCCGACTCGATATCTACAGCAACCTGGTACACGCCCTGATTGGGAAAAATCCCGACGCAAAAATAGGCCACGTTGTCCTCAACAAGTACACCTGAACGCACTGGCATTGCACTGATCATTCGTTCGTTTCCGGGAATTCGACGATCGGCGAACGCGTTGTGACGGTACTTCCAGAGTAACGCGCCATCGGCTGCATCCACACAATAGACAGCGCCATCGTCTGAACCAAACAATACTCGGCCGTCCACAATCGTCGGTGCCAGCCGCACAGGCCCTTCTGTGCAGAACGTCCATTTTTCGTGCCCGGTGGAAGCATCAAGACAGTGTACCTTGTCATCTGCGGATGAGCCAAAACACAAAACGTCACCAACGCACACGGAGTGGTACGCTCTGTCAAAAGTAACCCGAGGCTGTAGGTTGTGCTTGCGATTCCAGAAGTCATTTTCAGCTGGTGGCGGCCACGCGGGCTGGGGCGCATAACGAGAGTGATGAGTCCATTGCAAGTGCAACGGAAACTGAAGCAACGCATCCGACATTGCCGTACGCTGATTGTCTCGACGATACGTTGGCCAATCGGTAACTTCCGGAGCGACGGACGTGATGCCTGGAAATTCAGCCTTCCGAGCTTCAAACCGAGCAGCGATTTCATTGGCAGTCAGCGAAACATCAAACACACTCACCTGTTCAATCGCCCCGAACAAGGTATGGCATTCATCGTCATCGACATAGGCGCCAATGCTGAATTGCGCTGCTGGTGGATAGGCTATATTGCCACGTTGGTCATTTGAGATCGCCTTTGATTTACCATCGACATAGAGACTCATTGTTACACCATCATAGGTGCCAACCACGTGATACCAGAAGCCGAATTCGAATGATTGTGAATTCGTCAAATACGTCAACTTCTTTTTGCCGTCAGATGAAATGCCAAAACAGAAATTTGAGTCGCGATATCCCAGCATCCAGCCACGCTCGTAATTTCCGTTGTCCTGAATGACCGAACAGATTCCACCCCATTCCAGCGGCTTATCCACCAGTACCCACGCTTCAACCGTTATGTTTCGTAGCGGCAAACTGATTGAGCCAATATCGCTGGTCACCTCAACCCTATGTCGAGCCTGTCCGTTTCCGTCAAACAGCAAGGCGTTGGGAGCGGTTTGACTGTGCCTAACACCGCCAATCACGGCTGCGTTAGCTGTTCCGATGACAGCACTTACCGTTTCATCGGCGACGTGTTCTGGCCGCAAATTCCATTCGTGGATCGGTTGCGATTGTGCCATACATAATTCTGGCATTAACAGAGTCAGCAACAAAACCTGAAGGCAGCGTCTGAATGATTTCATTGCGTTAGGTAACGGTAAGGTTGGCTCGATCCGTTTGACCACGTGCATACTCCAAACATAGTTATTGTCGACGATTACAACCGACAAACAAAAAACACGTTGCCGTGCCAGGACTGACGAATATTCCCAGATGTCGATTCACCAAACCAGCAACGAATTAAAGAATGATGGGGCGCGACTGGTTCCGGCCACACTGCAGATTAGTGGCCGGCGCAGAATATCTCAACGGTTACCGATGGAAACCAGACATCGGTCGAGACTTTTGGGTGTCGGTGCCCAGCGTGCACGTTTCGCCAAAAGTGCTGTCGCGAGTAGTCCCGCTTGCGTCTAAGGAATAGCCCGAAACAATGGGCACGCACAGAAATTGAATCACTGTCGAATTCAACTGAACATTTGCTTAATTTAGCAGCGATCGTTTATCGCTTAACGACATTGATCATTCGTCTTGTCCAAACCGTATGAATATTGGAATTGTGTAAATTCCTGCGAGACTTTAGACGTTTCCATTTGATTCGCCATGGCAAGTGTTCAGGATGACGCCCCGTGTCCAATTTTTCCTGTTGACCGAATAGATTCATTTCGGAAGCAAATCCGAGGACGCAGTTACAGGATGTCTTTGTCACTTGTTCAGCTCTTCATCAGAGATCAACAACGATTGCGACGTAATGGTCACCGGTGTCGGCATGGTGACTCCGCTGGCGATTGGGCGCGAAGAGTCCTGGAAACGGCTCATTGCAGGAGCCCGATCTGGACGCCGTCTGACAGAAAATGACATCGACCACTTTGATCAGCTGGTTGAATTACTCCAACATGTTCCTGGCGGAGCGACTGTTGATCATCAGGCTGTTAAAGAGTTTGTCAAAAATTCGCAGTTGTTCGATGGCTCAGACGATCTATCCGCATTTACTTCGACGTTTGGACACGACTGCCTGAACAACCTTGTAGCCGCGTCGTTAGCTGACGCGATGGCCGATGCCGACCTGAGCCCCACCGAACTGGCGGGACCTCGCACTGGATGCGTTATTGGCAGCAGCAAAGCCAGCCTGCGTTCCATGGAATTCGAGTATCTGGCCACGGCAGACCGATGGCGTCACGAAATTGACCGCCCGGCAAACTTGTGGCATAACGGATTCATGCCCGACGCACCGTTGCTTGCCGTCCAGCAGTTAATAAAAGCATCGGGGCCATCCTCATGCCCCGTTGCGGCATGCGCGACTGGACTTATCAGCGTGATTGAAGCGGCGCAATTAATTGCAACGGGAGCATGCGACATCTGTATCGCAGGCAGCGCCGACGCTTCGTTGCGAGCATCCGTGCTGGCGGCATTTCATCGGCTGGGAGTCACTTCCAGACATGAACAACCGGCCTCAGCGTGTCGACCATTTGACGCATCACGTGACGGATTTATCATCGGCGAAGGAGCTGCAATTGTGATTCTGGAATCACGTGCTCATGCAGAACAGCGACAGGCGAACTGCTACGCAAAACTTACCAGCGGACTCTGGCTGACGGATTCAACCGGAATGACCCAGGTTCAGAGCGATGGCAGCGTCGTCGCAGAACTGCTGAAACGAATGAACGTCCCATCACCCGACATTGTGAGCGTTCACGGGACAGCGACCGAAACAAATGACCAGGCGGAATCCCAGGGACTAACATCTGTGTACGGAAACTCGCCTGCAGCCTTCGCAGTGAAAGGAGCGATTGGGCACCTACTGGGAGCTGCTGGCAGCGTTGAACTGGGGCTGACCTTAATGTCACTTCGCTACGGCATTGTGCCTGGAACAGCCAATTTCCGTACTGCCGATCTTTCCTGCCCGATAAACCTGACGACCTCCGCAAGGTCACAGCCAAACACAAAGACGGCAGTCAAACTATCACTTGGCTTCGGCGGCCACGTCGTCGCTTGCGCAATGAAGCGATGCTGATTTCTGCCGCGACTCCGCCACAGTTACCATTACGGGAAACTTTTCAACACCGGATTTGCGAACACGACCTTTTAGTAGCGGAATGCAGATCCTGAAAAATAGAGTTGCTGCATTCAATTCGCCTCACTCGAATGGTTCGGGAGAACAGCAACTCACACTTATTTAGGGTTGGGCCGCAGTCACACTTTTGCCCCACCAGCGACAATGTGATATCAGGTTGAGCGTCTACAAGAACAGTCAGACCGAGAATGTTCACGTTGTTTGCGGTATGCTGTCCGTCTTGGCAAAGACTACGACCTTTGCGAGAGTTTCGTGACGCCACCACGTGTATTAGCTAATCAATTGGAATTGGCATATCGGCTGGTTGAGTCAGTCGTCGAGCAGCAGTTGGTTCTGGATTGCTGTTACGATTTGCCAACTTCTCCTGATCCGGACCGAAGTACATGAAGCTATCCGTTGCCGCTGCTGCCGACGGAGGTGTCATGTCAACGCCTGATGATGGTTTGCGAAGTTCGCTGCCAGCATGCTCGTCCAGCGCCCGGGCAACTTCGTCGGCCTGCGGTCCGAAAACCTGCATGCCCGAAGCCGATCGCACAGGTTTCGCATCCCGTTGCTGTGGTGTGTCTGCAGCAACCGGGCGTTCAAAGCCAGCTGTCATTACGGCACCCTGACCAGATTTCGACGCGTTAGCCATGTGGCCATTTGACAGGTTTCGGGTTCGCACTGCGGGAGTCACGAAAGTTCCGGCAGGAAAGGTGCCATCCTTGTATTCTTCACGAGTAAAGACCGCGTGTTTCACTGCACTTTCGTCATTACCAGATGACATTTCGGCAGACACTCGCTGAATTCCTTCCGAAAACGGCGAAGCGTTCGACATAGGTACAATCACATCATGACCATCGCTGGAATGCAAAGTGCTGTACGAACCGCTCAACAGACGATCGGCGATCTCGCCTCGCAGCTTTTCGCGGATACCAACAAGTTGTCCCGGACGCTCTGCCATTTGAACTTCATCGATCACCCAATAGCCATGTTCCATTACGAGACTGGCCGTCATCGCCGAATCGACGCTGGTTCCGAGGCGAACAGTTGCTCGTTCCTGAGTAATTCGCGTATCCAGAATCGGCTGCTTCAACTGCGTTGTAATCGTTGTGAATCGTTCAGGGACGGCGTCAAGGTGACTCCACACCAGACGATTGAAGTCAGACGAACAGGACTTCTGCAACAGTTCCATGTCTTTCTGCGACCACGCTGTGGCAAACTCAAGGACAGGAACAGCCAACTCGAGCCTTGTCCGCAACGACGTTACATGACCATCGCTGTTCGGAAACTGAACATCATCAACCTTCAGAGTTCCATTCTGGTTCAACAGTTTGCAGGAAACCAGAAGGCCACTTTCTGTTGTGAATTCAATTTCAGTTCTGTCGGACACCGAATGACTGTCGACCAGATTCAGACCTGTTCCGTAAAAGTTTGGAATCGGCAGCTCAGTCAGAATCTTGGGCGAAACGCGGTCCCAGATTCCTTCAGAAAAGTCAGCCGTGGAAATCTGCGACAGCATTCTGTGATCTCGCTGCTGCAGTGCCTTCAGAAAGAAGGATGCCCGAGTTGGTGCTGTGAATACAGAAGATAGCGAACGCTGTCTCTGAGTCGCCCGCTCGTACAATGTCACATCCTTCACCGTAAACCGCGAAGGACGTTTTTCCTGAATTGCTGCTCCAGTGACAACGACCGGAATTCCGGTATCTGGATTTTCCACCAGGTCCAACCGAATGATCTCTGTGCCTGAAGGAATCATGAACGTCAGCTGATCTTCGAATGCGCGAATATCAAACTCAGCAGGAACCTCGGATGGCTTCGGCAGTTTCACTAGCTTCAGATCTGCAAGCTCAAGCGATCCCGAGTAGAAATTGGAATCAGTAATTTTCTGAAGAGTCTCGCGGTCTTCAGCCATGTAGGCCGTCAAAAATCCGTTGACTGCGTTGATGGCATCCGCCTGACGCCTTACAGATCCGGGGTGATTGTCTTCGCGATGATTATGAGCTTCGACGTCGTCAACAAGCCATAGGCCCGATTCGCGTGTAATCTTCAGCAGGATGTGGCCATTCTTCGACGGAAGCTTTACGACAGCGTCGTTTTCGTCCAGATTTGCTTCTGGTTTCCTTGCCATGCCGTCTTCGTACGACGACGCGATTCTGTTTGTCAGCGCCTTCAGCCAGTCATCCGGCAGCGGGCTTAAAGAGTCCGTTAAATCTGACGAAGTCATCGCCAGAATTTCTTCGCGAGAACCACTTTCCCATACCTTCAGAAAGTGTCGAAGCGTAACCAGCAGGTCCATAACTTCAGTCGTGGACTTTGTGATTCGAGTTCCGTTGTTTCGCTGACGTACCATTACGTCGTCAACGACCCAGTAATTCTTAACGGGATCACGAACCAGATGAAACTGATATTTGCCGCCCGATTCTTCCTTAACGATGACCTCTCGCTGATCCTCGCCCTGTTCTTTGACCTCAACGACGCTCAATTTGCCGGATGGCAGATGCAAAACGCGCAAATCACTTAACACGTCTTCAGAACGAAGTGCTTTCTCCTCGAATCGTGATGAAGTAATACGCCGCAGGGCGGGTTCATTTTCTTCATCCAATGCGTCCGTGAACTGTTCAACAACGCGTTGTTCCATCGCAGTTTTGTTAAACAGCGCGTGGCTGCTGAACAACGATTGAGTACAACCGACGAGACAGCAGGTCACCGTTATCGAGAGGTGAAAAACGGTACGCTTCATGACACACCGATCCTTGTCAGAGAGACAGGGCTCCGCCGGAGAAACGGAGATAAATCAGAAAGGAGAGAGAGAAGGGAGGGTTCAGACTTACGGACCATAACCGAATCAGCGCATTGCACGAAAATCGAATTACCGAAAACTACCTGAATGTGCCTTGTCGCATTTTCACGGTCAGGGGTCAACCGGGCAAAAGCGTTCATGCCCTCTTCGTCGGATAGTCATCTGGGAAACACCTCGGAATTCGGCATTTCCTGCCTCTTTCGGCTGCAATTACGCCAAGTTCCGCAGACTCACCCGTTGCTGACCGCTTTTGCTGGAGTAACGCTGCAGTTCTGCCATCACGGAAAGTGCGGCTGCGTCGCCTCGCCTCGTTCCGTAAGACAATTAGCGTCGATCGGCAGCCTGCTGCACCATTTCGACCACCTGATTTATGGCCGTTTTCATCAAAGCATGGTCAATTGAATGCACATCGATCGGAGCTCCAATCCCGTTCAGCATCGTTAGCGTCAATCGCCCTCCCAAGTGCTGCCGGAATTCTTCGAGGCCACCAAACAGTTCGTCGGTTTGCCGAAGAGCCGGATGATCCAGCAACAGGCCGAGTCGGTCCAGGCACTCAATGACTCGATTTGCGTCGCTGATGGACAGTCCATGAGCCAGGCTGGAGTAGATTGTGTCCACAGCAACACCAATGGCGACGGCTTCGCCATGACGCAACTGGAAGTCCGTCATCGATTCCAGTTTGTGAGCAGACCAGTGCCCGTAGTCCAATGGCCGTGCTTCAAGCATTTCGAATGGATCGCCGCCTTCGGTAATATGCTTCAGGTGCCAGTGAGCGGATTGCTCAATCGCCGTCCACGCTTCGTCACCACGATTAGCAATGGATTCGGCATCACGATGGAGTCTCGCAAAAAACTCCGAATCCTTAAGTAATGCAACCTTGACTGCTTCCGAAAAACCACAGCGAAAATCACGATCTGAAAGCGTGTTGATCAATTGGCGATCGTTGACCACTCCCCACGGTACAGCGAATGTGCCGACCCAGTTCTTCTTTTGAAACAGGTTGATGCTGTTCTTCACGCCAATGCCAGAATCGCCCTGTGCCAGCGTTGTTGTGGGAATTCGGATCAGTCGTATTCCCCGATGAGCGATCGCTGCCGCAAACCCGACGGCATCGAGTACCGCGCCACCGCCGATTACGACCACGTAGCTGCGACGGTCCAGATCGGCGTGGTTGAAGCATTTCAACATCCGCTCAATCACATGAATGTCGTTTTTGACCGCTTCACCACCGGCGACGATCTGGATATTTCCAGCTAGCTGAACGCTTTTCAGATTTCGTTTGCAGAGCTGATGAATTCGTTGCTTCAAATCCGGGTTGGCTTCTGCCACGGCTTCGTCGACCCAGAACTGAACCCGAGGCTGTTTGCCTTCTGAACTTTCCAACAGATCCAGCAGAATACTGCTGTCGTTCCCCAAGACATCATCTGTAAATCGCACCCTGTGTGTGAACTGCACAGCGAACGGCGTATTGGTTATTGAGTGGAAGTCAGACGCAGACATAACGGCGGAAGGATATAACGAGGCTGTCGATCGAAAATGGAAAATCTTCACCGCGAGCAGTGTGTTCCGTGAAGTTCCAGCATAAGGGGAAAACCGACCAAAAACCAGTCGCTGATCGGCAAAGCTCGCGTTCCGCAGAATCACTTTTGCAGGCTCAGCAGGTTCACATGGCAAATGGCAACGATTATGCCGGCGATGGTGTCTTCGTAATCGGAACAATCGATACACGCGTACCCTTGTCTACCGTCTCAGATCCATTTGTTGGGCTTTGGGTGCATTAATGACGACCCGCTTCCCGAAATAAAACGCAGTGTTACCCAATGTCCGGTAGAGGGTTCCAACCGTCAGAGCGATATTGCTCTGCGGAAGTCCTCAACCAAACCCTTCAGCTCAATTTCAGGAGAAGAAACAATGAGAGGGATTACTTTGTCTGCAGCTCTGGTCGTGATGACTGTTGCTAGCAGCGCTAACGCAGGCCTGTTCGGTCTGTTCAATCACAACAGCGGCGGATGTGGCAGCGGATGTGGCGATGAGCCAACATGCTGTGCACCTGCTGGCTGCGGAAACAGCTGCGAAGTAACCTGCTGTGCTCCAGCTGGTTGTGGCAACGGTTGTGGTGTTGCAGCTACCTGCTGTGCTCCAGCCGGTTGCGGAAACAGCTGCGAAGCTACCTGCTGTGCTCCAGTTGGTTGCGGAAATGCTGCTTCTTGCTGTGCTCCAGCTGCATGCTGTGGCGATTCAGCTTGCGGTTGCGGAACTGGTTGCGGCGAAGGCTGCGGTAGCGGTCATGGCTTCAAAATGCCAAAGCTTCGTCTGCCTAAGTTCAAGATGCCTAAGTTGCGTCTTCGCAAGTGCAAGACAAGTGGTTGCTGCGAAGCTGGTTGCGGTAACAGCTGCGAAGCTACCTGCTGTGCTCCAGCTGGTTGTGGCAACGGTTCTGGTGTTGCAGCTTCTTGCTGTGCTCCAGCCGGTTGCGGCAACGCTGCTCCTTCTTGCTGTGCTCCCGTCAGTGGCGGTTGCAACTAGTTTAGAAGCGGCAGAAGGAAGAGGATTTAGCTTGAATCTATGTTGAGCTAACGGCGAGAGCGGGTGGAAAGTCGTGAGTCCACCCGCTCCACGGCTCGCAAAGAAACCAACAACGTGCGGATCGGTTTCTTTGAAAGAGCGGTTGTTTAAGTTCATGAGGGATTGCTAACCACAACCTTCCGCCCAGGCTGTAAGAGAAGCGAAAAGCTTCTTCACGGCGAACATCACACAGGTTTGACCCAAACCTGCGGTTCGTCCAAGTATCAGCTGTAAGGGTGGAACTGTTCGGTAAAACAGAAACGGTGATCGTGTTCGCTACCTGGCCTACACATCACCGTTTTTGTATGCGCGGACACTAAATCAAACAGCACGCCAACGGTCTGAGTTCGATTTCACAGCATTCCCAAAAGCGGTTGCAAACGCTCATTCCCAGCGACTCTGTAACCGTTCACAGCTTTCTAACACTTGCCAGGTTGTCTGCAGTTAGAAATATGCAACAATGACTATCCCCCCCAGGACTATCTTCCATCGCAATCGCCTTTCGGGCCTAAAACCATGTTACTCGTGATTCTTCGTGTGGCGTACCTGCTGGTATGTGCTGGCGCGATTCTCGCCTATATCAATCCAGAAGATGTTGACGGCGTCACGTCGTCTCTGCCGCAAATCATCAACAACAACAAGCTGGCAGCCTTCTTCGTTTTGCTTTTTCTTAGCCAGATTGTCACCATCGTTGACGTTCTGATTCATAAAAAACGAATCGAAGTAATCTCCGCGATCTACTTTGGGATTCTCGTTGGAGTGCTCCTAGCCTATCTGATGATTCAGGCACTCACGCCGATTGTCAAGCCGCCATACGAAGGCCTCGCCGTCATGCTGACGCTGCTTGTGCTGCCGTATCTCTGCGTATCGCTGCTGTTGCAAACGAAAGACGATTTTCGGTTTGTAATCCCGTATGTTGAATTTGCACGTGACCTAAAAGGCGGGCGTCCTTTGGTTGTGGACAGTAGCTCATTGATTGACGGGCGAATTGCTGATGTCGTGGAAACTCAGATTTTGGAGTGCCAGCTGATTGTTCCGGATTTCGTGCTGGCTGAAATTCAGGACGTCGCCGACAGCAACGATAAGAACCGCCGAATAAGAGGTCGACGTGGTCTGGAAGTTCTTGCTGCAATGCAGAAAAGCGCATACACAGATATCCGAGTTCATGAAACAAGCCGGCACGAGTTCCGATCGACCGCTGTGGACCACAAACTGGTGGAACTGGCAAAGCAGCTGCGTGGCGGCGTCATCACTAACGACTTCAATCTGAATAAGGTCGCAAGCGTTCAGGGCATTCCGGTAATCAACCTTAACGATGTTGCCAACGCACTTCGTCCGCGATTTATACCGGGCGAACGACTTAGAATCAAAATCATCAAAGAAGGCGAAGGTCCAAATCAGGGCATTGGCTATCTTGATGATGGAACTATGGTGGTTTGCGAAGGCGCTGCTAACCAAATCGGAAATGACGTTGACAGTGTCGTAAGCAGTGTTTTGCAAAGTAGCGCGGGACGCATGATCTTCACCAAGCCAGCCTAACACAGCAGTCTTTTCCGGTGCCTATAAAACCGGCGTTAACAGGCTGAGCACCGATAAGTCAAAGGACTGGGGCTCGCAAACCGGATGCCCCATGCAACGACCATTCGAACGATTATTGAAGGTCGCTGCAGAATAGAAAACCGAGTGGCAAAACCGCTATTCAGGATTGGCGATTTGGCGAAGATAGATTGCCAGATCTCGCTGCAATTGCAGCAGGTTTTGCCAGCGGACCCACGGAACCTCAACAAACGCATCTGGATTAGGCTCTTCGCCTTCCGCCGCCTCAAAGGCGACGTCTCGAAGCCGTTCGTGAACATAGGCCAGCACGTCACTCATCAGAGCACGTTGTCCGGACTGTAGCTCCTGAGGTAAAGACGGGGCGCCGCCCGGAAACAATGGAATCTGAAGGTTTTCCGGCGTTACTTCGGCTGACAATTGCAGGTCAGAAGGTCCGCCTCCCATTGCATAATGATCGGCCAGATACTTAAGTGGACTAAGTGAGGCGACTTCGACACCGATGGCCTGTGCGTATTTCGCGATTTGTTGATCACTACCATATAACAGCGTACATCGTCCAATTTGAACATGGTCTCCCGGCTGCAAAACTCGCAGCTGAACCGGATGACCATTCACGCGACTACCGTTAGTGCTATTCAGGTCTGTCAGAATAACCTGCCCGCGGTCTTCCTGAAGCTTGGCATGAACGCGGCTGACACGTTCATCATTTAGCTGAACGATATTGTCTTCTTCTCTGCCAATCGTGACAGGCGTCTCAAGCTGGTCGTATATACGACCTCGCTCAAGCCCTTCCAATACCGAGAGAGTCAGCAGTGCCATTGAACGGGTCCAATTTCTACTTCATAGGCCTCAACGACACGCGATTACTTATACAAAGCGCTGGTGCGCGTCTTCCACGGGTCTTCGCGCTGTTTAACGTACATGTCAAAGAAATCTGTTACGTTTTTTTCCATCGCAATTTTGGCTTTGTCCTGTAAGAATCCTTCCGCCGAATACTTCTTATCGCCCGCTTCTCCGAAAAGCTTCCGAGCATCATCGGTGGAATTCTTTAGCTCCAGAAACTTGAACACCGTTTCTGCGGCCTTTTCTTCGGCCCGATCCGTCGAGTTGTAATAGACATTGACGGCGATCCCTTTTGTTGGATCGGCAATGCCCCTTGAGATGGCAGTGGTATTGATCCCTCGCACAGGAGTCCTTGGACTGAGCATCATGATTGCTCGCACGTCCTGCCCCTTGGGAGTCCGCGCGGCCAGTGTTGGAGCGTCTGGCCAGGGTTTCTTGAGCCAGTCATTCAACGCGAATGCGGACACAACCATACAACTGGATCCGGCTGCTGCGATGCCCAGCTTTCGAATATTGAGTTTTTCGCTCTGATGTTCTTTCACAAGAAAGTCCTTAATAGCCTCCATATCCTGAATCGCCATCAAAGCATAGTCAGCCTGATTCAGCTTCGTAAGTTTTGCACGCTCAGACTCCTCAACTGGTGGCACGCTATCGCCGTGTTTGCGAAGGTCGGCCGCCACCACCGCATAGCCCTTCTTCTGCAGAGCCTTAGCCAGACTGTCCCAGACTTTGCGTGTCCTGCTTGCGACATCGTCGATACCCTCGGCGCTCGGGACTAAAATCACAACGGGAGATTCCTTGCCCTCGCTCGACTCGTAATAGGTGATATGGATCGGCCACCCATCGGCGGTGGTCAAGGTCTGGTCTCCATCTGCGACGGTGGACTGACCAAACGCAACCGTGGTACTTAAAGAAAGTCCGAGTAGAACGCCGGAGAAGGCGAGTAATCTTCCAATTGTCTTCATCATACCGTCCTCGATCATCACGATCAAAATCCTCGACGCGGCGAAACCAATTGCACCGCCACCGGATGTTCCACCAAAACCATCTGAATTTGGCCTAATCTTAGTCTACGTCTCGTCATACGAACGGTCAAATCATTCCATCAGGCATCCCGTACAACAACCGGGGTCTTTCGCCGTAATGTAACGCAGGAACCTATTTGATAGACCTAACCTACTCAGAACCTACCTCGTAGGTAGAA
Organism: Fuerstiella sp.; assembly: GCA_041689795.1. GTDB lineage: Bacteria > Planctomycetota > Planctomycetia > Planctomycetales > Planctomycetaceae > Fuerstiella. The sequence goes on along the minus strand of JBDNFN010000316.1, from coordinate 3,015 downwards.
ACTCCAGCATCCTCGAAACGATATTCGGCTGACTTTCCGCAATGTTTTGAACTGGATCGGGCGTCTGACGAATATCGTACAGTTCCACTCCGGCAGCTTTTTCCGCCTTTGCCGGTTGCACAATCAAACGGTAGTCCTTGTCTCGAATACTGACGGAGTCTCGCCAATAGCTGATGGCAACCGGTTTGACCGATTCCGCAGTGCCGGTCAGCAATGGCCTTAAACTAACACCGTCCAGTGACCAGTGAGTTGCCCTAAACTTTGGCTGACACAAATCGACAAGCGTTGGAAAGATATCGATTGATTCCACCAAAGCCTCGGACGCAACACCAGGACGAGAAACGCCAGGAGCTCGAATTATCAGCGCGCTATGGTTCGCTCGTTCAAACGGAGAATGCTTGCCCCAGATTGCTGAATCGCCCAGGTGCCAACCGTGATCGCCCCAGACAACAACGATTGTGTTCTGATCGAGCCCGTTTTCTTTGAGCGACTGAAGGACGCGACCAACCTGCCGATCCACATAACGAACGCATGCCAGATAGGCCCGCCGCGCCTGCAATGCGTCAGCTTTGCCCAAGGGCCAGGTCTTTTTTATGTCCGACGCATATTTGTAAAATTCGCCACTTTTGTGCCAGTGAGCAGACTCCACCTTACCCGGCGCCGGCGGTGGAGGAATGTTCCTGTCACGAACAGCTTCCCAGTCCTGCCGTGGCGCGACGAATGGCAGATGCGGCTTAAAAAAACCGAGCCCCATAAAGAACGGTTTTTCTGAATTTCCAAGCTGCTTCAATTGTTCAATCGCAGCGCTGGCCATCATGCCATCGGGAAGGTCGTCGTCGTTCTCTACACTGAACTGCATCAGATCCTTGTTTCCGTTTCCGTCTTCGCGATGGCGCCCCTGCCCATACGCAAAAAATATTCCCCAGCCTCGCTGCCATTTACCGAACGGCGTTAGTTTGTCATCCCACGCCAGTGGAATTTCATCGCGGCCATCACCACTTCCGTTGTACTCGTAAACGCGTCCATCAGCGGTGTGCGAAATCTTCCCGATCAATGTCGTGTGGTAACCGCTACGGCGAAATAGTTCGGGCAAAGTCTGAGCGCCTGGCTGCTGCTGTGGATTCAATGCCGTCCTGCCGGAATACATAGCTCCATTTTGCAGAGCTCCCGAAGCAGCGGGACTTCGCCCTGTCAATAAGGCATATCGCGACGCTCCACACGTTGGCACCTGTACAAAGTGGTTTGTGAACAACGTACCCTCAGCAGCCAGTTGGTCCAGATGCGGACTATCGGCGTAATCAACTCCATAGCACCCAAGTTCAGTGCGAAGGTCATCGATGGCAATGAATAACACGTTGGGAGGACCGGCAGCAAACACCTGTTTCGCACCAACAAGAAACACGAGCACCACAAGTAGTTGACAAACAAAACGTTGAGCACAAACAAACATGCGAGCTTTCCTTGCGATCAGTTTCGATACAAGTGACGCTAAAACTGCTTAACGTCACAATGGCTGTAAAAACTGGCAACTGAGCGGCGTTAAACTTTTCGTCAACGCCACCACAAACCAATGCCCATCCTGTTCCATCGCAAGCTGAATTTTACACGACTCGTTGCTGTTGAGGCTATTCGCTGCTGCAGGAATTTCGGTTCCTGACTCCGATACGTTTTTGCCCCGGCCGCTGCCTGTTAGCATGCAAAGCGAAACATGCCTGCATGCGAATTCATTCGATCCAATAATCTCGATTTTCAGATAGCCAGGTTTACATGACCACATCCATTCCGATCAAAGATGCCTGGCAGTTTTGCCCCCGTTGTGGCACTGCAACCAATGCCGAGGGCAGTCATCCGTTTACGTGTACAAACTGCGGCTATGCACACTATTTCAGTCCGTGCACAGCGGTCGGAGCCTTGATTGTTGACGCGAAGGATCGAATGCTTTTTATTGTCCGTGCCAAAGATCCAGGCCGCGGCAAACTGGGATTCCCCGGAGGATTTGTAGACGCCTACGAAACAGCAGAAGACGCACTCGTCCGTGAAATCAAAGAAGAGCTGAACCTGGACATTTCGAAGTTCCAATATCTGGCATCGTTTCCAAACCTATACGCTTTTAGCGGAGTCATCATCCCCGTGACGGACTTGTTTTTTGTGGCTCACGTCGACAACTTTGACAACATTGTCGTACAGGAAGACGAAGTACACGACTGGAAGTTTCTTGCCGCAGAAAAAGTCAACGCATCCGTACTGGCGTTTGAGACTCATGAACAGGCCCTGGCAGCTTATATGTCTCACGCGGCAGACTAATGCAGTTACGGCACTCGTAGCGAAAGTCGTCAAGACTTTCGGCATTGTCCTATGGCTTCAATGGCCGAAACTCTACATGAGTTTCGCTACGTCATTTCGGAAAACGCTTTGATGGCCGTGAAATATGCGTTCTGACATGCCGCTGCAATCAAGGACCGTTGCGAGGCAAATACAGTCTCTGCCGGACGAATTTATTTTGCCAGCGGCGATTGCAGCACCATACCGAAACACGTGCTCATTACTGACTCGCGGGAAACAGCACTTAATGAACGAAACGTAAAGTCCGCGGCCATAGGCATCGTAAATCACTTGAGCTGACGAACATGTCAGTCAAAACATTTGGAACGTCGAAAAGACGACTGCGCGTGTTGTTCAGCGATCTTCGGTGTTCCGTTCCCTTCCCGAACATTCGTTGACTACGTTAAGGCGTAGCTGACGTCGCCGGCAATTGTCTGCCGGCATTCCAGTACTAAATCACACCAGCAAGATGCGGAGTTAATCGCCCACTCAATCCCACAAAGAACAAAAACTGACGGCGCAAAAAAAATGGCTGACTCCGGTTAAGGAGTCAGCCATCGCATAAACTTCATTCATCCAACAGTGAAATTACTCAGTTCTTGGCTCTTCTTCAGTTTCAGTAGCGACTTCTTCAGTAGCGACTTCTTCAGTAGCGACTTCTTCAGTAGCAACTTCTTCAGTAGCAACTTCTTC
>JBDNFN010000315.1:0-12607 GCA_041689795.1 Fuerstiella sp. | reverse complement strand
TTCACTCCTCGAAGATGACACTGGGATTTCCGTTTTTGGCCCTGTTAAACCATCTACGTAAATTTCAGTCGTGATCTTCGTGGAGTTTTTTCGTTTCTCACTCTACGTTTTTATTACTCAAGTCCATTTACGGACGCGCACGAGCTACCCGCTCCGACAAGCTGGTTTCGTCACCAGTTTTCCGCGTGTTTTTTAACGAATCACCAAAAGGCCAAAGGTGAAAAGCTATGGCATCGCTTCACAACGAAGGCCCGAAGAAGTCGTGAATTCAGTTAATGGACCTGAACACGACAAGCGAGCGACGGCCGATTCGATTCACGAATACTAAAAAGTATGCGGCGACACTGGCAAACATTGTCGATCGGCTGAGTGAGTCGTTCACATTGGCCGACGCGAAGACGTTCCGAAAATGGCTGGAGCAACGATAGTTGCCTAAGTCGAATCGCACACCGACAGGACGCATGGCGGAAAACTCGCTGCGGCAGCGAATCGCCAACTGCAAGACGTTTTTTTCCTATGCCGTCCGTGAAGAACTAGTCACCAGCAATCCGTTTCGAAATCAGGTCAGCACTCTGGTTGAAAACAACGACGGCAAGCAAGTCATTGCTGCGGAAGTCATCAACAAGGTGCTCGAGGCGGCACCAGATGCACAGTGGCGGCTCCTGATTGCTCTCTGGCGATTCGCTGGGCTGCGAAAGATGGAACCACTCGAATTGACGTGGGGCGACGTTCTTGGGGATCAGGGGAAGCTGCGGGTTCGTTCTCCGAAGACTCGCCACCACAAAGGCTGCGAACTGCGGTATGTACCACTTCGCGACATTGAACCGTTTCTTCGCGAAGTGTTTGAACACCCATCTGCGGAACATAATGAACGGGTAATCATTAGATACAGCCCGTCAATGTCCAATTTGCACAAGCCATTCGAGCGAATGATTGAAAAGGCCGGGCATAAACGATGGCCAAACCTGATCAAGAATCTGCGGCTGAGTTGCGAGAACGAATGGCTGGATCGCGGAGAGGCCCCGGCACACGTCATTGCTGCATGGATCGGGCACGATATCGCGGTTCAGAATTCGAACTATGCGATCGTTTCAGACGGCCACTTTGACCAGTTCAACAACCGTGAAATTAGGCACTCATAAAAAGCCTCAGAAGACGCCGAGACACCCCCGAAAGGGAACGAAACGGCAATTCCACCAATTGGTACTTCAGCAGTAAAAAAGGGTGAAAACCAATCAAACACGGGGCCAAGTGGCCCCGCTCCGGTGCTCTGCGGCGGAGTCGATCATGCTTCAGCACTGACATGGCGTTCGCTTCTGAAATACTGTGATCAAAAAGCTTTAAAATCGGCTACCCACGCAACTCAACCTGAGGCACATCGCAGGGGTGAATGGGTTCGGCGTATCCAAACTCCCTTTACACGAAAATCGCCGCTGCCAAATCAAAATCCCGCCAGACGCCGCAAGCATCATCACCATCCGCCGTCTGCAGCATCCGGTCGCTTATTTGAAGTAACATCGTCACGGATTCTAAAGCTGAAGATCAAGTACACAGAAAATCGCCGCTTCACGCTTCAATCTTCTCGGCCATTCGATGAATATAAATATGCCCGTTGTGATGCGCTGTTGCGAGATGCAAACCATCGGGACTTAAGTCCAGGTCTCGAGCAACATCCTTTAGTTTCACATTGTGAAACTCGTCAACCGCATCGCCTGTCCAGAACAACAGATACCCTCCATTGCCACCTGTGGCCGCAATTCTGGTGCCATCCGCATGAATGACGACTCCCCAGGCCACGCCCTGCAATTTGCCTTTCGATAGATGTTCAATCTGCTGAGTTCCGGCCTCCCAGTCAAATACCACCACTGCAGGATTTCCGACTCCGGCAAAGGCATTTGACACGTTTGTGATACCACTGCAGGCGAGCCAATTTCCATCTTTACTAAACGCCATACCACGAAATCCGCCAATTGTCGCAACAAACGTAGTGTCGAATTTCTGAAGCGATTCCGCCTTCCAGGTTCGAGCCTGCTTTTGCGAATCCAGATCCCAGTGGATCACGTTGCACATCAGATCACCGGTGACGAGATGTTTTCCGGACGGATGAAAGGCGACGTTGTAGATATGCGATTCGTGCCCCGTTAATTCGTGAACCAGACTACCGTCAGTGCTGTTCCACAGACGTACGACCAGGTCATTCCCAACCGTCGCAATCAGCGATTCATCGGGACTGACAGCGATTGCTCGAATCCAGCCCTGATGAGCCTGAACCGTCTTAACGGACTGAGTTACATCACCCCCAATTGGCCACCACATTAAGCGACCGTCGTATCCGGCCGTTAAACAGATGTCAGTCGTTTTCAGAAAGCCAATTCCACGAACCCAACTATCCGTGGCAATCGCCGTTTTCGCGCCGGTTGAAATTTCAAACCGCCAGACTGAGTAATCCTGAGCTCCCGCAAAGACATAATTTCCCGATGGATCGAACCGACACGAAATCAGTGGACTGTCATGTGTGAGGTCGTGTGCGACATGAGTCTTTGTTGCGTCCAAGAACAGATCCCTTCGTTTTAAAACTAAATATTCGCGATTTCATTCCTGACACTCTGCGGTGCACATTTCAAGCGACCGCCCGTATGCTTTAAACACGAGGCTCACAGATTGCCGCTCGCGAACCTGATCAATCGCAGGCAGCATGCGAATGATTCCGGCTGTCTGGCCTTTTATGATACGCAACGACGCATGACTTTGCGCAACCATGTTTCCGAGAATGGTTTCTTGGTATACATCCTGCCCCAATGATAACTCGCCGAGGACTTGCGTCTGCCGCAAACAACGCCAAAACAAACAAACCAAAAATCGGCGACAACATCAGGCTTGCCGGCTGTGCTTTGACCGCCGTGACATTGTCTAAAACCGCTCCCATAAACGAACTTCCAACGAACACAAACGCGCCGATCGCAGATGCTATCCATCGACGTATAAGTATAAACATCGACCACGAAACCAGCCACCAAGGGGATCAGCGATATCGTTGTTTTCACGGACACCCAGCAGGGTTGTTAGCCGAACCAGGTCAACATGGCAACCACTGCGGCAGAATGACATCCAGCCTAAAGCCTGCGACCACGGCCGTTGCAATAGCAGCGTGAGTGTCTGAGCTATCACAATGCGGCACAAAAAAATCAGGCACAGCTAAGACACACCGCCAGTGAATATTTAAACATTACTGACTGCATCAAAGTAGCTCGACACGTTTGCATCGCGGTGACTCTGTAAGTCTTATACAGTCTCATTACTTACATCAGAAAGAAGCTGTGCATGTCCAACGCGAATTCTTACTCGCCTCCAGATAGTCCGAAAGTGCGCCGAAGAAGTTTTTTCAGCAGTATGGGCCCGGCCATTATCGTTGCTGCGGTGGTACTTGGGCCGGGATCTATTCTGACAAGCTCCAAGGTCGGTTCTTCGTTCGGCCTGATCGGTTTCCCTGTAGTTATTGTGGCCGCGATTTTGATGATTGCAATGGTGGCACTGTCGGCAAGACTGGGAGCCATCTACGAAAACAGCCTGTGTGATGAAATTGCCAGTCGCCTCGGACGCCCAGTCGCTGTGTTCATTGGATTAACTCTGTTTACACTTGTCGCCTTGTTTCAATCATCAAATAACATCGCGTTGATTGGCGGCGTGGAACCTCTATTCGGCGCTGAACCGTTCAGCTTCAGAGCTCGAGCGGTGACTCTGGCTATCGCGAACCTGTTGATTATTGCCAGTTTGTATCTGGTGAGAAACCTTTATAAATCCATCGAAGGTTTTATGAAGCTGCTAATGGGTCTAATGACGGCTGCGTTTCTTGTGAACTTCGTGGTCGTAATGAGCCAGCCCCAATCTTTTGAACCCGTTACACCAACCGGAGATTTGGACTGGATTCCGTTATTGGGCATGATCGGTACAACGTTTTCCGTTGGCGGAGCGTTCTATCAGGCCTATCTGGTAAAGGAAAAAGGCTGGGGACTGGCAGACGTCCGGGCAGGTGTCATTGACTCCATCTTCAGTATTACTTTGCTGGGCATCGTCACATCGATTGTGTTGCTGACATCCTGGCGGGTCTTCTACGGCCATCCGACGCCCGTGACTCTGGAATCCGTCGGTGATGTTGCACGCCAACTGGAACCATCCTTTGGTAAAACGGCGAAGGTGATTTTCTGCTCAGGCATCCTTGCCGGAGCACTAAGTTCTTTCCTTGTCAACGCGTTGATCGGCGGCACTGTAATGTCCGATTCCATTGGCAAGGGTTCTCGCCTGCAGGACAAATGGCCCGTCCATTTAACAGTGGTCGCTTTGCTTGTAGGGATGTTTGTCGCAATCGCCGCGCTGCAAAACAAAGACAGCGTCGTACCATTAATTACGCTGGCACAGGCCTGTACTGTGATCGGTCTTCCGGCGCTCGCCGGAGCATTAATCTATCTCGGCACGCGCCCGGAACTAACCGGTCCGCGGCGAGTGCCGACCTCCATTATGGGGCTCGCGATCATCGGCTTCTGCGTATCGTGCGTGCTGATGCTGATGCTTGGGCAAAAAGTTTACGCAAAGCTATATCCGCCTCCTGCAGCAGCTGCGGCCCATCAACCGGCCACGCTGCCTGATAGATTTCCGCGAGCTCAGTCCGTTCTGGTTTCAATGACAAATGCATCACTTCAGAATGAACCTGTCGCGACACTCACCACTTCTCACGCAAACGATGCAGCGTTGCCGCTTATCGCATCCATATCCAAGGAAACGCTCTGGAGCAACCGCGACGGAAAAAGCCAAACCTGGTTTCATCCGCGAGCTTGCATGCTGCCTGACAAAAACGGCAAACCAGTAGCGTTGATGAACCTGCAGGTGATTGGCGGATCAGACTATTTCGGCCCCGTACACTGGACGATTTCGGAAGATCTCGGGAAGACCTGGAGCGATCCCAAACCGATCACCGCTCTCGGCCGCGATGCTGTATCAGGGCGCAGCGACGACCTCAAAGCTGCAGTCTGCGACGTCACTCCGCAGTATCATGCTGCAACAAACACGATAATTGCTCTGGGTCATGTTGTCTTCTACAAGGGCGAATACTTTGCTCGAAAAGAACAGCTTGCCCGCTATCCCGTGTATGTCTGTCGATCATCCGATGGCACATGGTCACCGCGAAAGATTCTAAAATGGGATGATCCCCGAGGCAGCAACATCTATTCCAACAATTGTGGCCAGAGAATTGTTCTACCGAATGGCGACATTCAGATGTCGTTCACCTTTGGTCCGGAAGAAACCCATCGGATGGTGGCCGGAGTTCAAGCAACGTTCGACGGACACGAATTATTGGTAAAAGAAGTTGGCGATCCTATCCACAACCCAAAGGGACGCGGACTGCTGGAACCCAGCGTCACTCAATTCGGACACAGCTTTTGGATTACCATGCGCGCAGAAGATAATCGAGGATATGTCAGCGTTAGCAGTGATGGGTTGCACTGGGCCGATAAAAAACCATGGACCTGGGAAGACGGAACGCCGCTGGATATGTCAACCACGCAACAGCACTGGCTGACTCACAGCGATGGTCTGTTTTTGGTTTATACGCGAAAAGACACAACCAACGAAAATGTCATTCGCTGGCGATCTCCATTGTGGGTTGCGCAGGTTAACCTTGAAAAGCAATGTCTGATCAAGTCCACGGAACAGGTTGTGCTGCCACTGGTGGGAGACGGAGTCAACGATCCCAGCAACGTCGCCCTCATGGGCAACTTTAGCGTCACAAACGCCAGCCCCAATGAGTCATGGATAACTGTCGGCGAATGGATGCCCAAAGCAGGCTATAAAGGCGATGTGCTGCTGGCCAGGATTCACTGGAACAAACCTAACCGACTTCCGCTGTGGTGATTCGCGACACGGCGATGCAAAAAAGACAGCATTTTCAGACGAATTTAAGCAAAGTACATTGGCTGGGGCTGCTTAGAAAACTCCGCCACAATAATTGAAAACACTGATCCATGGCACTGTCGCAGCGCTTGCGGTAGTCTATTCGGCACTCACCGGCGAGCCGCGTGGTCTACGCTTCATTCCCACCCAGTTGAAAGTATGCTCATGTTTCGAGTTGTCACTGTTTCTTCTCTGCTTTCCCTATCATTCATGGCTGCTGCTCAGGCACAGGACACTGGTTTTGTTAATCTGTTTAACGGAAAAACTCTCCAAGGCTGGACACAGCGAAACGGAACAGCGACTTATAGTATTGAAGGCGATGCCATTGTTGGCAAAACATCGGAGGGCAGCCCGAATTCGTTCCTCTGCACCGACAAGCCCTACGGAGACTTTGAACTGAAGTTTGACGTAAAGGTTGATACAGCGCTGAATTCAGGCGTGCAGATTCGTTCGCAAACTGTGGGTGGCGCGCCGGAAGGTCGAGTGAACGGGCCGCAGGTTGAAATTTCTCTGGACAAGATGGCGGGCTATGTTTACGGCGAATCCGCTGGCGGCTGGATGACTCCCGATGCTGACCGAAAACCTCACGACAACTTCAAAGACGGCGAATGGAATTCCTACCGAGTTCTGGCGAAGGGCAGCCACATTCAAACGTGGATTAACGGCACTCAGATTTCAGATCTGACACACGAAGAACGTTTCAAGTCACACCCCAAAGGCTTTATCGGTCTGCAGGTGCATGGTATTGGCGCTGGTCAGGGCCCATTCGAAGTTCGCTGGCGCAACCTGAAGATCCGCGAAATCACAAAGTAGTTTCGCAATGCTGTAGATTTCGTAGGGTTACTCTGACCGTCAGAGACCCTCTACGAGTCAAGCGCGGAACAGATACAGCAAAATGCTATTCGGTATTCCACATCTGCCTGGTGGGCGCACGCCGTGGTTTGTTACAATCGCTGACAAATTCGATTATCTTCCGGCCTGTTGCAGTGAGACTCTGAGCCAAAACTTTCGAGGTTATCGGCAGCGAGATCCTTTGCGGATTCCGAACCGCTTAGCCGGTGTCCTTGAGGCTGGTTTCCAGCTCGCTGTCCAGCGTGTTCAATCCGTGATCCCCCCTTTCCTCATTAATGTCACGCCAAATTTTGCAAGGCTTAAAATATGCGACTGCTTAGCTTCTGTTTTCTAGTGACTGCATTGTTGATTCCCTCTGGAGTCACGCACGCTCAGGACGACGGATTTATATCTTTGTTTGACGGCAAGACACTCAAAGGGTGGGACGGCAACCCTAAATTCTGGAGCGTCGAAGACGGCACCATCACGGGACAGACAACCGCCGATAACCCTACCAGTGGCAACACGTTCATAATTTGGCGTGGTGGTGAAGTCGACAACTTTGAACTGCAATTCGATTACAAAATCGTCGGCGGCAATTCCGGTGTCCAATATCGCAGCTTCGAACCGAACGCGGATAAAGACAAATGGGTCGTCGGCGGCTACCAGGGAGACTTCGAAGCTGGCCAAACCTACTCGGGAATCCTGTACGGCGAACGCTTTCGGGGCATCCTTGCCAACCGAGGCCAAAAGACTGAACTTGTTCGCAACGATGGCAAGTTCGAAGTCAAGGTAATCGGGTCTGTTGGCGAATCGGCCGAGATACAATCGAAGATCAAGCACGAAGACTGGAACAGCTATTCCATTACGGCTGACGGCTTTGATTTTGTCCACAAGATTAACGGCGTGACAACGATCGAATGCACAGATAACGACCAACAGGATCGACGACCATCCGGCATTCTGGCTTTACAGTTACATGCCGGGCCACCGATGAAAGTACAGTTTCGCAATATCCGATTGAAGAAGCTTCCTACCAAAACTACCGCCAGCGTCACATCGCCGGAAAAGAAAAACGTCGTGTTCATTTCCGGACGACCCAGCCACGGTTATTGGTCTCACGAACATTACGCTGGTTGTCTGCAGCTGGCAGATTCTCTGGCGGAAGTGTTTCCGAACTATGAAACGAAAGTTATCAAACACGGTTGGCCGGAAGACGGCCTCAAGGCCCTGGAAGGTGCGGACACAGTTGTGGTGTACTGCGACGGCGGAGGCGGACATCTACTGAACCCGCACATTGACGAGTTCGACACACTCATGAAAAAAGGCGTCGGGCTGGTTTGTATTCACTATGCGGTGGAAACTCCTGCTGGCAAAACCGGGGACGCGTTCCTGAACTGGATGGGCGGATATTTTGAAGCAAACTGGTCAGTGAACCCACACTGGGACGGAAAATTCGACAAGTTCCCAAAGCACCCAATCACCAGCGGAGTAAAGCCATTCACAATCAACGACGAATGGTATTTTCACATGCGGTTTCGACCAGACATGAAAGGCGTGACGCCAATCCTGTCAGCTCACCCGCCCAAAGAAACAATGAGTCGCGGCGATGGTGCACATAGCGGCAATCCCGACGTGCGTAAGTCGATGGATAACGGCGATATTCAGCACGTGGCATGGGCCGCCGAACGTGATGGCGGTGGTCGAGGATTCGGTTTTACCGGAGGACACTTTCACTGGAACTGGGCGGACGAGAACTTTCGCAAAGTCGTGCTGAATGCAATTGTCTGGACGGCCCATGGTGACGTTCCAGCCAATGGTGTCACGACAAAAAGCCCAACGCGGGAAGACCTGGAAGCCAACCAGGACGAACCAAAGCCAGGCACTGAGGCTCAAAAAAAAACGGGACGAAAAATTAAACGTTCGGTTGCAATGACAAAGCCAGCGGCCCTAGCCATTGCCAAACCATTGTTTGCCAGCAAAACAATTACCAAAGAAACTCCCGGAAACGCCGTCGACATCGACGTGGACATCACTGGTGCCAAAGAACTTTTTTTAGTGGTAACGGACGGCGGCAACGGTTATGGCTGCGACTGGGCCAACTGGGCAGAACCTCGGCTGGTCGGACCTGACGGCGAACAGAAGCTGACTGAGCTGAAATGGAAGTCAGCTTCCTCTGGTTTCGGACAGGTCCAGATAAACAAAAACACTAGCGGCGGTGCCATGAAGATCGATGGCAAAGAAGTGGCTTACGGTCTTGGAACGCATGCACATTCCGTCATTGCATTCGACGTGCCAGCTGGGGTTACTCGCTTCAAAGCACGCGGAGGACTTGACAACGGCGGCACGGAACAGGGCACTTGCGGAGCGACAGCCAGCGTAGAGTTTCTGGTTTACAACACTCAGCCTCCCGCCAATGCTGGAGGAAACTCCGGCGGATCACATGAAGCAGCGGATGCGTTGGACGGACTGGAAGTCGGCGAAGAACTGTCCGCCAGTTTGTTTGCCGCCGAACCACAGTTACTGAGCCCCTCGAACATCGACATCGACCATCGTGGACGTGTCTGGGTTTGCGAAGTGGTGAATTATCGCAAGCATCTGGGCACTCGCCCGGAAGGCGACCGCATTCTGATTCTGGAAGACACAGACGGCGATGGCCAGGTTGATAAAGAAACAGTCTTCTATCAGGGAACAGACATCGATTCGGCTCACGGAGTCTGCGTTCTGGGAGACAAAGTAATTGTTTCGGCTGGTGATAAAGTTCAGATTTTCACAGACACCAACGGAGACGACAAAGCAGACCGCAAAGAAGTGCTGTTTAGCGGAATCGCCGGTGCACAGCACGATCACGGAATTCATGCGTTCACGTTTGGTCCCGATGGAAAGCTGTACTTCAACTTTGGCAATTCAGGCCGCGAAATCAAAGACAGAGATGGCAATTTAATTATCGACATGGCTGGCAATCGCGTTACGGCAGACCGCAAGCCGTATCAGGAAGGCATGGTCTTTCGCTGTAACATTGATGGCAGCGAATTTGAAACACTCGGCTGGAACTTCCGCAACAACTGGATGGTGACGGTCGATTCTTACGGTTCTTTGTGGCAGTCAGACAACGACGATGACGGCAACAAAGGCGTGCGAATTAACTATGTAATGGAGTTCGGTAACTACGGATACAAAGACGAAAAAACAGGCGCCGGCTGGCAGACGCCTCGGACGGGCATGAGCGAAAACATTCCGGAACGTCACTGGCATCTGAACGATCCCGGTGTTGTGCCAAACCTGCTGCAAACCGGCGCCGGATCACCGACAGGCATTACGATTTACGAAGGTGATCTGCTGCCGATGTTTCACGGTCAGATTCTGCACTGCGATGCCGGCCCAAATGTTTGTCGAGCTTACATAACCAGCGATAATGGGGCTGGCTACAAAGCCGAAATCCGCGACGTTCTGACAGGTACCCAGGACAAGTGGTTCCGACCATCGGACGTAAAGGTTGCACCGGATGGATCACTGATTATCGCCGATTGGTACGACCCAGGTGTTGGCGGTCACGGCATGGGCGATCTGGATCGAGGACGACTGTTCCGTATCACGCCCATCAGACACGATGGCTCCTACAAACTGCCAAAGTTCGATTTTTCAACAGCCTTAGGATCTGTTGCAGCGTTAAAGAACCCAAACTATGCGGCTCGATACATGGCATGGCAATCACTGCACCAGATGGGAACGCAGGCAGAAGCAGAACTGCAGAAGATGGCAGCATTAGACAATCCCCTTTATCGAGCTCGCGCATTATGGCTGCTGGGAAACATTGACGGCCGGGGCAAGCGAACTGTTGCTCAGGCGGTCAACGATAAGGACGCGAATATTCGTATTGTAGGAATAAGACTGGCGCGTCAGCTGAAACTGGATCTTGCGGATTACGCGATGCCACTCGTAAAGGATTCATCTTCGCAGGTTCGTAGAGAACTGGCGATTGCTCTTCATCACAACAAGTCTGCCGAAATGCCAAAACTGTGGTCCCAACTGGCCGCGCAACATGATGGCAAAGATCGCTGGTACCTGGAAGCTCTGGGCATTGCCGCTGATGGAAATGAAGACGCCTGCTTCGACGCATGGTTGAAGCTGGTTGGCGAGGGCTGGAATTCGTCTGCTGGCCGAGACATCGTTTGGCGCAGTCGTGCCGGAGCGGCCGCAGACTATCTGGCGAAGATTCTTCAGGATCCAAAAACACCTGAAAAGCAACATGACCACTATATGCGAGCATTCGATTTCCATGAAGGTGCCCACAAGGATGCCGCATTGAATCGCCTGCTGGGGCTGTAGTTTTCCCGGACAGTTAAGACCTGCGCCGCTGGTATCAGCGGCGCAGGCACACGTTGAACGCAATCAACGTCCAACCGCCTTCAGCGGATCTACATTGAGGTCTACGGCTTGCCCAATCGGCCAGAATTTCTTTCATCCTTAAACTACGACTGTCCCTGTGAAGCTCTTCTTTTTCATGCTGGCGTCCATCCTGCTCGGCAACGCATTGGTTTGTTCGGATGAAGGCAGACCGGGGTTAGATCCCCAAGACAAACTGATTGTCGAAACGGTTCTTAGACTAAAGGATTTCGATTTGGAATCTTCCACCAAAGCAAAGTCTGCCGTTCTGCGATACCTGCGAGCGGAGCCGGGGACCGAACAGTTCTTTGAATTAATCGAGCGTTTCAAGCCGGTTGAAGTTGCGGACGATCTGGCAGCGTTTTGCCTGGCACACAGCAACGAAACCAGCGGCGTGCGAGGTGCTGAGCTGTTGTTCGCGATGGATCGCGGACTAATCCTGCAAGCCTTCATAAACAGCGACGACCCAACAAGAGCCATTTCGGCAATTGGACTGATTGGACGTGCCGCTGGCAAGCAGGCTCGACAATTGCTGGTTCCACTGGTTACGTCACCTACAGAATCACTAGCGATCCGCTGCGCGGCGGTGAGTGCTCTTGGACTCAACATTGACGGTCAGAAAGGCATCATGGAACTGGTTACAGCTGCAAAGCTGTCTGATGATCTTAAATTCATTGCCGCAAACGTACTGTTGTCATCTGACGATGCTGCCATAAAAGCTGAGGCTGGTAAACACCTGCAGCTTCCCGCGACGGCTGACGCTCAGCCGCTACCTCCAACCGCAGAACTAATCAAACGCCAAGGCAATGCCGACGCCGGAGCAGTTGTCTTCCGTACCAAAGGCACATGCATCAACTGCCACAAAGTGAAGGGCGAAGGTAAGGAAGTCGGCCCGGACCTTTCCGAAATCGGCAGCAAGCTTTCGCGGGATGCCGTTTACGTTTCCATTCTTGCACCTAGCGCCGCTATTAGCCATAACTTCGAAAGCTACATTCTTGTCACTGACGAAGGACTGGCCTTTAGTGGATTGCTGATCAGCGATTCCGATGAATCAGTGACTCTGCGAAACCGCGAAGGCATCGATCGAAAATTTCTCAAGACTCACATTGAAGAGTTCGAAAAGCAAAAGCTGTCTTTAATGCCGCAAGACCTGCAAAAACTTCTAACGGTAGATCAGCTTGTTGATCTGGTCGAATACGTGCTCATTCTGCGAAAGCCAGTGACACCGCAAGCAAACTGATGCGTGCAGGCGGCGTTTCCTGGCGAAACTGAAAACGTATATGCGGTCGACTCAGCCGGATTTTCGACCGACATGCCGGACCTCGTTGCAATCAACGCGATGCTTTCAACTTTTCGATAACAGTCTGCAGCTTTGCCTGTTCTTCTGAATTTTCTTCCAGCGGCTTGTCACTGAATGCCGGCAGAAGCTTGTCCCACACGATAT
>JBDNFN010000314.1:0-3048 GCA_041689795.1 Fuerstiella sp. | reverse complement strand
GCTCGTGGGGAAACTGACTCCCGATACAATCTACGATGCGTTGGTCTCCGTCCCCGGCAAAAACGTAAAGCACTGGGTCAAGCAGCACCTAAGGCAAACCTTCCTCTCGAAACGCCGACTCGCTCTACAGAACTAGCGCAAGATTGCCCATGTGAACTACAAAGAACGGCTATTCCAAATTTCCAACAGCCTAGGCCTATACCTCAGACGCGTAATACTGGTGTTCGGAATCGTGCGGAGCACGCTCCAAAACCGTATGAGTCAACTGGAAAAACGCCGCATTCAAACACCCCTGCGTCGTCCTGCCGCCGCCTGAACATTTTCCCTGAAACCTGTGTTTCTGTTTACGACTCGGTCAATTCCAGGTACGGGTCCAGCCCCATGTTCTCGTACATTTCCAGCCGAACTCTTTCCTGCTTCAAAAGGCTCTTGCGCTGCTTGCGGTGGCTTTTTTCCAGGAACCGCTGCACCTTTTTGAAGTAGCCGTGCCAGGATCGGCCGAGTTCTCCGTTGCGATTGGCGATGGCTAGCTTTTGTCGACGCTGAATTTCTGCCGGTTCGCGACATCGCAGCAATTCGTCTTCCATTGACAGAAAAAACTGAAACGAACCCGGGTCGCCCTGTCGAGCAGCACGGCCTACCAACTGCCGGTCGATACGTCGTGAACTGTGCATTTCCGTGGCGATCACGTGCAAACCACCAGCGTTGCGAACTGGATCTTCCAGCAAAATGTCAGTGCCTCGCCCCGCCATATTGGTCGCAATAGTGACTCTGCCGGGATGGCCCGCCTGCTTCACAATTTCCGCTTCCTGTTCGTGGTATCGAGCATTCAGAATCTGCGATTCGATACCGTTAACCAGCAGCACGGCCGCCAAAGCTTCTGAGGCTTCGACTGATGGCGTACCAATCAGAATTGTGCGACCTTGTTTGATCAGCTTTTGAACAGCGTCGGAAATTGCGACTCGTTTGGCAGCCTGCGTTTTAAATGTGCGAACCGACCAGGCTTTTCGGATGCACGGTTTGTTGGTGGGAACCTTTGAGACCTTCAGCTTGTAGGTCTTTTTGAGTTCGTTTTTGGCTGGCAATGCCGTCCCGGTCATGCCGCACAGATTGGTGTAGTTGCGGAAGAAACTTTGCACCGTAATTCGAGCCGCCTCGCCGGTTGCAGCGGTAATCGGCACCAGTTCTTTGGCTTCGATGGCCTGATGAAGCCCGTCCTGCCACTTACGGCCATCCATGATTCGGCCGGTGCCTTCGTCGACAATCATTACCTTGTCGTCGACGATTACATAGTCGCGATCTTTTTCGAACGCGTGCTTTGCCGTCAACGCTTTTTCGACCTGACTATAAATCCGTTCTGTGTCCATCGAATTCATCAGCGAGGGCTTCGACATCAGCACGACTTTTCGACAGCCGGTATCCGTTAGCCACGCCGACCGACGTTCGGGTTCGTAGACGTAGTCTTCTCGCGACTTCAGTTGAAACGTCGCGCGGTTGCTCCAGCGAAACAGGTTGACCGTTCCGGGATCGTTGGGCTGAGTCAAACCGATGATCAGCGGTGTTCGAGCTTCATCAATCAGAATACTGTCTGCTTCGTCGATCAAAGCAAAATAGTGGCCTCGCTGAACGGGCTCTTCGCCACCCGCCAAAGTGCGCACAAACTTTCGCAGCGACGGTCCGCTGTCGTCCGGACTGGCTCCCATACGAAGTCTGTCGCGAAGAAAATCGAAGCCCATTTCCTTGGACGTTCCATAGGTAATGTCGGAGGCATAATTCAGTCGACGCTCGTCCGGTTCCATTTCCTCCAGCACCTTGCCAACGGTTAGTCCCAGCTTACGATGTACGGGGCCCATCACGTCGCAGTCGCGACCTGCAAGGTAATCGTTAACAGTAATCACGTGGCAACCGTTGCCAGTTAGTGCTCGCAGAAACGAAGGCATTGTGGCCGTGAGTGTTTTGCCTTCACCGGTCTGCATTTCGGTGATATGCCCTTCGAACAACGCGATCGCGCCGATAATCTGAACTTCGAAGTGCTGCATATTCAGAACTCGCCGAGCCGACTGGCGAACCAGCGCATAGGCTTCCGGCAGCAGCGTCTTCAGAGGCGTTCCCGCCTTGGCTTCCCAGCGAAGTCGGCGACCGGCTTCTTTCAGTTCGTCGTCCGTCAGAGAATTCATCTGCTCACTGCGGCGGATAATCTTTCGAGCCATCGATCGCCAGCGCGAACGCCGAGCCATAAACGGCACCATACCGGATTTTGTCCAGTGGAAGATTTCTGAAGGACCAAACATAAGTCTACGGCTATAAAAACTAAGTTTTTCGGCTGAAGTCGCCCGTGAGGGGTGAGATCAATAGTTTCAAATGATATCGTCAACAGGACGAGACGAAAATCCAGATCTAAGGCAACACTTTGTTGGACTTCTTTACTCTCACATCAACGAACGATGAACTGGCAGCGGGACGCCAAGCCTGCCGGACTCGCTCAGGCCCCCTGAAGTCTCAGGTAAGATCGTTCGCTGTGATTACCGAGCTCGATGAGGAATCGGCAACAACTTTGTCCAGCGACATGGGTCGAGGACGTTGCATTGTGGCTGCAACACTCAAAAACACGCGAACTCGTCGATAATGGTCGGCGTTTCTTAGACGCTGCGACCAGACATTTCCGGACCATACGTAGTTTCAAAGCGAGACGAATTCCAAGCCCTCACACACTCCGGCAAGTTGGCTTTCTTAGTGCAAACGGCATCAACACTGTTCTGTGGCACGCCGCCGCATAACCCGCAATCCGGCCGTCTACTGTTGTCGAGCGATTTCTCGCACATCATGATCGCGATTGGCAGCGACGATACCGCCAGATGAGGGCTGGCCTGAATTGCGCACCGCGCCGCAACGGAAAAGCGTTCGCGTGTAAACAATCGCGGAAGGGGTGAACGGCGCGCGAGGGCCCCTTGGCGGCTGTCACCGATTGAGTCGCAGCGTGGCGAGTTTCGAAAACGCCGCCCGGGCGGGAGCGAAAACGCCGTGGCCAGTTGTCTCATCACCAATTAT
>JBDNFN010000313.1:0-20526 GCA_041689795.1 Fuerstiella sp. | reverse complement strand
CGCCGGTCGCAGCGCAGCCGGTTGAGCGAGTTCCGGATGTGAAGCCGGAAGCACCCGCAGTCGTCGCATCGGTTCCATCGTCCGTCTCGCAGTCCGCTGTGTCAGAACCCGCTGTGTCAGCACCCGCTGTGTCATCCGCTGTTCCACCAGCTAGCACTTCGCCGTCTGTGGTCATGCCGCGTAAGCCTCCGGCGGTTGCGACTACTCCGTCGGTTCAGCAGCAACCGCCCGCTGTGAACGGTGCAGTGCAAGGTGCTGCAGTTCAGGACGCAGCAGCCAACGCTTCAGAACCGGCATTGCGGTACAAATGGGCGAAGGGGCAAAAGCACGTGTATTCGCTTAAGATTGTTGCGGACAACGGTTCGGCCAAAGAAAATGTCATTGGCAGCTGCACCTACACCGTGATGAATAACGGCATCGACCAGACTGAAGAATTCGAAGGTTCCGGCACAGGCTTTGTCGTGTCGGCAGACGGCTACATTGGCACTTGTACTCACGTCATTAAAGGTGCCAAACGAATTGATGTGACGATCGGCGAAGAAGTCTATACGGGCAAAGTTGTGGCTGAAGATGCTCGGCTGGATATTGCCATCGTGAAGATCGAGGCGACCGGTCTTGCCGTTAGTCGCTTGGCTGATTCCGACAATGTGAAGCTGGCCGAACAGGTGCGAGCCTTCGGGTTTCCTTTGTCATCTGTTCTTGGAACGGGCGTCAAAGTTGCCACGGGAGCTGTCGCGGGCATTGTGATGGATCCGGAACAGGGTCGACAGATTCAAACGGATGCACCAATCAATCCCGGCAACAGTGGCGGGCCGGTCGTCAATAATTCCGGGCAGGTAATCGGCATTGCCAGTAGTAAGCTGCATGACAACGCAGCGAACTCAATCGGCTTCGCGGTGCCGATCAATGAACTCAAAATCATGATGACGAAGCTCGGCCTGCCGTTGCCCAGCGCGGGCAGTGGCGACGCTCTGGACGGGCCAACTCTGGCGAATCAGGTGACGCCCACAGTTGCGTACATCAAGGTGCAGAGCATTACCGGAGGTACGCTGTTTGATGTCGGTTATCAGGCCAGTTTTACTCACACACGCAGTATCGATCCTCGTCAAATGCGGTTTGATCCGTTCAGCATGCTTCCGTCAGGCAGCGGCGGTCGCGGCGTGTTGAAAGTCAGTGATTATGGTGAGGTTGCATCGGCGACTGGCGAGGGCGATTTACCGTTTGTTCTCGGATCAATTGGTCAGTTTTTTATCGATCCTTTGTCAGCAGATGCTCAAGTCAGCTGGGGTTCTACTCAGGAAAGCGCACTGCGCGTCATGCGGCGACCTGAAGCGAACCCGGCAGATCCGCTTAGTCGCGTTCGTTCTCGTATGCAGTTTCCATCAAGCCGCGGCGGTTTTAGTGCACCTGAATTTCCTGGGGGAAGCCCATTTGCACAGCCTCAGGAAGAAGAAACGATCAAAGAGATTCCAGCCATCGTGAAAACGACGTATCGGTTGGGAGACGAACTGAACAATCGGATCACGATTCACAAGTCGTACGAATTCACCACGACTGACAATGCCAATAAGCCGTACATGAGTGTTCGCGGCAAGGGAGAAATCGTTTTTGACAAGCACGTTGGTATGCCCACCAGCATGGAATACAACGCAACCCTGACCCGCCACGGCGATGATGTTTCTGTGGCGAAAATTCCTCTGACAATTATGTTTCAGCTGAAAGATCCTGCAGAAGTTGAACGTGAACGGGTGGCGGCGGTTGCTCGAGCTGAAGAACTTCGTCTGCAGAAGGAACAGCAACGAACGGTTCCTGATCCGGGAAGACTAACCGCCTTGCTGGCAGACGTCCGCAAGGCAAACGGAAGTTTTAGCGCGTCATCTCCCCTGAAGAAAATTGCAGAAGCAGCGATCGTTCCCGAATTGCGAGACGAAGTGCTGGAGGTCGCGTCGAACCACCTGGAAAACAGCAACGAATTTGTGAAGGGCTCGGCGGCTGATGTTTATGCAACATGGGCCACGGCGAAAAACGTCGAGACTCTGAAAACGATCGCGAAATCGAATCATCACCTGCTGCGCAACGCCCGCAAGCTGGCAATACAACGCCTGATCGAACTGAAGACACCCGGGATGCTGCCCGATCTGATCAGGCAGCTGAGCGACTTAAGTCTTCGGCTTGACCTGAAAAAAATGTTAATCACGGCCGGCGAACCCGTCGAAGAACCGATTCTGGATAGTTTTAGCGAATTCACAGACTCGTCATTGCGTCGAGAACTGATTGAAATTCTGCAAAACGTCGGTACGGAAAAGAGTATTCCGTTTCTGGAAGACCTCGTTGCCGGAACAGACTTCAGCCTGAAGTTCGCGGCGCAACGCGCTCTGGACGCCGTCCGAGCCCGCAAGTAACCAACTTTTGGGTATCTCGAAAGCCTCCCATCCCCCCCATTTTCTCGGGGGAATTGCCTTTGAGCCAATCCCGTGATTCTGCTGAAATACGCTTTCTAAAGTTTCGCGTCGACGATTTTGTGCCCGGCACAAAGTGGTCGGTTTTTCGTCGTCATGGAAGGCGATTTGTTACGTGGGTTCCGGCACAACCAATTCTGATGGCGCATACACTGCTCCCAAACAGATCGACTCGTTCAGCGTCGCCTTTTGGAATCTGCAGAATCTGTTCGACATTGATGTGTCGCCATTGGCGGCCGATCTGGAGTACACGCCGGTTAACGGCTGGGACAAACGCGCTTTTGAAACCAAAGTAAGCAACCTGGCCGACGTAATTCGGCTGATGTTTGATGGTAAAGCTCCGGATCTGCTTGGCATCTGCGAAATCGAAAATACCAAGGTCGCCAACATTCTGATCGATGCGATTGGCCGCGACGATTATGCTCTGGCGCATGTCGAGCAGCCTGATATTCGTGGCATCGATACATCGTTGATTTATTCGACTCGTGTGTTCGAAATAGACCAATCCAAAACCCATGGCCACATGGTGCATCTGCGATATCCGACTCGCGATATTTTTGAAGTGCATCTGAAGGTAAAACGAAACAATTCAGATCTTGTTGTACTGGTCAATCACTGGCCCTCAAGAAGCGCAGGGCGGCTGGAATCGGAGCCTTTTCGAATGACTGTGGCCAGTCACTGCGGCAAACTTGTTGATGGCAATGTGAAGCTTAGCCGCAAAGACTATCTGCGACTGAAAGACAACGAAGTTTCTCTGCATGAACTGAACAAAGCGTGGAATCGAAACGTGCTTGTCATGGGAGACCTGAATGACGAGCCGTGGAACCGCAGCGTGATGGATATTCTGGGTGGTGGCTTTACGACGGATCACCTTGAAGAACCCATGCGATTTGCACGAGGCAGTCTTCCGTCTTACAAGTCTTACGCGTCCCGTTCCGCGTCGATGTTCAACCCGATGTGGTCGTTGATGAATAAGCCTGATCAGGGCACTCATTATTATTCGCAGTGCACTCAAACGATGAATATGCTGGACCAGTTTCTGCTATCTCGAGGCCTGTATTTTGGACTGCAGGGATTGCAGCCAAACGTTCGGCTAGCGCCAGATGAAGTCGCCGTGGAAGTGACGGATCCAATGACTCCGTACATCCCGGAAGTCGACATTTTTCGACCGGAAATCATGACGACGCGGAAGGGCCGTCCTCGGGAATTTCGCTGCGAAAACCATTCCGGCTTCAGTGACCACTTTCCGATCACCACCACGATTCGCGTTCTGGAACGCCCATAAATTATGGCGTTTATCACTTTCTGAGTGATGAGTGGCCGCCGGTGAAAATCGTTTAGAGTTCAGTGGTTGTGTTATCCTGTAGAGAAATTCGTGAGAATTCCACCAGCCTCCGAATTCTTTCGAATCCGGCTACAGCAGTCGAAACTCTACGGTCACTGAGATTGTTTTTGGCTTTGCAGATACGCAATCAAATCCAGAACTTCTGAATTTGCCAGGGTGTTCAGAATGCCTTCGGGCATCATGGAAATGGCCGCAACTTCACGAGATTCAATCTGTGATTTTGCGATTGTGACTGGTTCCATGCGATTGGCGATTCGTAATTTTAGACTTCGATCGTTTTCCTCGCTGGGTATCCCCGAATAGACTCGGCCGTCTTCCGTCAGTACGATGTGCATCTTGTAAGCGTCCTGGATAATCGCGCTTGGCGTAAGAATATTACCGAGCAGGTATTCCAGATTGCTGCGGTTGGCGCCCGTGATATCCGGTCCAATCACTCCGCCGTGCCCGTACATTTTATGGCAGGCGCCGCAGGTGCGGTTGAATAGTGCTCGACCATTGGACGCGTTTGCTTTTGCAATTGCG
The DNA here is from genome assembly GCA_041689795.1 of Fuerstiella sp. GTDB lineage: Bacteria > Planctomycetota > Planctomycetia > Planctomycetales > Planctomycetaceae > Fuerstiella. The sequence goes on along the minus strand of JBDNFN010000313.1, from coordinate 16,200 downwards.
TCCGTTGTTAGCAGGCTGCGATAGCGAGCAAGCAAAGCTTCTTTGTCGGCGGACAATTCATCAATTGCTCCCCACACTTCCAGGAAACCGTTCCCTACAACCCGCCGAAGTAATCGAGCGACATAGGCGGGCACATCGCGTTTCGGAACGGTGCCATCCTTGATGGCCTGAGTCAGCTTGCGACCCGAACCGCTGCGAGCGGACAGTGTATGTACGACCTCAAGCTTATCGGCTTCAGTTAGCTGCGAATAGCGTTTAAGCAATGTTTCCGCCAGGCTGTCGTCGTCAAAAGTCGCCACTGCTCGAATGGCATCGCTGCGCAGTTCTTCATCATCGAACAACCGGAGCAGAGCGTCTTTGGCTTCCGGGCGTTTTCGACCAATCAGGCCCTGCAGGGCTTCACGCCGGTCGCTGGCATTAGCTGACGAATCCTTTAACGTGGCCAGCATAGTGCCCGCCGCAACTGTGTCGCCGAACTGCTGAGACAGTTGCAGGGCAATTTTTGCTGCTTCGCCACCTTCGGCTCGTAACTTTGTGTAGACCGTCGACCAGTTCGCTGGCGCCTTAACGTCGTATCGCCCTTCCAGGCTGTCTCGCAAACCCAGCAGCAGTTCCATTTGGTTACGTCTGGCTGAACCGATGCTGGCAACCAGTTTTTCGAATTGTTCGGCGTCACTCAGTCTTCTGGCAACATGTCGCGAGACCAATGGGATGTTAGCCGCTTCGGCCAGCTTAAGTGCTCGAGCAGCATCTATGGCGACCAGTGATTCTAAGCCGAACCAGATCATCTTAGGGATATTGTGGTCGTCGACATCGCTGGCATGTAGGGCCAGATTTTCAAGGATGAGCCACTTCTGAGCATCTGATAGACGCTGTGTCGCTGCGGCCAGGTACAATCGCACCACGGCGGATGCGTCTGACTTTGCCATGCTGACAAACGTGGCGACAACCGGTTCTGCTGGAGCAGCGTCTTCGCACAACAGCTGAATCGCCCAGCCTCGAACATGTTCGTGTTTGTCACTCAGGGCTGCTGCCAGAACGTCGGGCTGCAGTTGGTTGATAACGTGCAACGCCCACATTGCTCGAAGACGCAGATCAACGTTCTCATTGTTCTTAAACATGTGTTGCAGCAGATCAACCGCCTTTGCCTCCATGCTGCCGTTAACCGCTCGCTGCTGCAGAATTGTACGAGCCTGTCGAGCGTGCCATGCACTTTCGACCGATTGCAATTCTGCCAGCTGCACGTCTGACAACGTTGATAGATCGGCGTAGCGATTCGGGAAGTCGACGGCTGCAGATTGAGTGGCAGCGATCCGAAAAATCCGTCCGGTTTCTTTGTTTAAAACTTCCTTGCCGCAAATGTCGGCGTCGTGCCAGTCCAGCACATAGATGGCACCATCCGGGCCGATTTCCATGCTGAAGCCGATCCACTGAGCGTTATTCGCCAGCATAAAGTCGTCTCCGTGACGGCCGACAAAACCGCTGCCTGCCGGGGCAAGAATGTCGGTCAGGACCGCGTGCTCATGGATGTTCGCCATGAAAATGCGGTTCTTGTATTTGTCCGGAAAGGCGTCAGAAAGGTACACGCGTGCTCCGCCGTGAGCCGAACGGTGGCGATGATTGGCAATTGTCTTGATGTCGTCGTACACGTATTTATTGAAATGGCTGCCTCCCTGGCGATGATAAATTCCGCCGGGAATAACGTGCCACAAATGTGGAATCACGCAGGCCGTGATAAAGATCTGGCCTTTGGAATCGTAGTCAATGCCCCACGGATTACTGAAGCCGTGAGCGACGACTTCAAAGCGATCTTTCGTGGGGTGATAACGCCAGACTCCGCCATTTATGTCAGTCGGTTCGCCATCGAATTTGATGTCTGTCGGAAACGGATCTTTGTGGGTGTACAGCTTTCCTTTTCCGGCGGGCTTGCCAACTTTGGAAGGGGTTGCGTAGCCCTGGCAGCCATATAGCCAGCCATCAGGCCCCCAGTGAAAACTGTTCAGTGTTTCGTGGCGATCACGAATACCCCAGCCCGTTAATCGCACTTCGATGTCTTCCATATCGGCCTTGTCGTCGTTATTGGCATCCGGAAGAAACAGCAGGTTCGGTGGTGCTCCCAGCCAGAGCCCGCCCATGCCGACAGCCATGCCAGCGGGAAACGGAATGCCTTCTGCAAACACCGTACGTTTATCGGCGACTCCATCGCGATTAGTGTCTTCCAGAATCAAAATGCGGCTGTTGCCATCGTTGGCGAAGCCCGAGCCTCGTGATTCGTAATCGCGATTTTCAGCAATCCAGATGCGTCCTTTGGCGTCCCAGCAAAAAGCCATTGGCTGAGTCATCATGGGTTCTGATGCAAAGACGTTGGCCTTGAAGCCGTCCTGCAGAGTCATGTTTTCGATGGCCTTTTCCGGCGTTAGAAATTCGGCCTGTCGACCTTCCTGCTGAGCCTGCTGCCATTGAGCCCACGCCATTTGCTGTCCGGAGAACTGTGACCATTTTTCGGTGAGTTCTACGTCATTGAGAAGTCCGTCAAAGAAGTAGAGTTGATGTCGGATCGTTTCTTTTTCACCCTTGGCAATCTTCCAGTCGCCCAGTCGAGCTCGAACGGGACCGACCCCCATTTGCCCGTCGACTCGCCACGGTTGAGGAAAAGCTTTGTTTGAGGGATGGTCGAAAATGGCTACGTGAGCAAAATCGTCGCGACCCTCCACCTGCATGCCGACGTCCAGCCACACGCTGCGCTGCCCTTCGGCTCGTATGTCTTTTTGTCGAGCACCATTTACCACTTCGCCTTCGATACCTGGCTTCCACGGCATTCTTAGAAACAATCCGCCGTATTCGTACTTACTGATGGTGACGTCTGTCTTAGCGTCGCCCGTCCATTGTACCTCCAGGGCGTATGTTTCGCCCGGACATGTCATCGACCAGATCTGCGATTCCTGCAGGACTACAGAACCGTCCTCAGCCAACAGATCGTATACCGTCTGCCATTGTACGCTGTCGGTGTTTGTTGCGGCTTCGGCTGTCACAATCTGCACGGCTGCTCGACGCCAGTACGCGCCTTCCGGGTGATGGAAATAATCGCGATCGTTCAGGCGAGTAAAACCCCAGTACAAGCCTGTTTGGTGCCGATGATGCTCGGGGCTTAGTTCCGTCAGCACGCCATTTCCATCCGGCGCGACAATTGGATGAATGTATGGCCGAAAGTCCGCTTTTGCGACGTGCGTCAGGATTGGCTTGTCAGAATTCGCTTTGAACACTTCGATGAGATCGCCCGTTTCATTTAGGACGGCTCGTAAATGAATCGGCGACTGCCATGCCGATGCGGAATCGCAGAGCGCAAGAAATACAAACATTCCAAACGCGGTTGCAAGTAGCTTCACGAACATCTTCTCCCTGATTTCTCGCCTGTCCACAACAAACAACAGCTGTAATTCGCTGAGGTGTCATTTTTCAGAACACCTGCGGTACGTCAAACGGAAACATGGCTCGCTATCGAGTTTGTTTACCGAGTTCGGCAACTTCTGCATTCGACAATGCTCGATCAAAAACGGCGATTTCATCTAGGCGACCTTCCCAGTTGGAATCGTTGTCCGATCGTCCTCCAAAGAACCAACTCCAGTTGGCGTTTGCATGGTCGCTATTCGTCGCCTCTACTTCCGGCGTTGTGTTTCCGTTTAAGTAAATTTTCACCTGTTCACCGTCTCGCACAACGACCACGTGATTCCATGTCCAGCGATCTATTTCCGTTTTGCCGACGACTGGCGCAGAACCAGCATCGCTGGTCACGTGGTAAATCAGCCGTCCGGGCTGTGTGGCCGTCCCGCCAAGACCCAGATGTTCGCTGCCGTTGCCAAGCCCGTTGCTGTGACCCTTGGAAAGTATCCACCCTGTGGTTGGTCGGGCAGCGTTGGGCATGCCATTCCACAACCACATCGAAATGGAATACCTGTGTCCAAGTTCAGGCAACTTCGCCAGCAAACGACCTCCCGCAAAGTGGGCTGCACGATTGACTTCATCGTCGTGGCAGATCGCCGCTTTATCGGGGCCATCCAAAAAGTAGACGACAGCGGGTTCGTAGGTTGCATGTCGGTTGTGTCCGGAGGAATCCATGGCAATCGGGCCTGAAAATTCATCCATGCGCCACCATGCAACTGGTTTTGCTGCCTGAATTGACTTTGCGGCGGCACCGCGACTTTGAGTGAACAGGCGTCGAGGCTTGTCTGAAACCTGTTCCAATTGCGCCAAAGCATGTTCGACAATTTTTGGTTCGGCCATCACTTCCAGCCCGGCCGAACGTGCGGCCCACGTGTTGTAACCACCAAGAAGATGCTGTTCGGGAGGTGGGATATAGCCGTCTCCACCATTCGCCAGTTCAATCACCATCGTTTTGGCGAGAGGGCTTTGCAGCTTCACTTTCAGCCCGGTTAGAGCATATGTTTCGTTGGGAGTTGTCGCGATGCCGATGTCACCGATTCGCAATCCCTGCACCACGATTTCAGTGGATTGAAGTTCGTGCAGATACACCTGTTCTCGGGCGTAAATTTCGGACTGAGTTTTTGGCAGACGATCACCCATTTCGGCGACGATTTCCTGAGCCCATTCAAGTCGAGCCTTATCGGGAACTCGGTAATTTAAAGTCGGTCGTACTTCTGACATGGCCAGATCGGCGTCCGCTGAATAACTGATGTTGCTGTAAGCCTTGAACGCAATCTGCAGGAGAGCATCGGTGTATTCTGCGATTTCGGAATACGGTTCCTGCTCGCCTTCCGGTTTCTTGTAGTCGCGTCGCCAGATGTCACCGCTGCAGCCATGAGACATCAGGCCTACAAACGGCGGCTGTTTGCCGGTCGACGTGTTAAGCTTTGCCTGAAGCCCGTCACAGAATAGGCCGAAGTAATCTGCCGCAAGTGCCTTCTGCCCTGAAAAATAGTGCATTGAAAAATTGGCGAGCACGGCGATTGGTCGACCGTCTTTGGCTCTGAATGAAATCATGGACAGGTCCGGATCTTCCGGGCCGGATTCGCCCGTCACATCGTCCCAGTTGCGACCGGCATGCATGTTAGCTCGCACAGTCATATCGCCAAAGGGATCTTCCGCAAGGCGATCCGGGCGACGAATCCAGCGCCGTAACGCTGTGAAGTCGGCTGCGTCCTCAAGCCCCCAGCCGACTTCGGCTGGTTCAAGGTTCGCTTCGGCCTTTGCCAGTGCTTCCGCAATTCCGGCTCTTAGTACAGGAAGATAGTCTGAATCTGCATCAGTGCCGAGTGCACCCATCGCCGACGGCGCAGTATGAGTATGCGTGGATGAAACCAGAATTCGGTTTGGCTTCAAGCCCGTCTGCTGCGCCGCTAGTTGCTTGGCTTCATCCAATAGTGGGCGAGGGATCATGCAGCTGTCAACCACAACGATGCCAATGCGTTCACGACCATCGTCCAGCACGATGGCCCGTGCGTTTATTTTAGTCGTTACTTCAGAGGCTGTGCGTGACGTCATGCCGCCATTCACAAGCACCGGAAACTTAGACGGCGTCACGTCGACAATGGCAGCTCCGGCTTTAAGTTCTGCACGAACACTGTCGGGCAAAAGGCACAGTATTGAGAGACTGAACACGATTGAAAATGATCGGTACATAAGGTCGGCTTTTTAAATCGATGGAAGCGGCGTGCGTGGGATAGACGGCAGCATTACAGGCGGGGCGATCGTGGAACATTGTTGTAACAAACCTTCCGTCGTAAATACACCAGATCAGACCATTTACCGAGTATGCAGGCAGCCGGAGTCGCCGCGCTATTGCAGTTGCGGAAGAATTCTCGGCGTCGGAATTCCCGCTACCCGTCCGGGAGCACGCTGCCCGGTTCCGATTCGATTGCGATCCCCCAGGTCAGCTCGAGCCTGTTCTGCAAACTGCATTAAACTTGAGACGATTGCCGGATGCTGCTGTGCCACGTTGGTTTCGCTGGCGATGTCATCCACCACGTTAAATAGCAGGGGCTGATCACTTTTCCCCACTTTGAAGTGTGGATGCTGGTCAAACGATTCCAGTGGAACAAACAGCTTCCACGGACCACTGCGAACTGCCTGCAGCTGATCACGGTAGTAATAAAAGAAAGATTCGTATGGTGACTTCGCATCGGGGGCCCCCAGAATCAGCGATCGAATATCGTGACCGTCAATTTCCGTTACGCGTTTCGCTCCGGCAAGTCTCGCAAAGGTCGGCAGCAGGTCCATCGTAGTAGCCAGTTCGCTGCAGGTCGTACCTTCTTTCACATGCCTTGGCCAGCGCATGATGGTTGGAGTGCGAAATGCACCTTCGGACGTTGTATAGCCGCGGCCATGCAGCGGCAGATTGCTGCCTCGTGTCAGCTTTGATAAATCCTTTGCCAGAGGAGCACCGTTATCCGATAGCCAAACGACCAACGTCTTATCGTCGATTTTTAACTGTGCCAGTTTGTTAAGAACCTGGCCTGTGGACCAGTCGATTTCCTCGATCGAATCGCCCCACGGACCATTATGACTTTTGCCTTTGAAACCGGAGCTCGCAAACGGAGCGGCTGTGCTGCCGGGCATTGGCTGAGGAAAATAGATGAAGAATGGTTTTTCGTGGTGCCGGTCAATAAACTCAAGAACTTCTTCGGTGCAGCGTTTAGTTAGCATGTTGCGATCTGTCGGAGCTTCAATGACAACATCGTTTTTCATCAAAGGAAGTTCGGGCCACTGGTTGCCTTCAAACTTATTTCCCAAACGTTGCCCGACTTCTCGTGTCATGTCGTCGCTGTATGGAATGCCAAAGAATTCGTCAAAGCCCTGTCGCGTGGGTAGAAATTCCGGTTGGTCTCCCAAGTGCCACTTTCCGAAGATTCCCGTCGCGTAGCCCATATCGTGCAGCGCTTCGGCAATTGTGATCTCATTGGGGTTTAGCCCATAGGGCGAAACGGGACGCAGCACATGTCTGTCGCGAGGATTATCGTGCATGCCAATTCGCTGAGCATAACATCCGGTCATAATGGATGCGCGAGAAGGCGTGCATACTCCAGCCGTCACGCAGAAATGAGTGAACCGGCAGCCCTGTTTTGCCATGCGGTTCAAATACGGAGTGCGGTGTACTGTAGCCCCGAACGGTTCGATGTCTCCATAGCCAAGATTATCGCAGAAAATCACGATGAAATTTGGGCGAAGGGGAACTGCAGTAGAAGCATCCGCGGCTCGACCTAGACCTGTCCAGCCTGCAAAGAGGAAAGTTGTCGCGACAAAAATAAGCCTGGTGCGGATCGTATTCAATACTATGTCTCCGGGGTTGCAGCGTGAACGTCGTTGGTCTTCACGGCTGACATGCATCGATAACGAGCGACATGTCCAGCTTAAGTGGCAGTTTACATCGGAGACTGATCTTTCCAAGGCAGGGTTCAGCAATGCTTCAGCGAGCACTCAGCGCCGATTCCCACGAATCGGGTAATTCCTGGCAACTGCTGCGGAAGTTTACTCAGCACATGCATTGCCTGAGAGCGATGTCGCAGAACACACGGGCAGCAGTGCAGCTTTACGTTTCACCAATCAGCACACGAAAAAGGGGAAGTTCACATCCTGTGAACTTCCCGGAAGGCGATGAGTATCATCGTTGGTGGTGGGGCAGTTGTCAGTCAACTGCAATCAACGTTGCATGTTTAGTTGCACCCGGCTGGGGCGTTGCAACCTGGAGCTGCATTTTCTGGAGCACAGCTTTCACCGCAGGCCGGAACCTGTCGGCAGACGACTCGTGGTACGCAGCGAGTCTTGCAGACGGGAACCTGTCGTGGAACGCATTTGGTATTGGTAACCATCTTGGTTTCACACACCTGGCGGCAGGTTGTGTAAGGTATTCTTTTGGTGCAGGTTTGCTTCACCATGTGACAGGTCGTGTGAGGAATTCGCTTGGTGACGCAGTGAGTTTCCATGCGGCATTTTGTGTAAGGAATTCGCTTGGTCACACAGGAATCAACCCATGAACAAGTTACGTAAGGTATCTTTTTCGTACAGGCTTGACGGGTCATGCTGCAGGTAGTGTACGGAACCTGTTTTTTGCAAACTTGCGTTGTGAAGCTGCATGTTGTGTAAGGCACTTTCTGAGTAACTGTGTAAGGAATCTGGCAGCAGGTTGTGTAGGGCACCTTCTTGTGGCAGACTTCCGGAATCATTGTTGTGCAGCAAATCTGTTTTTGCACCGTGCATGGCACCCATCGTTTGCAGCAGATGGTCCGACAAGGTCCTGGGCAGCAAATTTTCTTCATGCAGCACGGATTGCAAGGATCTGGTACACACTTTTCGACCATCGGGCCTGGCACAGACTTTGAGTAAGTTTCCCAGCGTCCGCTTTGAACATCAACCGTACGATTTGTCGTGACCGGCTTCATTACCGTATAGCACGCGTCTTTGTAGCAGGTCTTTGTTTCAGTGCGGTATTTTGTGCAGCAAACGTCACGGTAACATGTTTTGTAACATGGTTTGCAGACGTTGTAGCACACCTGCCGGTAGCAGGTCTTGTAGACCGGCTTGCAGACCGTGTAGCAGACGTCTCGGTAGCAGGTGTTGTAAACCGGCTTACGCACGTTGCAGGACACGGTCTTCCAGCAGGTTGTTATAACCGGCTTGCAAACCTGATGCTGCACGCATCGATATTCGGTCTTGTACATTGGTTTGCAGACCGTATAGCACTGATCGCGATAGTGCGTTTCGTACACGTTCCGAGTGCATGACACTGGAACTGTTTCTGTGCAACGGTCATAGACCGTTTGCATGCAGGTATACTGCTGCTGATCCCAAACGACTTCTTGCACGGTTCGGTACTGCACGCCGCAACCTTCCTTCGCCGCTGCGAAGTCTCCACATCCGTTACACGCATCCGCTGAGCAGCTGGAGTAGCCTCCGAGTCCGCTTAAACCAGCATTTGTTACACCGCTGTTCAGCAGCATTAAGATTGCTGCAGCGGCTCCCACCATGAGCCTTTTCATCGCCTTCACCTCGATACTGAGTTTTGTTGATTCAATCCGGCGGACGTCCTGCCCGCCGGGATAGGTTTTACTCAGAAGGTTCTTCGGCGTTACTCTTTACCTACGTTTACTGAATCGCCGCCTCTACGCGTCTTGAGCCATCAGATCAGTCTCGCCCAGCCGCAGAACTGATTTACGCGGTATGGAATGACGAATCGCGCACGTGCTCACCATTCATACAACCGGACTATCCCGGAGCACGGCGTTTTATCTGCATGTCCATGACCGCAAGTTCTGCGGTGGCTCAGTGTTTCAGACTGGAACGTTAACAAGCACGAAGTGCCAGCGAGTGAGTCCGGCAATCGCTGGAAATTCACTCACTAACGCTTCGTGCTTGTAGAACTCAGGCTTAGTTTTTTTAACTGGGTCGTCGTGTCTTATCTTAGATGTCTAGGTCAGGTTCGATGCCGTCTGCGATATGAACGACGAACGGCGATGTCCCTTGAAGATACATCATGCAACAGCTGGCAGTTGCGGAGGCAAGATACCGACGACTGCCCCCGTTGGCTTGGTTCGTTGGCACTGGTACCGTTTGGCACGGTTCGATGCCCAATGTTTCTTCGCTGTATATTAATAGGCCGGTGGAACCGGTGGTGGTGAAAACCGAGCTGACTGCATGGCTGGTGCACGTTCAGGTGCTGCTTCAATATGCCCCTGCGCGCCTTGGTGGGCGACTCGCGAGGTACCGCGCGCCGAACAACCGCTCAAACAAACCAATGTAACGCAAAATAGAAAAACTAACTGAAATGACCTCATGAAATGACTTCCTTCCTGATCGAGGCGAATCGAACTCACTCAGAGTTCGGGATGCTGAACTATCCATCTGGAAGTAGTTTTCGTGTGTTTGCTGCCGAAACTATGCCCCGTCCTGTGAATTCTGCAGGAAATCATAGGGCTATTGTGCATGATTCTGCCGGTATCGATGAATCCGGGCGTGACAATTTTGACGAAGTTTCCACACATGCTGATAACCTTACTATGCCATTCATCAGCGGGTGTCTGGGGAATTCGTTGCAGTTCGGGCGACCGCCGGACTTTGCCCTTTGTTGAAACTATCGCGGCAGGCCTTCATTTAGCGGAGCGAGATCATCGGGCAGAAAGAAACCATCTTTACGCAGCAGTTCGCCATCGAACCAGATTTCTCCCCCGCCATAATCAGCGCGTTGAATCAGTACCAGATCCCAATGGACTTTGCTGCGGTTACCGTTGTCAGCTTCGTCGTACGCATTACCCGGTGTGAAGTGGAACGAGCCACCAATTTTCTCATCAAACAGCGTGTCCAGCATCGGGTGCAGTACTTTGTTATTGGTACCGAATGACCATTCGCCGATATAACGAGCGCCTTCATCGGTGTCCAGAATGCGATTCAATCGACCCGGTTCATTGGAACACGTGGCTTGTTCGATGCGTCCGTCCTTGAGTTCGAATTCAATGCCATCAAATACAACACCCTGATATCGCGACTTTGTGTTGAAGCGAATGGTTCCGTTCACGCTGTTTCGCACCGGTGCAGTAAAGCATTCGCCATCGGGAATGTTGCATTCTCCGGCACAGGGGACAACCGGGATGTCTTTGATCGAAAACGTCAGGTCGGTGCCCGGTGCTGTAATTCGTACGTGATCGGCGGCTTCCATGCGCGCTACTAATGGCTTGAGGTTTTCCGCCATTTGGCCGTAGTCTGCCGTGCATACATCGAAGAAAAAATCTTCAAACTGAGTCGTGCTTTTCTGCGCCGACTGGGCCATTGATGGTGTTGGGTAACGCAGCACGACCCAGCGAGTACTGGGGACGCGAACTTTGCTGTGCACTGGGCTCCACCAATGCTGAGTGTAGAGTTCCATGGCTTCGGGCGGGACATCCGCAAATTCATCCGAGTTGGCTGAACCCCGAATTCCAATGTACGCGTCGGCTGCTTCCATTGCTGTTTTTTCGAGACTCGCTGGCCAGCCCATGCTGTCCAGCGTTGCTCCACGAAACAAACTTCGCAGCACGGAATTACATTTCCAGACCACATGCGGAGTTGCTCCGCGAGCATACGCGGCGTCTACGAGATCGCAGACAAGCGCCGAATCAGGTAGGTCGAATGCTTCGATGATTAATTTTTGTCCGCTTTGAAGGCGGCAGCTGTGATCGATAAGTGTTTCGGCAAGCTGAGTGATCCGCGGATCTTTCATTGTGTTTCATTTCTGATGCTGGCTGAATTGATTTGTTTACAGAAGGTTATCAAACCTTATTACAAGTGGAAGTCAGCGTGGACTGTCGGGGCCGGCAACTCATTCGTGCAAACGATTCGGAACAAAATCGTTCAGTGAAGGCACGTGGCTTGTCAGCATTCGCAGAGCCCACTCACCGGCGGTGCACGCACGCTGAGATGTCATGCTTACAGTTGAAGAAACTGAGTCGTTGCGGCACGCTAAGATTAAGATTGCGAGGCTAAATTCTGCGTCAGTTGATACCGGAAATAGGCTGGACAGTTGCAGTATTCGTTCGCCGGTTGCTGTTAACGTCCACGACCGAACCAGAATCCAGCGAATGTACCAGCGGCGATCAGCAGGGTTGTCTGAGCCTTCAATTCGTTCAGGTGCGTCAGGAAATACCTGAAGCTGTCGTCGGCAATAAAGGGAAAGAATTTCCATTCAATAAACACGCTGACGCTCATGGCAAACAAGGCGGCCATAATGCCCAGGACTAATGAACGTGCTCCGGACTGAGTACCGCAACCAATCCCGATCATAGTGCCGGGAACCACCATGGCATAAAATCCGGTCTTCACCATCAGAAAAAATCCCAGATATCCCAACACGGCTCCAGCGATGGTTCCCGCAATCGCCCTCACGTAATTTGGTCGAGTAGACGTCTGTTGAATTTGGTTCATGGTTGTTGTTAAGTGGGTGACCCCTTATTGTGACAGGGCCCTGTACTTTTCTGTAGTGACTGGAAACGACTGAAAGAGTAATGTGGCAGGTGCGCACATCGACCACACAACAAATGCGGGCATCAGAAACATTGTCTGGATAAGCCGCGACAGCGGCGAGTCTTGTGGTGCGGAATTTCGATTGTGTTCCGCTAGCCAGCGAGGATACCTCTGTTTCCTAAACGATTGGCAGTTCCTGTAGGCGCGTTCCAGATCGGAGAGATTCTGAAACGGGGCAATAATTTGCTCCAGCACTGTTTCCTGAGGAATTAGTCGAGCTCGGATGAACGTCAGAGCAATTGACAGCGCACCGAATGGCATCGCAAAAATCAACAGATGCAGTCGCATTCCGAATTGCGCAGCGACAACCAGAAACCCTAGTAATGCAGCGGCGGCGGCGGCTTGTGTCCAGCTGCGGCGAATTGTTTTCAGTTGTATCACTCTGCAGTTAGATTCGAGCAGTAGTAAATAGCGCTGTAATAGATCCCATTTGTCTTTCGGAAGTTCTGTAACAGTAATTGCGCTGTCATCAAAATCTAAACAGACTTCGTCTGCTACCAGCTTTGCGATTGCGTCATTTGATTCGACATAGCCATCGAGTCGCTGCCACAATTCGGCCGAATTGATCTGCTGATTCACAAATGCGCGAATCGCCGCGGACACGGCCACGCGTGGCGGCAAGTCAGTTGTCGTTTTATCAAAGCCGCAGCTACTGCAAGGCATTTTGAATTTGTAGGGGTTGTGCATCGTGAAATTCTCCCGCGGCTGGCGATCACCACGTTTCTTCCGATGTCGCGAATCATAAGCGAAGTGCGGGGCAGCTTCATCGGCACGAGCGAAGAAAAATGAGAGTTCGAGGCCGAGGTACGACAACATCCACCTCCCCCTAAGTTCAGAATCAGCAGGCCGACACTTTGCGGAAACTCAGTTTTCGAACATTGGCAATCGCTAGTTCTAACAGTGCGCAGCGGCAACGAGTTGATTTGCAGCCAAGGCTGGAGATACGCGTGGATTCAACGACTCAATGGAGCTGAGTTGTGCTAATCATTGCCGTTTAGAAAACTGATTTTCCCAGCCCACACTGACAAGCGGACTAATGGATCATCCTCGACAGGAATGTACGTCAGGCCGGATCTTACTTTCTTGGCGACTGCCGGAAGTTGCGGTAACGCCGTTCGCGACTCGACCAGATGGCCTTTCGGTGGGCATTGACCTTTCCAATTGTAGGAAAAATGCGGGCAAAACATTAGGAATCAGGTCCGGGTCTGGTTGGCTTCCATCTTTTCAGGCCTGTTCAGGTGTTGTTTTGCTGCCGCAGCACGGTACTATTCGACTGCGTGAACCAATCAGGGTTCACGATGATCGCAAGCCAGCCCACTCAACAAGACGTGCTACTTCTATATCATGCCTCGCTGATGCGTAATACAGTTGTAGAAGCCAGCCAGCTCCATGTTCACCTCTCTCGGGCGACTCTTCTCACCACAGCGCCGCTTGTTGGAATATATTTTACCTTCCGCGATTTGATGCCCCCATGCCACCCTCGCTGCTTTCCGACACCACTGTGACGGGTTTTTACCGCTGCTTAGATGTAGTTGGTGACGGCGATGATGCGCTGAGACTGAAGCGGTTAGGGGTCTGCGCGGGACGAAAGCTCGAAGTGATGCGAACGGGGGATCCCATGGTACTTAATGTCGTGGGAGCGCAGATTGGAGTTTCGCGACTGGCCGCTCAACTGGTGACGGTCGAACTCATTCCGGATTCGTCAGCAGAATCTGAACGCGATACGATTGGCGGCATAGCACCGGGCGTCACGGCCGTATCCGACAACGCAGCAACGGGAGATGCCAAGCATGGTTAGCGTTGCTCCAAAAATCCCGACGATTGCGTTGGTAGGAAATCCGAACACCGGCAAGACAACGTTGTTCAACCGATTGACGGGTCTAAGAGCTAAGACTGGAAATTATCCCGGGATCACGGTGGATGTCCGCAAAGGGAAGATACAGCTGAAGGGCGGTCCGGCCGAACTGGTCGACCTGCCAGGCATGTACAGTTTGCGAACTGCAAGTCCGGAAGAAAATCTGGCTAAGGAAGTATTGCTCGGCGAAATCAAAGATACGCCACCGCCGGACGCGGTCATTCTGGTTCTGGATGCGACTCAGCTGGAACGCAACCTGATGCTGGCCAGCGAGATTCTGGATCTCAAGTTGCCAACCGTGGTTGCGATCAACCTGATTGACGCCGCCGAATCATCAAAGATAAAAATTCAGGTCGACAAGCTATCACGGGAATTGATGTGCCCGGTGGTGTTGGTGAGTGCTCGTAAAAGCTCGGGCCTGAACGAACTTTGCAATACCGTTGATGCCGTCTTGACCCGACAACTTCCACTACTTCTGGAACAGCACACATCGTGCACAGTGGGCTGTAGTGGCTGCACGTTTACTGCTCGATTTGACTGGGCTGAAAAAGTTTGTGGAAGCACAGTCGAACGTCCCCCGCAGACCGGACGGCGTGTTGCCAAGCTGGACCGGTTTTTGACTCATCCAGTGATTGGAGTCGCCGCTTTTCTGAGCGTTATGCTGGCTGTCTTCTACATGATTTTTTCGCTGGCCAGTATTCCTATGGATCTGGTTGACGGCGGATTCGCGCAGCTGGGTGATTACATTGGCGGCCTGATTCCTGAAACGGCGAGCAATCCGGTGCTGTGGTGCATCAGCACGGCAGGGCTGTCCATGGTTGTGTTTCTGGTTAGTTACTGGTTAGCCGAAATTCACTGGACACCCAAGAACGGTGTCATCGCTGCAGCCGTTTCGTTTTTTGTGGCAACGATGCCTGTTGACGATTTTCGTAGTCTGCTGGTTGACGGCGTTATCGGGGGAATTGGTGGAGTCTTGATCTTCCTTCCGCAAATCTGCATTCTGTTCTTCTTCATTTCGCTGCTGGAAGATACGGGCTATATGGCTCGAGCAGCGTTTGTCATGGAACGGTTGATGAGATTCGTAGGCTTGCCTGGCAAGGCGTTTGTGCCGATGCTTTCGGCTCATGCCTGCGCGATTCCGGCCATTATGGCGGCTCGAGTTATCGAAAACTGGCGAGACCGGCTGGTCACCATTCTCGTGCTGCCGCTGCTGACATGTTCGGCTCGACTGCCCGTGTATTCGATGATCACGTCGCTGCTGTTCGCTGATTCTCCGGTTAAGGCGGCGCTGGTCTTTGTCGCTGCCTATGTACTTGGGATTGTAGCTGCCTTGTTCTCAGCTTGGTGTCTTAAGAAAACAATACTTAAGGGAGATACGGTTCCCCTCGTAATTGAACTTCCCGCATATCGCCGCCCCAGCTTTTCCGGGGCATTGGCGATCGTTGTGGAACGAGGAATCAACTTTGTAGGAACGGCAGGAACGGCCATACTGTTGATTTCTGTGATCCTGTGGGCTCTGGCAACTTACCCCAAAATGCCTGAATCCGAACTGCCACAGGCCATAGCGCAACAGCTGAATACACTGCGAACCGAGGCTGCAATGGTGGACGATCCGGAAGCCCTGCTGTCTCAGGCTGATCGATTGGTTGGCCAGGAAGCTTTGGCATATTCGTGTGCTGGTCGCGTTGGCCGTTTGCTGGAACCCGTGTTTGCTCCATTAGGCTTCGACTGGAAAATTAATATTGGAGTCATCACTTCCTTTGCGGCTAGAGAAGTGGTCGTGTCAACGCTCGCGATCGTGTACGGAATTGGCGAAGATGGCGCTGACGATAGGGCGACTTTGGTTGAGACATTGAAGCGTCAGAAACGTCCGGATGGTTCTCCGGTATTCACCATGGCAACTGGGCTCAGCCTGTTAGTGTTTTTCGTTTTGGCGATGCAGTGCCTGCCGACTCAAGCCGTGACAAAACGTGAAACGGGTTCGTGGAAGTGGGCGATTTTTCAATTGGTCTATATGACCGCGATGGCCTATGTTGCTGCGCTGGTCACCTACCAGGTCATCAGTCGCTCGAACTGGGGCTGAACGTGAATTGGCGCCACGCCTGTCTCCCGTATCTATATCTAGCAAAACCGGTTCGGGTAGACAGATTATTTTAACTTGCGTAACGACGACCCATCGTAAGCCGAATCTCAACTAGCCCCAGAACAAGCGACACATCGATTAGTTTTGGGTCCAGGCGTCGGCGCGGCGGGTGCTGGCCGTCGAGGATGACTCGCGGGTGCGTTGGGCTGAGTTGGGTGGCGGCATGACAAATTCGTTTCCGGTTGAGAGTGACGGCAGG
>JBDNFN010000312.1:0-2887 GCA_041689795.1 Fuerstiella sp. | reverse complement strand
GTCTGCAGCGGCAGCTGTCGATGCAAGACCGAGGAATAGCAGGAGACAGAGCTGAAGGCGAAAGGTTTTCGTCATGGTTAATTTTCGGTGATACATAAGGTTCAATCTCATTGTTTGTCGCGATTGTATTTGAGTCTTCTCATTTCGTTCTTGCCATCTCTTCGACAGCAGCCTGATAAAGATCGGCGACATCTTGATCGCTCAGTGCTTTGTCAAACATCGCCAGTTCATCGATGCGACCATTCCACAGACCGCGTCCTTCACTCATTGTTCCGAACCAAATGGTTTCAGATTCGCTGCCAGCGATCATTTCACACGGCGTCGATACCGACAGATTACCGTTCTCGGAAATCCGCAACGTTTCGCCGTCAGCCGTCATGACAACATGTCGCCAAGTAGCAAGCTGCATCACTTCATCGCTGACGACGGACTGCAACTCACCATCGCGGTTTCTCACTGTCGCTCGCATTCGACCGCTTTCATCGAGCGACAAACGGAAGCTGCCATCGTCTCCAAGAATGTTGGTTGCCACCGCAGCGCCGGGCGCCGCCTGTTCGAGATACACAAAAACGACAAGCGAGAAGTTTCCCGTATCAAGCTGAGGCGGAGCATCCACTCGCCCACCGCGTCCCGTCGAATTTGCTCTCACCCGCATGCTGCCGCCCTTAAACACGCCCGACGCATGCGGCGGACGAACTCCATCACCCGTTAAAACGATGCCTGTGTGTTGTGGCGGTTCCGCAGCAAGACCTTTGTCGCGCATACCCATTCGGTAAAACGCTACCGGCGACAATTGCTTCACAGTGCGAGCGTAATTTCGTTTCGGCTCGTCGAAGTTGCGAATGAACCGGTCGGTCGCAAGTGAAATGCCCACAGGTTCTGGCGAAAACTTGTCAATTCTCACCGCTTGTGATGTGCGAAGATCAACCGCCATTGCTGTCTCATTCTCTCCGGTGCGGGGTTGCACACGAACGAGCCCATTGAAGACGTGAACTTCACTGGTCGCATTTTGAACCTCGACGGAGAACTCGGTCCCAAAGTCGACCACTTCCGCTTCCGGTGTTTCGACGGTGAAGCCAATCCCCTCCGGCGGCACGTTTGCAGACAGCCGACCGCTATGCAGCACCAAACGCTTACCGCTCACTGCGTCAAATCGAGCAGGAGCCTCGACGTAGACCATCACGCCACCATCAAACTGCAGATGCAAAAGTCCTTGCTGTAGTTGATATTCCCCAGCCGTCAGTTCCGGCTCTTGCCAATTCGAGTCACTCTTGGTCAGTACAGCATCGATTTCGCTAACGACCGTAGCAAGTACTGGCAAGGAGGTATTAAGATCGCGTCCATTTCTAGGCAGCATGAGCGCAATCAGTAGACATGCGGCTGTGACCAACGCGATCGCCCCGATTGCCAACATCTGGCGGGACGGCATAACCGAACGTCCATCTTCACACGCAGTCACAGCGCTTGACTGAATGCTCCTGCGCCGCAGCGAACGCCGCAGGTCAGCATGTAACTCAGCACGCCGGGCATAACGCTCGATGTTCTCAGGTAGTTCCAACCAAGCAATAACTTCGGCGGCTTCGTCACTCGATGCGTCACCATCGAGAAAACGGTCGATCAGTTCATCATTCACCGATATCATGCCTGCTCCGTTGCGAGTCTACGCTGAACACATTCGGCGAGCGCGGACCGGACGCGAGACAAAAGCACGCGAACCGAACCACTTGTCGAATCAATGGATCGGGCAACTTCATTAGCAGATAGTTCGTCGACATAACGCAGATTAAGCAGCCTTCGCGACTTGTCTGGCAACTCGTCAAGGCATGCTTCCAAGGCCTCTCGACGATCACTCCGGCAGTCCGCCTGTCCGGACATCGTGTCGGCAAGTCTTTTCAATAATTCGCCTGAAAAGACTAAGGGGTGGCGACCATTCGCTCGGTAAAAATCAATCACCCGAGACCTGGCGATCCACAGCCCCCATCCGATAAATGGCCGCTGCGGATCATACTCGTCAAATCGCCGTGCAAGTTCCTGAGCAATTCGCTGGACCACGTCTTCGGCGTCATGGAACCTTCTGATCGCAGCAAAGACGTACGCCGAGATCGAAGGCTCGGCATCGAGCCAAACCCGTGTAAATTCCTCTCGTTTTTGATCTTCGTCCATTCAAACTCTACTTCTGACAAGTTGCGAATTCATGCGTGTGCCGCTGGCCACGACGATTCGTTAACAATAATTTCAGCGATAACCCCAAAAATAAAATTCATCCATGATTTCAAGTAGTTCTCCACGCATTTTACGCCGTCGGCTAATTATGTCGGGCACAGCACGTTTCCACGACGGAGTCGCTTCTCAGTTGATTGAAACAACGGAGAAGCTCCATCCGAATCAATAGTCGAGATTAGGTGCTGATTGATGCCGGTCAGCACGACTATCGTGGAAGGAGACTTGCAGGTCTCAGTCAAAGCTGCTGATGAACTGATTAGTTGACGTCATCCTGATCTGGAATTCGCAAGCCTTGGTAGCCTTCAGGACAGTAGCCATCGTGGTTCGGATCGGAAAGCGCTGACGCATATCCGAGGGACTCGAACCACGGGAGGATAAAGCGTGCAGTGCAAGTGAGGATAATGGACAGTAGAACTTTGTAAGTGTCTTGCTCACAGTCACTTGCTGTATTCCGTCCCGAAGCCGCAGAAACTGATTGAACTTTCTGAAACCAGCCACGGATTCCGAAAAGTCCATTTCAAAACACTGTCCCGCTTGGTTGCTGGTAATAGGGATAAGCATTCTTGTTGAAATGTGGGAGCTTTCATTTTTGATATAGAAAAGGAATCCTGCATGTCGCGGCATACGTTGGAATAATGTGCGGTACGTGATTTGGCTCTGGATC
>JBDNFN010000311.1:0-62240 GCA_041689795.1 Fuerstiella sp. | reverse complement strand
TTGTTTCAGGAGATGACCGAAAACCTGACATGCGAAATCAAGACGCTCGGTTATCCACGAGCTGCCGTGTTCGCCTTCTGTCTTGCTCTGGTTGCCTGGAACGGGATGTCCGTGATTCATGCGGCACTGCGGAATGTTTACGGTGAGGAAACCGTGGACGAGAACGTGTCGAGCTTTTACCTCTCGCTGGAAATCGCTCAGGTCTACAATGGCATGATGATCGCCATCCCGGCCGCCGAGTGGACGATCTTTCAGAACCTGTCGACGGCAAAGATGCCTTCCGTGCTAATACAACTTGCTGGCAAAGTGTCGCTGGCGAAATTCCAGAAAAGCAAACGCGAACCCAAACGCCAGCAACCCCAACGCAAGTACTCCGGCAACGGACAACACGTCGCCACGGCAAAGCTACTCGCCAGAAGAAACACCTAAAAACTCACCTTCAAAGGGCTGCCCTCAATGGGTCATAGCTGGCCATATCCAAGTGCTCGGTCAGCTTGCGACCGGTTTGCATGATGCCTGCGAGCCAATGTGGAAGTATCCACACGGTGGCCAGCTAAAACCACGTGTTGTCAGCAGTGGTGAATCCGAGCACGGTTCCCCCAAACATCACAATGGCGGCGTATTCCCAATAAACAGCTTTGCGAATGGCAGGGTTTTTGATCGGCGAATTACGATGAAAGAACGTGCGTCCATAGACGAACGGGCCCGCCAGAAAGCCAAGCAGCAGATCGAACCAGACAAACGTTCGTCGAAACGAAACGGAAGTGTTCGGATCGCTGTATGGCCCAAGTTCAAGTTCCGAGGGCTTATTCAGATAAGCGTGGTGGCGAATATGGCTTTCTCGATACACCGAATATGGAGTGAAGATCAGCGTGCCTAGAATTCGACCAACAAGAATGCTCAGACGCACCGACCGACCGACCGACCGACTGACTTAACTTCTGATGAACAGTTTCGTGAAAGCAGCTGGTGTAACAAAAGAAGATGAACGTAGTGAACGCCAGCCAGTTCAGATAAACGGACAACGTATTCACTGGCCACGGGAATGCCAGCGAATATAAGCCCAGCGCACCTGATGGAAACAACACATAAAGTGGCAAGGTGACCTCATCGTGAAGGTCATCGAGTTCCTCGCTTGTAAACTTAGTGACTGACATGCTTCTGCCTCAGAGAACCGAAGATCGACAAAAGTAAGAATACGGGTGTCTCGTACTGTTTTTGTATTTTGGCAGAAGATCAGCATAATTCCAGCGTTGTTGCTGTCGGAGTGATAACAATGCCCGTGGTGTCTAATAGCGGCAGCTGAACAGCTGATTCCCAGGATCACGAGACAGTCGAAAACGCCTGCCCAAACTGCTATGTTTCGCGCCCGGTGACCGAAACATTGTCTATTTGTCTGAAACAGAAAACATGGAAACTCGTCGGCTCGGCAAAACGGATATGGAATTGACGTCGCTCTCCTTTGGAGCGTCTTCACTTGGCGCAGAATTTCGCCGGGTCGACATTGGAGAAGCTCTGAAAAGCGTGCATGTGGCCATCGACAACGGCATGAATTTCCTCGATACGTCACCGTACTATGGACGTGGCATGAGCGAAGTTCTGCTTGGCCAGGTGCTGCCCGATATTCCTCGCAGTTCGTACTATCTGGGTACAAAGCTTGGTCGATATGCGCCAAAGCACTTCGACTTCAGCGCGAAGCGAGTCGAAGAAAGCATAGACATTTCCCTAGAGCGAATGCATCAGGACTATCTTGATATCGTTCTATGCCATGATCTTGAATATGTGGAGATGTCGCAGATTGTTAACGAAACGCTGCCAGCGTTACGGAAACAGGTCGCAAAAGGAAAAGTGCGTTATATTGGCGTCAGCGGTTACCCGATGAAGATGTTCAAGTATGTTCTGGACAACGCAGATATCGACGTGGTTCTGACTTACAACCACTACACTTTGCAGAACGATATGGCTCTGGAATTGGTGCCGATTTGCAAAGAAAAGGGTGTCGGCATCATGAATGCGGCGCCTTTTTCGGCGCGTTTGCTAACCAGTGCTCCTCTTCCCGAATGGCACAAAGCCACCAAGCAGGTGCGTGAAGTTGCGAAGAAAGCGGCCGACCATTGCAAGGCGGCAGGCATCGACATCGCTCAGTTAGCGCTTCAGTACTCAATCGCCAATCCCGAATTCGCAACCTGCGTGACGGGGTCCGCGAATCCGAAGCGAATTGCAGAATGGGTTCGTTGGGCTCAGCAACCGCTAAACCAAACACTGCTGGGCGAAGTACTGGAGATTCTGAAGCCAATCCACAACTGGTGTTATGTAGAAGGTCGCCCGGAAAACAACGACAAACCTGTATAACGCAGGCGTTGACTAAACGGCGATACCTTCCAACTGCAGCAGTGTCAATTTGCGATTGAGACCGCCTCCGTATCCAACCAGTTTTCCGCTGACACCAATCACGCGGTGGCACGGAACGATGATTGAAATCGGATTACGGCCGTTTGCCATACCGACAGCCCGCGAAGCCGTTGGCTGTCCAAGGGCCTTGGCGATTGCTCCATAACTGGCCGTTTCGCCGTAAGGCACGTCCATCAGGGCCTGCCATACGCGACACTGGAAGTCAGTACCTTCCGCTGCCAACGGAAGGTCAAACTTCTTCAGGTCACCGGAAAAGTAGGCCTTCAGTTGCTTGGTTGTTTCTCGAAAGTGAGCATCGTTTTGTTCCCAGTCGGCACCTGGCACACAGTGACGCTGGCGTGAGTTCTGGTGGTCAAACAGCAGAAATCGCAGGCCCTGCTCGTCTCCAGCCAGCAGTAACCGCCCAATTAGAGTGTCTTCCATCAGAGTAAAGAACATCATCAGCGCCTTTTATTTGTTGGAGTTACAACAGTACTTGGTCGGCTCCGCAGAAGAGTATCCCGCAGCGTTGGATTTCATAGTTTAGAAACCCTAAAGTGCTGGCCCAGCTTGCGGTATAAAACGTGTCATCGAAGTGATTGAACGCCGCGATTTCGTTTAGACGGCTGTTTCTCGGAACAAAAGTTCTATTGAAGCACGCCGCTTTGCAGAAGCAGAACCAAGATGTCAGCAGAAGTGTCAGAGTCAGCCGAACAGCGAATAGCCCGCGTCAATGAACTTCGCTGGCAGAAATTCCCCGTATTGAACGACGGTTTTGTTTGCCTGGTTGATGTGATGGGCGACGACAGCAGTATCGTTCAGGCCGCTCGAGTCAGCTATGGCGAAGGTACCAAGAAAGTCAGCGACGACCGAACACTCATTCGCTATCTGTTGCGACATCGCCACACCACGCCGTTCGAAATGGCTGAAGTGAAGTTTCTGGTTCGCGTACCAATGGACTGCTGGCGCCAATGGGTGCGACATCGCACGGCCAACATCAACGAATACAGCACGCGCTATTCATTGGCCATCGATGCAGCTCAGACAACGCTTCCGGAAGAATGGCGAACTCAGGCCGAATCAAACCGCCAGGGCAGCGGTGAACCGCTCGCACCGGAACTCGGACAAAAACTGACGCAGCAGGAAACCGAACTGCAAAATCAAATGCGAACCGTTTATCAGGAACGCATCGATTCGGGCGTTGCCCGCGAACAGGCTCGGAAAGACCTTCCGCTGGCGACGTATACCGAAGCGTATTGGAAGGTCGACCTGCACAACCTGCTGCACTTTCTGGCCCTGCGAATGGACAGCCACGCTCAGCAGGAAATTCGCGACTATGCCACAACAATCGGCGAAAAGATAGTGGCTCCACTGTTTCCAATAGTGTGGGAAGCGTTTCAGGATTATCGGATGCAGTCGATGTTTCTGACTCGACTGGACGTCGGCGTCGTACAGCGACTGAACGCCGGCGCCGCAGCGACCGGAGCAGCACCGCCGTTTTCCACCGAAGCTTTCCTGGCAGCTCAGGATCCCACATGGGCCGGACTGACTCGCAGCCGTGAGCGAGACGAATGTCGTTCGAAGCTGGTTCGCATCGGACTGGTTGTCGAGGAATAATCGCGACGCCGTTCTTCAACCACTGGACGCGCCGCAACGCGTTTCTGGCGAGCAAACCACTGGCGAAAGGTGGCATGTCGATTCGGTTGACGGGGCGACGAATGAAGCGTCCGATTCTTCAGTCAGAAAAGTTTTGATTGTGAAGCATTTGAATCCGCCAGTCGGACCTTTCCGGTCCAATGATGTAGGCTTCTTTTGATGCGTAGTAGCTGCCGTTGGCCGTCGATAAACGCTAACGCACCGGTTAGCGTTTATCGAACGCTGCCAGCTTGTCCTAGTCTGTTTGATCCGAGCCAGTGCGTACGCATAATCGCCTGTTCGATCGTCGTAGCAGTAGGAAAAGCCGGGGACGCCACCGACGACTGTCTGCCGGTGATAGCCTGTGCAGATGACTAAATCGAACTGTACCTCGTTAGCCGCTTCGACCGCCCATTGCGCGCTGCTGTAGGCGGTCAGCACCAGAACAACCGGGCTGCTTGTAGCGGTGACCAGCACTTTGGGCGGTAGCTGATTACAGCTATATAAGCCGATGGCGTGAACTTGCGGATTTGCACCTGTTGCTGCCGGGATCGCATATCTTAACCGGCGTTCGATGTCTGCGATTCGATGCTGAAGCCTGTTTGCTCGTCTTGCTTCGCCCGAACTTTCCAACACGGAATGTTGGGCATCGCAGATGCAGCAGGTGCTGGTAGACCCTAGGCCAGGGCTGGCCCGTCGGCAGTAGGCGTTGACTGAGTGTAATAAGTGTTGCCCACGGGTTTGTGGCGTTGATGGCTTGCAGAAGCTGCATCAACTGCAGTAGTGGCCATTGCTGCAGACTGTTGGCCAGCCACAGCGGGCGTCCACGTTTCGCCCTGCCTTCCGATGCTGCTTCCCAATAGCAGCCCAGCAATCATCGTCAAAGAAAATCGGACCAGCGTCCAACTCATCTCGTTGTTTGCCAAACAGTGTCTTCCATTTAGCAAGCATCAGCGAGAATTGGTTCAAACAGATCCCAGACTTCCAAACACAGTACTACGCAGCAATGCCAACTTTGAGCCGCCAACTTTGAGCCGGAAGTCGGCGTTGAACAGACGCGATGCCGGGCTGACGTTCACTATTTCTTCTTCGCCGGCTTTGGATCGAGGTTTTCGTCAATTTGGCCGTGTACCAGTTTGGATTGAACTCCGTCAGCAGGCACGTTGGCTTTGGCGATCCACAGCATGCTGTTGAGGACAACTTTTCGGAAATCATCGTTAGACCAGTTGTCGTGGAAGTGGCCACCCGTGAAGCCGAAACCGCGACCGCCGTCGGGGCGTTCAACGGCCCACATAGTGGCTTCGGCTCGTCCGGAGTTTGCTTCAATATGAGCGTATGGTCCTTTGGGGTAAACATAAGGTCCGTCTCGAACGTCGTCCGCCGGAACGGCCAGAAGAATAGGGAAGAACTTAATGCCATCTGCCTCAGCGGGAATGTTGCCGGGAATGTCGGCGATGAATCGCATATTGAAATACCATTCATCGCTGATCTGAAACGGCTTCACACCACTAGTAATCGGATGATCGGGCAGCACAGCAAACAGCGGTTCCCAGATGGGATTGCACGAAAACATATTCTCGTAGTGTCCACCGATCCAGCGTTTCATATCCTGCCCGGCCTGGTCGGGTACCACTTCGACTCCATAATGCATGCAGCCAATACCGACACCGTTCTTTACCCAATCGTCGATTAGTTTCAGGCGCCGCCCATTTTCCTGCACAACTTCGTGTCGGCCACCGCCATCCATGTAAAACACCACGGCATCAGCACCCTCGAAAATCTGATCGTCCTTTGGCCAGCCATTCAGAACGTATTCGACTTTCAGATCGGGCACGTCGTTCAGGCAGTTGACCAGCAGCTGCACGCCCGCATTGAATTCATGCATGCGTGGCGGATGAGACGGCTTGCCAGCAACAATAACCAGCTTCTTTGATTCGCCGGCGCAGCTGCTTGTTGGTGCCAATAAAAGGCTGCAGAGCATTAAGGCGAAAGTGACCAAACAGCGGATCATAGGGAAGGCTCCGAAACAAAAAGCTTTAAGGACAAGTCATTTTCTATAGGACAAGATCTTCCAGTGGAAGGCTCGATAGAGCAAGCGAATCGACGAGTTTTCACCGTGCCACACTCTATGCATTACCACGGCTGACTGGCCACGGTTCTATCTTAATTTGAGGAAAGCAAATCGGTTCAAAGCATCGCTAAAATGCCTTGAGTGATGAACGCATCGTCGGTACGGCAAACCTGCCGCCGCCCAACTATCAAAGCAGTCGGCCCCAGGCCAACAGGCAAAGACCAACGGCAACACCGTCAGAAAACGTAAACCGGTCGGCTTTTGCGGAACGGCGAACGTAGTTCAGCAAACGCCCTGTCGCGCATCCGTAGCGGCAATAAGCCATCGGGATGAACGTCGAAATCAAAAGCGATCCGACTGCCAGAACAAGGCTGCTGCTGCCCGCCACGTACCAGATATACGCGTTGAACGGTTCCCACGCCGCCGGATTCCAGTTCGCATTCAGAATCGTGAGGACCACTGCCAGAATCAATGTAGCGCCGGGCAACCACATCAACTTTCGAATCCATTTTGGCAGACCTTTGCCGGTGCCACGTCGCTTTAGCAGTTGCTGAGCGGCTCCGTGAGGACACAGGTGACTGCAATAGATGTTTCGTTTAGTGGTGGCTGATAGCAGAAAGCTGATAACAATCACGGCCGTTAAACCCGGTGCCAGCCGCCATGCGATACCCTGAGCTGCCCAGCCGAACAACACGGCCAGCGAAATTAGATTGCCGGTCAGCAAACCAAAATACACCACCAGAATCACGTTCCAGAGTTTTTGTAGCCATGTAAAGCTGCGAAGACGAGTCAGGCCAATTGTGATGCCGATCAGCAACACCAGCGCCGTTCCAACATCGTGAACGCCCCAGCGAATCGCTCGTTGCTTTACGGTTTCTCGAGCAAGAAGTTGTTTCTGCAGATACTGGTCAGCAGCGGCAACAATCGTTTCTGCCACCGCCAGGCTGGTCATGGTTGCTCCGGAAACGCCTTCAACGCGTTCTTCCTTCAGATCCAGTTGCGACAAATCGCTAATCGATTTGCCTTGAAACACCTTCCAGAAATACGGCTCTTCGTTGAGATAACCGGCATAGGGCTGGTTGTCGAATGTCGTTCTCAAAGCCAGCTGATTCGTTTTTCCGTCAGCATCAACAAACAGCAGGATCTCGCTGGGACCCTGATAGCCAGCGATCGAATCAACCAGTGGGCCAGTGCGAATCAACTTTCCCAGCAGCGTGTTGTCACTTGAAACAACGTCCGCTGCCACATTGCTGATTCTGCGCAGTGAGTGATCGCCATCAGCTCCCCCAAATAGCTCTATATCGCTTTGATTCAGGTCGTCTGGAAATCGCAGCGATGGTTTCTCGCTGCCCAGTCGCAGCGAAATTCCTTCGGCAATGGCCAGGCTTGTCAGTGTCGCGCCGCTAACCGCATCGATGTCTGAAAACGTGTGAGGTGCTCCGAGTGTCCAGCCGTCAAACTGTCTGAAAAATCCCGGATGCTTCAGGATGGCTGCGACATGTTCGGGGGTATCTTCGCTTTGAAGAAGACTGGCCCCGACAACTTCCGATGTTTCGTTGAACACCAGAAGCACGTTGCTGGGGCCACGATATCCCACTACATCGGCGGCGGCAGGCAGAGTTGAAACGGCAAACCCAATGAACTGGTTCGCAGCGTTTTTTATCGCACGCAAACCGTCTGGCGAGGCGTTCCCGACAACCGTAACGTCCTGAAGAAACTCGGCCACCAGCTGCTGATCGACGGCAAAATTCTGACCGGCAGAAAGAGTTGTTTGTTTTTCCGCATTTGCTGAGATGCGAACAGCCAACGCAATCAACCCTACGATCGTGCATCGCAACAGCGTGGCAATAGTGGAACGCCAATCGGTCTTCCGCCGGCGTTGATCGTCAGGTATCGGCAACAGAGACATACTGGTTCAAAAAACAAAAGGCCGATTCAAAGTCAGATTTGCGGTTGATAGAACGTACCGACAAAAATTGCGAATGCAACGTCGTGATCGCAGATGACACTCGGGATATAGATATGTTCCAGCAGCATTTCTAAAAGTTATCAAAGGGCGTTTAGCCCTGTAATCCTTTTGCGAATGCTGTGACTGGCAGGTCCATGTTTGTCAGCGACTTGAACTGCAATTGCAGTTGCTGAGCAAAAATTTGAGCGGGGCTGATGTAGACGGCTCCGCGCGATTTGGCTTCTTCTGCAAACGCTGAATCGGCGGGATAGGCGGTCAGGTCGATCACCAAGGATCCTTCTCGGATCAGCGAAGGATTCAGCTGGCCGCGGCCAACACCGCACTTGATGTCAGAACCAGCCAATACCACGATGTCGGTTGCCGTCGCATAGACGGCGGACCATGGGATGTGACGTGTTCCGGCCTTCCGAGCCGCCGACATCGAGGAATTGTCCGAGGGGCCGGCAATGCTGACGGCCGCGTTTTTCGAAAGAAAGAACTGAGCCGCAGCCAGAGCAAGTGGGCCACTTCCGAAAATAGTGGTAGCCCGGCCACT
This sequence comes from Fuerstiella sp., assembly GCA_041689795.1. Classification (GTDB taxonomy): domain Bacteria; phylum Planctomycetota; class Planctomycetia; order Planctomycetales; family Planctomycetaceae; genus Fuerstiella. The sequence continues at coordinate 53,639 of JBDNFN010000311.1, read as the reverse complement.
GGCCCACCTGGCATCTTTTTTGGCTGCTATCGCTTCGCTTTCGATGGCGTCAAACAGCGTAGACTTTCCCTTCCATCCGGACTTGCCTTCCATCAGCGTATCCATGAATCCGGACAGCTGCGCCAGGTCATCAGCTGGAGTACACATGCTGCTAAGATCACCTGCGTAAAGCGGGTCGACAAGCAAGGCGTTGATTTTCATCACTCCCAGCATCTTCAGCAGTCGATCCAGATTTCCGGGCAGCAGAGGCAGGCAACGGATCGGTTTTTCCAATTCCTTAAACGCGGCATTCAGTACTCGCACCGTGGTGTTTTCTGCGGCGCCTCGGCCCACGACACCAACAAATCGAGTCTTCTTGCTAATGTCTTCCCAGCAATATTCTTCTTCCAGCTGCCATACCGTTGGTTGAGATTCGTAGGCTTCCATACCCCGCTCCAACGCAGCATAGATCCAGGGCGATCCATACTTGCGGCCCAGCAGCGAGAACGTCAGTCCTGATTTTCCGATGCCCTGCCCCACCACTGGTAATTCACGCGTCTGAGTTACGGCCGCCAGCAACGGCCACGCGGCATCCAGGTCTTCCGTCGGCCAGGTCACCTTGACCACATCGGCTTTGGCCTTCCAGCACTGTTCGAATATGTCGTCAATGTTGCCAAGTGGGCGGTTCAGGCTGGTATAACTGATGACTCGCTTTGTGTTGCCGAATCGAGGCACTTTGTCGGCGATATCCAGATCCAGTTCGACATAGGCCGGGCCTGCGACAATGGTATTACGAAGCAGGTTCAATCGCTCTTCTTCGGTTCCCTTGAATTGCCCCCCGTCTTTTCTCCGACGACAGGATACCAAAATCGGCTTGTCGCAGATTTTTAATAAATCGCCGACGTCCGGCGTCTTAATAAAGTTATCAAGACACAGTTCAATCAAGTCGGCCTTTCGAGACGCGTTAAGAAGGTCGGCTGGCGCCAGTGTGCGTGAAGAAGGTGTGACGGAAATGCAAATCATCGCTGGAATTTACTTTCTGACGGCAGGCACATACGCGCAGTGATGAGCCGTGCCTGGCCGATTTAATTTTGTATCGCCTGATGTTTTTTGTGGTTCGTCCGTTTAGCTTTGGCCCATAAGTCAGTTGTCGCATAGTGCCAGCCAATGGCCGACAATACAACGATGGCTGTCGTTAGTGGCGCCCGCATTCTGGTGTTTGTCCAATAGAATGTATGCAATAACAGAAAAGATAATATCGCCCACCACAGCAACTGTATATCTGCAGCTCGCCTAAAGACGCACAACACGAAACCCAGCAGAAGTCCAGTGAAAATCAACATGTACCAGGCTGCAGCCAGCTTTGTGAATAGTCGTGAAGTGTTTGCCTGTTCAACTGAGGGCCGCAACGCCCAGAATCGCTTCCAACGCAGGACAATGGACTGTCGAAACGCTTTGCGATCTGAGTTGATGGTGTCTACTGCTTTGGCGTATTGCCATTGGTCAGCAACCGTTTCTTGGCCGGGTTCCACACCGTCAGCCAACATTTCGTGAATCATAAGTTGCTGCCAGGCCTCAAGGCTTTCTCGCTGCCACGCCGGCTGACCGGGCTGTTGTACGACTTCTCTGTAAAATATCGGGTTGTTCGCCAGCAGCAGCGTGTAGCCGCCGTGAGTTGTCGCGGGAATGAAACGTTCGAACTGAATAGCATTTCGGACAAGCCACGGCATCAGAATAAAAGCCGCCACCGACGCAGGAATCGCCGATAGGACGACAAGACGATTGCGCAGATGGCCCGCAGGATAGCGGTCACGAATCAGGATGGCTCGCACCAGCGTGACAATCGAGATGACAGCACACGTGAGAAAAATTACAGGACGGCAGAGTCCACCGAGGCCAAAACAGATACCCGCCGCCACGGCGGAACGCACAGGCGATTCTATCGAGGACGGATCACCAGCCTGGGCCTGCCACAGCCTTAGTGTCTTTAGAAGGGCGACCGCAACAAATGCGGCGCTCAGGGTTTCGGTCATGGGCAGTACGGAATATCGCAGCAGCAGTGGGTCAAGCCCAGCGGCCGCGGCTGTCAGGTTTGGCCAGCCGCCACGCAGGCCGATAACACGTGCCATCCACCACGTGGCGATAATCAGAATGGCGCCGGAAGTGAGATTCACAAGAGCGACTGCCATGCTGGTCTTTAAACCGATCAGCTGTAGTCCGGCCAGCAGAACCGGATAAAGCGGTGGCCTGAACGCGGTGGGGCGATCGGTGCCGGGAACGCAGAATCCACCGGTTTGCAGTAGCGTTTCAGCATGAGCGACATAGGCGTCGGGGTCTGTCTTCAGGTCCGAACTTCGCAACACCATCAGCAGGATTCGCAGGATGACGCCGATAAAGACCAGTGCAATGAGCCAGCGCGACTCTTTTGGTGTCGGTCGATCAACCGTAAATTCGATTGCGTCGTTAGTGGACGTCATTGAAGTTGCTTATGAGTTCATCGTCAAAGTAGTTCGTCCCCATTCCGGCGTCGATCACGATTCCCTGAGAGTTGATGCCGGACGATCGCGAACTCAGCATGAATACCACGGTCGAAGCCACCTCGTCTGTTTGCACGGCCTGTTTACGAAGCGTGGCTTTTTCAGCAAACAGATAACTGTCTACGTAACCGGGAATGCCAGCAGACGCGGACGTCTTAAGCAGGCCGGGACAGACAGCATTGAAGCGAACGTTTGAGAACTTAGAAAACGATTTTGCCAGAAAGCAGACTGAAGAATCCATTGCCGCCTTAACAGGGGCCATGTAACCATAGTTTTCGGCCGCCATTCGAGTTGTCGAAATCGAAATGGTAACTACGCTGCCGGTTTCCGGGTCGAGTTTGTCTCGAAAGGCATTGGAAATCGCAATCAGTGAAAAGCAGGAAATATTCACCGCCTGCAGAAATGCTTCCCGCGGTGTTTCGTGGAACGCCAGCCAGCCAGCAGAATAATCGGCGAATGCTACGGAATGAACGATGCCGTGCAGAACATCAATGCCGGCGCAGACTTCATGTTTCAGGCTGTCAATCTGATCCTGGTGTTCCACGTCGCAAACAAATATTGGAGCACCCGGCGCAAGTTTGCGTACTGTTTCGGCCCTCTGTTCTGATCGAACAGAAAACAGAACATTTGCTCCGGCTTCCAGTAGAAGTTTTGCAGTTGCCCAGGCAACGCTTTTGCGATTGGCAACCCCGACTACCAGAATGTTTTTGCCCTCAAGCTGCAGAAAATCCATCATGTTTTATTTCAGATTGTTGCCATCAGATATTAGACGCCGCCGATTGTAGTGCATTCCCCTGCACAGAAAACAGAGACTGCACACAGCCAGCCTCAAACTCGATCAGCGGCCAGACCGGCTAATGGTTGCAGATCGTCAGACGTTGTTGCCATCAATGGCACAGCGGCACTGTCTGAAGTGAGATCTAAAACGGCCAGACCAGTGGTGCAACCACAACGGTGACGACGCCCACCAGAATACTTAACGGCACGCCCAGCCGCAGATAGTCCGATGATCGATACCCACCAGGCCCATAGACCATCATGTTAGTTTGATAGCCGAATGGCGTGGCAAAGCTGCCTGCCGCTCCCATGATGACGGCAATAATCAGAGGCTGGGGATTGATGTTCAGCGTCTTGGCGGCGGCCAGAGCGACTGGCAAAACCAAAACCGCGGCTGCTTTGGCGGTGATCGTATTGGTCAGCAGAATCGTTAGCACGAAGATGGCGATCAGCATGGGGTAATTGCCACCGCTAACCAGATGCATCAACATTCTCGTGACGAATTCGTCGGCCTTGCAAACTTTCATCGCTTCACCAATGCCCAAGCCTGCTCCCATCACCAGAATAACGTTCCAGTCGATAGCCCGCCGAGCGTCGGCGGCATGCGTGCATCGAAAGAAGATCATCAGCAACGCGGCAGGCAGAGCAGCCAGAAAAGCGGCATCCTGAACGCCCAGCGACCCGAAAATGAAAGCGGTAATGATGAAGCCGGCCATGATCAATCGCGCGACCCACGCCTGTTCGTGGCGGACGGGCGTTGAATCCTGAACTTCGCTGACCAGAAAAAAATGACGTGAATTTCTTTGTTGTTCAATGAATGCCGGGCTGGATTCCAGCAGCAGAGTGTCGCCCGGCTGCAATTGAATATCGCCGATCTTGCCCGGCAGACGAATACCATCGCGACTGACAGCAATAATCGCCGCGTTGTAGTGCATTCGGAATTTGGATTCTCGAATTGTCATCTGGAGAAACGGATAACTGCTGGAAACAACCGCTTCCATCAGGCATCGACCCGATCTGGGGCCATCCAGCTTGAATAACTGATCCGTCGCGGGTTTCAGTCCAGGGATCTTCTGCAGATCGACAACGGATGCGACAACACCCACAAATACCAGGTGATCATTGGCCTGCAACAGGGCTTCCGAACCGACGGCTGGTAACACGTGGCCGCCACGGTCGATTTCCATCAGATACATGTCCGGAAGATGTCGCAGCCCGGCTTCTTCGATCGTCTTTCCAACCAGAGGACTGGTTGCGTCGATTTCCATTTCGACCGTGTATTCGCGAGGGTCATCGTTGGCGGTGAATGCTCGTTGCCGTATCGGCAGCAGACGTCCGGTAAACAGCACTAAAAAAGTGATGCCCAGCGCAAGACACGGTAGTCCCACCCATGCCTGTTCGAACATTGAAAGCCCGCTGTCTGGATTGTTTTCGACCAGCTTGCTGTTAAGCACAATCGTGGTGCTGGTACCGATCAGTGTACACATGCCTCCCAGAATCGCCGCATAGCTAAGCGGCATGAACAGATGGCTGACAGAAATGCGATGTTTTCGGGACCAGTCGCTGACAATCGGCATCATCAGTGCGACGACAGGCGTGTTATTCAGAAACGCGCTGAGTAAAGCGGCTGGCACCATGGTTCGCAACTGTGCCGAAACGGTGCCTTTGGGAACTCCCAGCAGGCGAATACCAAGCCACGCAAACGCGCCCGTTCTTTGTAAGCCATCGGCCACAACAAACAGAACGGCAACTGTTAGAACACCGGGATTTGCGAACCCTGACAGTCCCTGGGCCACCGACAGGCCCCGTTCTTTGTCGAAAACACCGTAGATCAGCAACAACGTCAGTCCGGCCAGCAACGAGATGTCGGCCGGGTAACGAAAGTACATGATGGCGACGATTGCCGCCAGAATCACGCAAAGAGTCAGAGCCACGGGAAACCACGCCATCGACACGCTTTCATACAGCGGTTTATGCTAACAGCAAAACATTGTCGGACACATCCCGTCCGGCGGTGTTCGCTTAAGCTGGAGCGTTGTGTTGCACGGCCGACACCACATCAGTATGGAATCGGCCGTTTGTCACAACCATGCCTTCGTTCTTTGCAAGCGTCGCGCCGTGGTGAAATTCCGGCGGCTTACCGTGAATATCAGTTACCGTGCCACCCGCTTCTTCAACAACCAGAATGCCACCCGCGTGATCCCAGATTTTTTCCTGGTAGCCTTGGCGAGTCGGCAGCCTAAGATAAAGGTCGGCGTCGCCCATGGCTACGGCCAGATACTTGCATTGACTGTCAATTCGAAATGGTTCACGCGTGATGCCCAGTTCAGCGGCAATCTGTCCCGACCAGTCGTGCGCACTGTGTCCCGATTCGACCGATTCGCAAAATCGGGCATCGTGACTGCTGGAAGTTGTGGTGACGCCGATTTTTCGAGGCGTCGCCTGGGGCTCATCCAGCGGTTGCATAAAACTGCCCTGCCCTTTGACGGCCCATGCCAGAATGCCTCGCGGTCCGTCGGGTTTTGACGAATCCACCGGCATATTCGGACAGCCCAGAATTCCGATTTGAATTTGACCGTCAATGATCAGCGCCAGCGAGATCGCATATTGTTCTTTTCGCAGAAAGCCTTTGGTGCCATCGATCGGATCCAGTGTCCAGAAGCGAGGTCGGTATTCCTGCAGACCGCCAAGATCGATCCAGTTGCAAACGTCTTCGCCGGAAGATTCGACTCCGACTTTGTGACATTCGCTGACGATCCTTGCCAGAAATTCTGCTCCGGTATCTGCTCGCAGTTCCTCTGCCCCTTCTTCACCGATGACAGGATCTTCGGGAAATGCTTCCTGTAGAGTTCGGCAAATCAGAGCCTGGCTTGCGAAGTCGGCAACAGTTACCGGGCTGTTGTCTTTTTTCTCAAGCGAAGCAGACGAGATCGAAGCCTGAACGCTTCGGCACACAGTGGCTGCCTGTCGTACGGCCAGTAAAGCGGTATTTAATTCCGTCAAAAACACGGACATGTTCTTCTTTCGTCAGACGCCGAGAATGCAGTTAATGGGCAGATTTTTACAGCAAATTACACTTTGACGAAAGATGTTTCTCCTTCGACCCGGATGGCTTTCGGCACACGACCGCAGCGATAGATGACAGGTGATTTACCGGATGTCAGAGCCCATAACCATCCAAACGGCTTTTAGGTATTCGGTTTCCGGGCAGTTGCCGCCGACGGGATGGCACGGGGCCGCACCGGTTTTGGCGATGATCTGCATATCTCGAGCAGCATGACGTGCCGCCTTGCCGTCCTGGGCGGGCGAAATTTCTTCGCCACCCTGTCTGGCCGCCGCGCATAGCAGGCTTGTGAATTCGGTCTCGGGCAGCAGCCCGGCACACGTGCAGCTGAGAAACAGCCCACCCGGTTTCACCAGCCGCATTGCCAGACGATTCAGGTCGAAATGTTTTCGGGTGCCCTCTTCAATTTCCATTCTTGAGCGAATCAGTTTCGGCGGATCCAGAACGACAACGTCAAACTGCTTCTTCGCGGCAATCATGTCGCGCATGTAGTTGAAAGCATCTGACTGCACAAACCGAGCACGCACCTGATTCAGGTTAGCGTTTTCTTTGGCGACCTTCAGCGGATCTTCATCCAGATCGACTCCTGTTACTTCTCGCGCTTTTCCCAGCTTCATCGCCTGAATGGCAAAGCCGCCTGTGTAACAGCACAGATCAAGAACCGTTTTGTCTTCGCAGAACTGTGCCAGCTTCAATCGGTTTTCGCGTTGATCGCAGAAGAAGCCCGTTTTATGACCTCCCTGAAATTGCACTTTGAATCTTGTTCCAAATTCCTGCACCGTGACATCAGCCGGGCAATCAGGCGACGTTACCGTTGGCGGGTCGAAACCTTCCTGAGAATGAAACTGCGGACTCGTTTGCACAATCGTGTGTTTGGTTCCCAGCATGCCTGCCAGTCGTTGCAGCAAGGCAGTCCCCCGCTGGTACATTCCCAGACTAAACGCTTCCGCCGACAGCACGTCACCGAAGCGGTCGATCATGAGTCCTGGCAACCCATCGGCTTCTGCATGAACCACGCGATAGGTGTCGGTGCATTCGTCCAGACGCAGTATGTTCTGCCGCAGCGCGGCCGCTGTTCGCAGGCGTTCGTCCCACGATTCTTCGGTCGGCAGCTGGTCATGCCGCCAGAGCATCCTTAACGCCATTTCGCTGCGCGAATTATACAGACCGTAACCCAGCAGTTCGCGATGTTTCGAATAGACGGCTACCAGGTCACCCGCTTTTGCACTGTCCACAGATTCGATCTGTTTACGGAAGACAGCTGCCTGCGAAATTCGATTTTTCACTACAACAACCGGGATGGCACCAGTTGGGTCAGGAGCCAGTTGCTGCAGCTGTTGTATTGGTGACGAAGACCCTTGGTCAGGACTTTGCTGACTGACCGAAGCGCCGGAATATGGCCCCGATTTGTGAGGGCGTTGACGGTAGTGTTGGTTCATGAAATTCGATCGCTCTACAGCGTTTAACGCTGACTCATGGCCGCGAACGACGCATCCTGCTGGACAGATGCCGTTGCCGGCGAGCCAAAACGGGCCACGTGTTTCTGTATGTTGTTCTACTTTTTGCCAGCGGCGGCCGTAATCCGGTTCAAATACCGCTGCATGTCTGTCGGCCATGGAGTCTCGAAGTGCATTAGCTCAAAAGTTGTTGGATGCCGAAACCTTAACTGAGCCGCGTGCAATGCCATGCGATGAACCTTGCTGTCATCTTCAATCGGCGTGCGTCCCAGCGCACCGCGGTATTTTATGTCGCCACATATTGGGTGGCCCAGTTCGGCCAGATGAATGCGAATTTGATTGGTGCGACCTGTTTCCAGTCTGCATTCCAGTTCGCTGTACTTTCCGATCGTCCGCAGCGTTGTCACATGAGTAACCGCATTTTGGCCAATGGAGGTATCAGTGGTACTGCCGCGAACGCCATCACCACGGTCGCGGATGAACTGCGTTGAAATCGTCTGATCGGCTATTCGCCCGGGAATCAGCGCGAAGTACTTGCGGACGGCATCATGAGCGGCAAACTGCTGGATGATATGTTTCTGAGCCGCTTCGTTTCTTGCAAAAACCAGAAGTCCGCTGGAATCGCGATCGATGCGATGAACGGAATACAGCTTCGGCATCTTCTGATCGATACGTTCAGCATTTCGTCGTTTGGCCGCGTGTTCGCCAATCAGTCGAGGAATGCATTCGTCGAGAGTGGGTTGCTGGTTGCGTCGATTCCACGACCAGCCCATTTCGGATCCTCTACGCAGCGTGACCATTCCGGATGGCTTTTCGACAATCACGATGTCTTTATCTACATGGCGAATGGCTACGTCAGTGTCTGTTGGCGGCGGCGGGATTGGGCGATCACTGATGGTGACGGATTCGCCTTCAGTCAATCGTCGAGCTTCGTCAATGCACAACACGCCGCCAATCATCACGTGCCGGCTGTTCAGAATCTTTCTCACAGCAGCCCATGACAGTTCGCCTGGAAGATGCCGCCGCATCGCCGCGATAATTGTTTCGCCAGCACCGTCGGAAATTGTAAATTGATGAGACACGAAGTTGTTTCGTTTGTGAAGTTACAGAAATTCGAGGTTTTTTGGCAGGGCTGGAATGTCGAATACGTTGATCCGTCTGAAGATCTTCGGTACCTGATTCGGCCCTGTAATGACAGAGTCAGGTTTCGGACGCAACAGATTTCTCATCGCCCTGTTCCGGAGTTCGGCGTCCGGAACTGTGACACACGAACCAAAGCTTGCGGCACAGGGTAAAACTGGTGGTGTTCAGGAACGCTTATGCTACCGGCGACCGACTTTCGCTGGCTGCCACAAGAGACAGTGTTTGCGGATACACAGTACTGATGGCTTCGCCCTGTTTAAAGCTGCGTTCGATGAATCCTGACAACTTACCGCCCGATCTTCAGTGGATAACCGCTTGTGAGACAGTTGGCGGTTGCAGCTGGTGGGATTTGTTGGCAAATTCGCTCGGCCGATCGATAAAACCTTTGTAAAACAGGTCAGCGACGTTAAGCGTCCAAGGTGCCTGCTAAGTCCGTTTTCCAGGCCTAGCCCGGGAATGATTGACTGGACCTGCCCGTGGTCGACTTTGACGCCGGGTCTTGCGGAAGTCGAGGCGGCGAATGGTGAGTTTTCTCAGCAGACGGTTGGTCGAATGGCCGTCTGTTCGCACGATGGTACGCGTCTGGCTCTGCACGGTGGCGGTGGCGGTCGCGTTCTGGTGCTGAACATGATCAATGCGCCGTTGTGGCCCACGGCGAGTTATCCGGCGGAGCATCGAAAGGGTTTACGTTCCACTGACTGGCTGGCTGGCTGGCTGACTGACTGACTGACTGACTGACTGACTGACTGACTGACTGACTGACTGACTGACTGACTGGCTGGCTGGCACAAATTATCTTCGCATTGGCGAAGCGATGGTTTCGATTCGGGGTGGAACGCTGATCACCGGTGGGTGGTTGAATGATGGAGTGCACTCCAATTCCGCGTTGCTGAATCCGCGAGGGTTACCTCTGGTTACTGATGGGCGGTTGAATGAGGATGATGGTGCGCACATCAGGCTGCCGGATGTTTGTCTGGCCGATCGTTATATCAAAGATAGTTCTAATGGTGTCTTCACTGTTTTCCCTGAAGCCAAACTGGATGCGCTGAAAGTGTGTATGAATGGTTCAGCCGAAGGCAAAACGCGGTATTAGATATTAAAGGCACGGAGTGACCGGTTATTCAGGGCTGAGTGAAAGCGGTTGCACAGCAGCGTCTGGGAGTCGACTTTGTGAAGGAAGCTTCGCCCGAAACGGCTTTGATTCAGGTGAGTTATTCGGAAAGTTCAAATGGTAAGAAACATCCGCTGGATCTTTGGCGCGACTCGGATCCAGTGAAGCGTCTGATTCAGACAAAGGGTGATCAGCCGGAGGAATTCGAAGTCAGGTTAATGCTGCAGTGTATTGCTACTGCCGGCAGCGTTCTGGATACGACCGAAGTTAGATACGCCGCCGCGCCTATTTCGCTGGACTTTTCGATGCCATGGGACATGCAGTTTTGTGTGGCTTCGTTGGTGGGCGCAGCGCGAGAACAGCATCTGAAGTTGAACCGTCCCAAGGTGAAGACTTTCGACCCGGTAATGCGAAACGCAATGTGCTCGGGCGAATCGCTTCCCGACGCGAGCCAACCACTGGACGCGAGGCCGACAACCATACCGATCGACGACGCCTTGGTTGATGAAGGCCACGGGCCGCTTATTTAGTAGCCGGTCGACCCGATACTCTGGTCCTTCCGGTGATCATTCGTAGAAGAGCAAACATGGAGTTGGAAACGGGGTTTCTGGGAACTCGAATAGCGATTCCCGTTTCCTGTCTCCTTTTACCCCATCGTAGAGAAACGTCGTGTCGGGCAATGAACAGGAACCCGACTTCTAATCGTCGGTGATTCAATCGACGTCCGTCGGCAGCGAGACTTGGTCGTCGCTGGCAAGGTAGATCAGCAGATCGCGAATTTGTTGGTCAGTGAAGCTTCTCAGCAGGCCTTCGGGCATCATCGAGACGTTGGATTTGACCAATTCATCGACATCGTTCATTGCCAGCCGAATATTGGCATCCTGCGTTCGCACATTCAGCCATTTGTCATCCTGATGAACCATGAACCCATTGAATAGCCGACCGTCAGTTGTCAGCACGGTGGTCAGTCGATAGGCCGCGTCAATGTCGGCGCTGGGGTCGATCAGATTTCGCAGCACGTAGTCCGGCTTTTTGCGTCCGGAACCGGTCAGATCCGGCGCGATACTGCCGCCTTCGCCAAATAGCGCGTGGCATTTAGCGCACGTGCGTTCGAAAACCAGCCGACCAGCGGTAGCGCTGCCGTGGCTCAGGAAGGACGGCGACATTCGCTGCTGGTACTCAGCGATCTCGTCGGACTTCTTCAGCGAAGCCGTATCGTCCGCCCAAATCACGCTGATGCGTTGCTGAAGTTTTTCAACGTTGAAGGCTCGCAACTGCTGCAGTGCATACGCCGAAACATCACCTCGACCAACTTGGCTGGCTTCAATCGCGTCCAGCAACGCATCCGCAAATGTTCGGCGCGTGGCAAGAACACCGACGACATCCTGCTTTTGCTCCGGTGGAAGTTCCGCAAAGTGATTCAGCAGAATGCCTGCTGTTGCTGGTGAGTTCCGGACCGAAAGTGCGAGGATTGCATCGCGTCTAAGCACGGAATTGGTCTGGACCAGCCGATGCAGCATGTCGACAGAGGCGCCGTCATCTAGTTGCAGCAGCGACTTTAAAGCTTCGCGACGATCAGTATCGGCCGCGTTGTCGTCCATTGCTGTTTGCTGAAGATTACGGATGGCCAGTTTGTCGCCGAAAATCGTGGCCAGCCTAACGGCCGTTGATCGCAGGCCGGAATCTGCAGCCGTGGAAGTTTCGGCATACAGTTTTTTCCAGGTCGCCGGCGGTTGTTGATTGCCGAGTCCGTCCAGAGCCTGCAGCATTCCCCGTAATAGGTCGTGGCGAATAGATTCTTCGGTTTGCATGCTGGCGGCCGCGACCACCCGAGGAATTGCAGGCGATGTTTGATCAATCAGCCTGCGGGCGATGTACTGCCGAATCAGTGGGATTTCTGACTTCACGGCCAGCTGCAATGACTGATCGGGGTTCGTTGAGACGGCAGGTTCAAGGCCGTACCAGATCATCAGCGGCAGGTAAGAATCGGTGGCGTCTTCGGAATGACTCGTCAAAGCCGTGGCGATCGCCAGGCGATGATCGTGTGGAATTCGCTGCAGCGCACATGCCAGCTCAAGACGTACTTTGGCGGAAGAATCGCGCAACGCCATTTCAGTAAAACGTGAGATCGTTACATCAGCCAAAAGCGTTTCGTTTTGGGTGCCGGGAGACGTGTCACAGGGAAGGTGATCGACCAGAAAACGCACAGCCCAGCGGCGAATGTGTTCGCTGTCGTGAGTGAGCAGGCCGAGTAAATCCGCTTCGTCCTGTTCACGAAGGCAAGACAATGTCCACATCGCTGATAGTTGCTTTGTTTCATCTTTGTGGTCTGCCAAAATCGTTTGAAGCCTCTCAACTGCTTTGCTTACGTCTTCGCCAGCGACGGATCTTTCGTGCAGAATTCTTCGCGCGTGTCGGACAAACCATTCGTTGCGGTGCAGATGCAGATCGGCAAGTTCGAACGATGATTTATCCTGCAGATGGGTTTGCGGTTTGGCAGTTGTTCCGAACACGAATTTGTAGATGCGTCCGCTGCTGCGGTGGCTGCCATCACTGTCGTGGCATTCGCCGAAGTCGTGCCAGTCGGAAACGTAGACTCCGCCATCCGGTCCGTATTTTATCGACATGCCGCGAAACCATGGATCGTTGCCGAACAGCAGGTCTTTTGCGTGCTCACCGACATACGTCGATCGCTTCGGTACCAGGCGGTCGTGGTTGACTCGGCTGCCATGCAGGTTGTTGGTGAAAAACGCGCCGCGGTAGTCGTCAGGCCAGTTGTCGCCGAGATAAATCATCGCGCCACAATGAGCATGCCCGCCACCGGCGACGGAGTGCTGCTGGTAGCCGTCATCGTGATCATGGTTGGCTTCTTCCTTATTCTTCGGTGCCTTCTGATTCGCAGGAGCTCGCGAACTTTGCCAGCCTCCACCACCCCAGTGCAGATGATTGGCGATCGTTTGAATGCGTCCGTAAGCGTAAGGATTGCCTCGCTCGTTGGCTCGCCGTTCGCAGTACATCCCCGGAACGATGTGCCACAAATGAGCAATCACGGTGTTGGCCGTGATCAGGTCGCCGTATGCGTTGAAGTCTGCACCCCACGGGTTCACCATGCCTTCAGCGACTTTTTCGAACACATGAGTCACCGGATGGAACCGCCAGATGCCGCGCGTGATTGGAACGCGTTGATCTTCAGGCGTCCCCGGTTTTCCGACCAGTGATTTCGAAGACAGTCCGATGGCTCCGTACAGCCAGCCGTCCGGGCCCCAATGAAAATTGTTCACGACATTGTTGGTGGAAATCTGAAAACCATCCAGCATCACTTCAGGATTGTTATCAGGAACGTCGTCGTGGTTGCGATCGGGAATGAACGACAGTTCGGGCGTGTTGGCAATCCACACGCCGCCGTGTCCGAGGGCGATGCCGGTGAGATAACGACCTGTGTCGTAGAAGAGTTTGCGTTTGTCGAATTTTCCGTCGTTGTCGGTGTCTTCCAGAATCACAATCCGATCCGTCGCGTTGTCCTTCGTCCAGGTGGGGTGCGAATAATTCTCCACCACCCACAATCGTCCGCGATCGTCAAAGTCGAACGCGATCGGCCGCCGGATGTCCGGTTCGCCTGCAAACAGCGTGACGTTGAAACCATCCGGCACGGTGATGCGAGCCAGTGATTCCTGCGGAGAAAGCGACACATCCGCCGGATTCTGCGAGTTGCTCACTCCCTGCGGAAAGTCGTCCGCAGCGATGACGGCAATCGAAAGGAATAGCAAAACAGAGCACTGCATTAGCCGCATTGAATGAATCCTGCGAAAAATTTCCGGTTGAACGCGTGGGCGAAACCAGGCATGGCGGTTCCTGAAAAGAACAGTCGTGTGTCCGACGTAAAGGAACCGCAGACTGTCGGATTCTATTTCGAGAGGACTTCATAGTCATCTGAGTAAACGAGGAACGTCATGGAAGACATTAAACGGGCTCCAGGGCACAGGCAACAGGGCCGCGTCGGCGTGACACGAGTGGCGTGAATTCAGTTATTCGCCGAACGTAACTCGTTTCGTCGTTAGTCCTTTAAGGCATTTCCGACAAACAGATCGTGCTGACACTGGCTTGAATCGACAGGCTGACTTTGGAGACGCGTACCTCACCTTTGGCGGTGAAGTCTCCGTCGGCCGCAATGCGATGTAATACAGGCCGAACGGTAGCGGCGACTTGAAGTCGTTTTCATGTCTGGCATTCACCTTGTCGACCATCATTTGTTGGCAAGCTCGTTCAGCGTCTTCAAGCATCATCCGACACGGATCAGATTCAGGTAACCTGGCAATGCGGCTTAGATTCGTGATTGCTTTGAGAATGGTATCGTGCGGCCACGATGTGAGAACAGTATCTGGATCGTGTTCAGGCATCGACTGGCGAGATTCGGCCGGTGCTTCTCTGGAGGGCGTCTTAAAACTGCCCCGGCGAACGTGTCAGTACAAGCCCGACGCGTGAGCGAATGCATTTTGCAATGGCTGCATTAACTTGCTAGCGCCGCGTGTTTGAAAATTCGCGGTTTTCGGACTGCCTTTCAGACGGCTTGGAGTTCGCCGCTGTTGGAGTTCGCCGCTGAATGTAGAGTGAGTTGTCAGATTTGTTGTAGCAGTTGTCCCAAATGCCAGCGGAGTCCGTTTTCGAGATCGAGCTTGGGAATGACAACTCGGAGCTGTTCATCGGCGATCTCAGTTGTCAGGCCAGCGTCGGGCATGGTAGCAATTCCGAGTATGTCAGCCGCTGGAAACATGCGTCGAGCTGCATTCACGGAAGCTTCAACATTAGGGCCCCAGGGATCGAGGTCGTGGAGCACGACGTGTACCGGCCCTGTTGATGTTTCCTTTGGCCGCACTGGCTGCTGAATGTCATCTCTGATTAATGGCAGGCTCAGCGATCTCATTCCCAGATCACTTAGCAGCATCGACAGCGTCTTCCGCAGAACCTTGTCTGCGCCGATGATCGCCCCGTTAAGTTCTTGCAGGCCAGTGATCGGTTTCCAGTCGCCCGGTTCTCCCAATCGGTAAGCAAAGATTTCGTCGCGGGCAGCTGTCGGCGGAATCGCGGGCTCATCGGCCGCGATGCGCTCGAATTCGCGTTCGAGGACAGATTCGGCAAGTCGCAAGGAAACACGGACGGCATCCGGCCAGACGTCGCGATTGCGTCCGTCAGATTCGCACCACGGCCCGTAGCAGCAAATCAATCGATGAAACAGGGTTTGCCCGATCAGTCGATCAGCTTCCTGTTTCGGATATTGGTCAGACCACGATTGCAGCACAATCGTTATGTCGGCATCGGCCAGTGTCTGGCCGTTATCAACAAACGCATCTGCAATCGCAGCGAATTCGGCCACAACTTTGAGCGATCGCTGAGCGCACAGCCACAACGCAAATTTCGAAAATTCGCGGCGGTGAGTGTTTCCAATAATTACCAGAGTAGCTGCCATAGTTGCTTCAATAGCACACGACAACTGCCGCCGTCCAGTCAGAGTCTGGTCGAGATACGGCGACTTTTTTGGAACATAATCTGCCGTCGCCTTCCGACTACGCAGCGCCAGAAAGTGAGTTTCAGCAATAGCCCGACTCACTTACTGGTGCTGCGTGCTTGTAAACTAAGCCGTTTTAAAAATAGAGTCGCGGTGCCCATCCAGATCATCCGCGACTGTGCCCAGCCTGTATTCTGCAGGAAAGCGAGGACAAAATGGTCCGCTGGCTCTTTTCCAGCTGGATCAATTCACCGAACTTTTCGGTGGCCGTGAGTGTCTTCTGATGCATTCAAGCCGGCAGCTCATTTCGTTTGAGTTCGCCGGGATTAATCAGGAAACAGATCATGAAGAAAACAGAAGAAAATCGTTTCGTAACATTCGCTGCCGACACCGCGTCTCAGGAAAGTCAGGCGGCTGTTCGCAGCAACCGAGTACTCGGATGGTGGTTTGTCGACCGCGCCAAAGAGCTGTCGGTGTCGCGCGATGTCAGTTATCGAGTTGAGTTCTGCTATCCTCAGCATCGTCACTTGTAGATATGACCAGAAGCGGCCCCGTGAACTTCTTCATTCAGGTCCAACGCGGGAGCAAGTGGATTTCAAAATGGTTGCATTCACTTGCTCGCCGCGTACCTGTAAATAAGCGATTGAGGGACCGCCTCTAGCAGTCAAACGTTGGGTCGGTTTTGACCGGCCAATATCTGTCGTCCTAATCGTCTGGTCATGGGAACCGGCCTGACCGCAATTCAAAGTTTTCAGAACATGTCAGATCTTGTTACCATCGATGGATGTCAGGGAGAAGGTGGCGGCCAGATGGTTCGCTCGTCGATGGCTCTGGCTGTCGTAACGGGCAGGTCAGTGCGATCGAAAACATTCGGGCGGGGCGATCGCTGCCCGGACTTGGCCGAAAGCATTTGACGTCGGTGAAAGCCGCGTCTGAAATCTGTAACGGGACGCTGGTTGGTGCGGAGCTGGGATCGAGGGAAATCGAGTTCCACCCCGCCGCTGTTAAGACAGGTCGTTATCAGTTCAGCATCGGCTCAGCCGGCAGCGCGATGTTGGTGCTGCAAACTGTGCTGCCACCGTTGCTGACAGCGGATGGCCCCACGACCATTATTCTGGAAGGTGGAACTCACAACCAATGGGCTCCGCCGTTTGAGTTTCTGCAGCACGTGTATCTGCCGCTGGTTAATCGAATGGGCCCTGACGTGCAGATGCGATTAGAAAGACATGGCTTTTATCCCGCTGGTGGAGGCCGCGCAGTGGTGGAAATTCAGCCATCTGAAATGTTGTCGGGCTTTGATCTGCTGGAAGCCGGCAAACTGAAACGCCGTAAGCTGACGGCGATCGTGGCCAACCTTCCGGTAGAGATCGCGGAACGAGAAGTCACGCAGGCTCAACGAAAACTGAACTGGCGTGCAGACGAAGTTAGTGGTTGCAGCGTAAGAGCCAATGGCCCTGGCAATGTTGTGTCTGCCGAAGTTGAATGCGAGCACATTACGGAAGTCTTTACGGCTTTCGGTCGACAGGGAGTGCGTGCCGAAAAAGTCGCGGACGAAGTTGTTCGAGAAGTGCGCAAATGGTTAAAGAGGGGCGTGCCGATTGGTGAGTTTCTTGCAGATCAGATTCTTTTACCACTCGGCCTGAGTGCGGCTTAAAGGGCTGATTTCGCCGTTAAACATGGAGGATCGTTTGTCACCACCAAGTTGAGTCAGCATTCTTTAACGCACATCAATGTACTGCAGCGATTTCTGGATATTCAGATCGATGTACGTGAAACAGAATCCGGTGTGACGGTGTCAGTGAGCTCTTGATTAGCTCGAAAATTCGCAGGGTTGACTGCTCAAAGGGCGAAATTACAACCGCTCTCTTCAGTGTGTTTCGCCAATTGTACGGCTGTTTAACTGCCCAACTGCTGACTGCCTCAGACAGCATTTAAGGTGCGATAGTCATGTCCAGATTCTTCGCCAGAAACGCCCATTGGTCGGCCGCTTCTTCGATGATTTTGGCGGTGGGTTTGCCGGAACCGTGGCCAGCCCGGGTTTCGATGCGGATCAGTGTTGGGGCTGTCCCTGACTGAGACGCCTGTAACTGAGCCGCAAACTTGAAGCTGTGGCCGGGCACGACTCGGTCGTCAGTATCAGCCGTCGTAACCAGAGTTGCCGGATACTGAACACCGCCCTGCAGATTGTGGTATGGAGAATACGCTTTCAGAGCTTTAAATTCTTCCGGGTTGTCAGCGCAGCCATAGTCATCTACCCAGAACCGGCCTGCTGTGAACTGATGGAAACGCAGCATATCCATCACACCGACGGCTGGAAGACACGCGGCGTACAGGTCGGGTCGTTGAGTCATGCAGGCTCCGACAAGAAGTCCGCCGTTGCTTCCGCCCTGAATGGCCAGCTTCTTTGATGACGTGTATCTGTTCGCAATCAGCCATTCAGCAGCAGCGATAAAGTCGTCGAAAACGTTTTGCTTTAGCAGCTTCGTTCCCGCCTTATGCCACGGTTCACCGTATTCGCCGCCACCACGCAGGTTGGCCATCGCAAAAACTCCACCGAGTTCCATCCATGTCAGCCGGCTGACACTGAAGCCCGGGCTAAGTGAAATGTTGAATCCGCCATATCCGTAAAGTAGAGTCGGGTTGGTGCCATCCAGCTTGATGTTCCGTTTATGGCAGATGAACATGGGCACCTTTGTGCCGTCTTTGCTGTCATAGAAGATTTGTGTTGTTTCATAGTCGTCGGGATTGAAAGCGACCTTTGCCTGACGCAGCAGAGTGCTTTCACCGGTTTCCATGTCATAACGATAAGTACTGGGAGGTGTAGCAAAGCTGCTGAAGCTGTAGAACGTTTCTGTGTGATCTTTTTTTCCGTCGAAACCAGACGCCGAGCCGATGCCAGGGAATTCGACTTCTCGAACGAACTTGCCATTCAGACCGTAAAGCCGCACCTGAGTTTTCGCATCTTTCAGATACTGGCCGATGATTAGATCATCCACAATGGTGGCACTGGTGAGCGTATTTTCTGTTTCCTGAACTATTTCAGTCCAGTGAACCTGTTCGGGCTGATCAAGATCGATCCCGATGATGCGGCCAAGTGGCGAGTCCAGGTTTGTCTGAAACATCAGGCGAGTACCTTCGTTGCCGATAAACGTGTACTCGTGTTCGAAGTTACTGATCAGATCGAATGGCTCGGAGTCCGGCTTTCTGAGGTCTTTGATAATTACTCGATAGCGATCGTCGGTGCCTTTCCAGATGGTGATTACCAGATAGCGCCCATCTTCGGACACGTCTGCGTTAAAGCCCCATTCGGGTTCGTCCGGGCGTTGATAGATCCGTTTGTCTTTTGATTGAGCCGTACCAACGTTGTGATAGAACACTTTTTGATTCAGGTTGAGAGATTGAAAAGCGGCACCGTCGGCGGGTTCGTCATAGCGAGAATAGAAGAAGCCTTTACTATCCGGCGTCCAGGAAATGCCGCTGAACTTGATCCACTTCAGTTCGTCGTCCAGTAGTTTGCCGGATTCGATTTCCATGATCCGCCATGTGCGCCAGTCGGACCCACCATCCTGAATGCCGTATGCTGCGAACTTGCCATCGTCGCTGAACTCGGTGCCGGCAAGAGCGATAGTGCCATCCGGCGACCACGTGTTGGGGTCAATCAGACTTTTGGGTTCGTCCGTCAGAGTGTTCTGCATCATTAGAACGCTTTGGTTCTGAAGACCGTCGTTTCGGAAGAAGTAGTAACGTCCACCTTCCTTTGACGGCGCACTGATTTTTTCGTAGTTCCAAAGTTCGGTCATCCGTTTTGCGATCGCGTCACGACCCGGAAGACTTTTTAGATAAGCAAACGTCAGTTTGTTCTGAGCTTCCACCCACGCGGCGACGTCTTTGGATTCTCGAACATCGTCTTCCAGCCAGCGGTAAGGATCGTCGACGCTGGTGCCGTGGAAATCATCGACCTGATCGACGGTTTTGGTTTCTGGATACACAAGGTTCTTTTCGTCGGCAAACGCACTGGCAAACAGCGTCCTGGCAAACAACGCCGCTGAAACGACCGCACAGGTATGAAAACGCAACATTGCGAAACTCCGGATGTCGAATTGATGTCTGAACAAATCGTTGTGTGAACTCGCTTCATCAAATAGTGGATTCGTGCCTGTTAGTTATTGGCAGCGTCGGCTTTGACTTTTTCAAAGTCTCCTGCCAGGACGGTGTAAAGGCGTTCCGGATTGATGTGCTTCCGCAGTGCAGCGTTGACATCATCTACGGTCAGAGATCGAAGTTTGTTTTCGAACTCCTCCGTGAATTCCATTGTTCTGCCAGCGAAAGTCAGTGTCGCTAAAGACGCGGCGAGTGTTCCATCCGACGTGCGACTGAGACTGCGTTGTTCCAGAATGCCGGTTTTCTGCTGAGTCAATTCTTCTTCGGTAATACCGTCCTTTAGAAGTTTTGCAAGTTCTTCCTGAATCACTTCATGCACACGATCTGCTTTGTCGGGTGCGCAAATGGCATACACATAGAACGTGGCTCGTTCGTCCACGGGCGAGCCCTGTAAAGCTGATTGAACGCCATAAGACAGTCCTTCCTGTTGCCGAACTCGGATACCAAGTCTGGAAGCCAGCGAGCCACCACCCAGAATATAGTTGCCAAGTGTCAACGCGGGAAAGTCTTCGTGATCGTCGCGGATCGGTAGTGTCATGGCCGAAAAGTATGTTGCCTGCGCCTTATCCGGGGTATTGATGTACTGCAAACTGCCAATTGTGTTGTTGTTGGCAATTAAAGGAATCCGTTCGTAGACGATATCGGAGGTCGTCCAGTCTTTAAGAATTTCCATCACCACAGGTTGAGCGGATTCCATATCGAAGTCGCCAATGATCGTGAGTTCTCCATCGGTGCCCTGCACCATTGTTTCGTACAGAGCACGAATTTCTTCGATGCTGACGGCCTTGGTTCGTTCTATGTCTTCTTCAAGGCTGGTGATGTAGCGAGGATCATCTTTTTGGTAAGGACTGATCAGCGTCTGAACCGTGTTGTTCGCGATTGCCGTTGGGTCCGTTAGGCGTTGTTCGGCCGAGGCGAGTTGAGATTCCTTAAGCAGTTGCAATTCTTCGTCTGGCAAAGACGGTTCGCGAAGCATTTGTCGCAGGATACCCATAACAGCAGGAAGGTTGCTTCGCAGAGTCTGCAGGCTGACAGTGATTCGTCCGACACCGCCGCTAATACTGACTTGAGCTCGATATTTGTCCAGCTCATCTTCGATATCCTGGCGACTTAAATCCCTGGTCCCGCGTGAAAGCATGGCGGGCAGCATTTCGGCCGCCGTAGCTTTGCCTTTCATGTCGTTGAGGTTTCCATATCGCATGGTCAGTCGCAGGTTGACGGTTTCGCCTCGAGTTTTCTTGGGCAGAATCGAAACCTTCATCTTTCCGTCATTGAGCGTGGTTCGCGTCAATCGCGATTCGATGGCGAGTGGCGACGGATCGAAGTCTTCTCCCTGAGCAATCTGTTCGCGACCCTGGTAATCGCCGATCATCTCGGCAAGATTCGGATTTGGCGGTATTGTTACTCGTTCGGCACCGACCGTTGGTTCAAACAGCCCCGCGGTGCGGTTGTTGCGAACCAGATATTTATCGGCGACTCGATTCACGTCTTCGACCGTTATTTTTTCGAGACGGTCGCGGAAGAGGAAGAACAATCGCCAGTCGCCCTGAGCCGCCCAGTCACTAAGTCCGATGGCGACGCCTGTTGAATTCGCTACGCTGAGTTCGCGCTGCTTCAGCAACTGCTGTCGAGCTCGTTCGACTTCCTGTTCGCTGAATGCCGGTCCATCTTCAACGGCGTCGATCATGTATTGCAGCAGTTCCACCGCATCGATGCCTTGAGCCGCTTCGGCCATATACAGCATGATGCCTGGATCGTGCAAAGCGAACGTGGTGCCGGAAACTGACGCGGCCTGTCGCTTCTTCACCAGCGAATCGTACAACCGACCGGACGGTTCAGAACTGATAATTGTTGCCATCACATTCACGGCCGCATAGTCAGGGTGCCCGCCGGAAGGAATGTGATACGTGAGGCCTGCCATCGGCACATCACCGACTCGCCGCACGGTGACCAAACGATCGCCGTCCTGAGCGGGTTCTTCGGTGTAGGTTTGATCCAACTGGCGTTCCGGTCGAGGAATCGCGCCGAAGTATTTCTGGGAAAAGGCCAGTGCTTTATCGGTGTCGAACTTTCCGGCAACAATCAGCATGGCATTGTCGGGCTGGTAGAATCGTTGGTAAAAACGTTTCAGACTTTCGACCGGAACACGTTCAATGTCGGCTCGGTTACCGATTGTTGATTTACCATAGTTGTGCCATTCGAACGCAGCTCCGATCATCTTCTGCATCATCACTCGTTGAACACTGTTTTCACCCTGCTCAAATTCGTTTCGCACGACGGTCATTTCTGACGCAAGGTCTTCGCCTTTGATGAAACTGTTGATCATCCGATCAGCTTCCAGGCGAATCGCAAGTTCCATGTTGTCATCGCTGGCGGCCATGGTTTCGTAATAGTTAGTGCGGTCCAGCCATGTCGTTCCATTAAAGCGAGCGCCCCGTTCCTTAAGCAGATTCGGGATGTCTGGATACGTAGGCGTTCCTTTAAACACCATGTGTTCCAGAAGGTGGGCCATTCCGGCTTCGCCGTAGCCTTCATGGCGAGAACCAACAAACACCGTCAGGTTAACTGTGACGGTTGGCCGAGAAACGTCAGGAAACAGCAATATCTTCAGGCCGTTATCGAGTTCGTACTCGGTAATGCCTTCAACGGAACGAATCTTTTTCGGCATGGAATCTTCCGACTGGACTATGGACTGGAGTGATGTGCCGACAAGCAACAGCGAGAAAAGACGGGAAAAACGATTCATGACGGAACGCCTTCATTGATCAGAAAACGATGCAGGACTGCACAACAGACATCGCGTTACACGATTGTCGTGCGATCTTAACAGTTCCCGCCGTCGCGTCGAATCAACCGTTGTTGCAATGAGTTCGGTTTCAGGCAGAGACTTCAGTCAACCGAGAAGTTTGCCAACCTTAGCCGTGAAGTCGATGTTGCAAACCACAGCCCGGGCAGTGGGGTTCTGCAATTCGATGCGGGCTAAGACTGGTCAGCGCATGAGTTCATGGCGTGAACGTTTCGCGGTCTGGCATGGTGACCTTTCCAGACTTTTCAGGGCCGACAAACCTGCGGCAAACAGTAACCTTTCCGGAAGTCACAACATCGTTTATTGCAATTTCAAAGCTTGAGCGACGGATCGGAAAATTCTAAAGGCGTGAGTGTTGTTGCCGTTGCCAGGTGGCCAACAACCGCGGGACTCAGGGGGCTAGCAGAATCCCAAACGCGAGGGGTTCCCCCGCCAGTTAACTTCCGTGTCGAGAAGTTGCTTTTGCCGAACGCCGGAAAAGTCTGACGGATGTTCTGTTGTCGAAGACTATTTTGGGCGGCAACTGAAACTTCGATGCGTTCCAGTGGATGGCACATGATTGCCCGTCGGAAGTGGTGCCCCTTGAGTATATTACCAGTTTCCAGCTGGCAAAACGGTAGTTCCCATCCAGCGTGGTGCCATCCGATGGTTGAGTGGCAGTTAGGTATTCTGGAAAATTTATGAGGTCTCGTTACATCAGGTCGCTCAAACCAGATTAGGATAGCTTTCATCTAAGACACACAGCACATGTGTCAGGTCTGACAGTAAGCGTGTCCGCCGGAACGTGGCACCTGTTTTTTCTAATTTACTGTCTGTTGCGTAAAAAGATTCGAGAGAAGTTGCCATGGCAAAAAAAACGACCACCAAACCGGTCAAGAAACAAACATCCGAAGTCGTCAAGGCTACTAAGTCCAAAGCCACGAAGACGAAGGCAGCAGTATCAAAGTCGCCAGCGCCAAAAGCCGCTGCTTCAAAAGCTGACACACTACCACGTACCGTGATAAGCAAGCTGGGAAAAATTCCAGACACAGAACTGGCTGAACTTTCCGGCGTTGCCGCCAGTGTGCTGCGCAAAGAACGAATCAGTCGCGGAATTCCAACTTTTCAGCGAGTGAAATGGACGGACGCTAAGATCAAAATGTTGGGCACAATGTCCGATCAGCAAGTGGCTGCCAAGCTGGGCCTGGCGTCTACTTCTGTTTACATGAAGCGCGCCCGACTTGGGATTCCGGCTTTCGGCCTGTCGTGGTCGGACAATAAATACACTTGGCGAGCGGCTGATCTGAAGAAGATCGGCACAATGCCTGACGCTAAACTAGCTGCTCTGCTGGACGTGTCCGCCGAAGTCGTCAGTTCAAAGCGACATTCGCTCGGAATTGATCCGTCGGCAAGTGGTTACGAACCCCGCAAGCCTTGGGGAAAAGCGGAACTTGCAATGCTGGGCCGCTTTGCAGACACGCATGTTTCCAAAGTAACAGGTCGAGGCCGTCGGCACGTTCGCAGCAAGCGAGAGTCGCTGGGAATTCCTCCTTTTCAGAAGCAGTTCAACGCACCATGGACTGCGAAGATGCTAAAGCGGCTTGGTAAAGTGTCGGACGCTGAAGTCGCCCGAGAATTTGGGCTCGATGTGACTACTGTTTCGCTGCAACGAGCAAAGCAGGGAATCAAGTCGTTTCGCGACTAGCAGGTTGCGTTATTTCGTGCATCAATCCAGGTCGGCAGACGACCGCTTCGGACGGCCCGGCCAAGCGAAGCGGTCGCAATTGCTAATCGGCAATGCTTTTCTGTCGCGCACCGCTCCGTGATTCGGGTTAGTGGCCAATCTCGCGTTGATTTGTATCGCCTAATTTATAGTGCGTGCTGCACTAACTAGCCAGACACACGGTTCCTTTGAACGTGCTGGTGACAGGTGGTGCACGAAAAGTTCACATGCACATAGGCGAACGTGGCCTTTTCAACGCTTTTGGACTTCGCCGCGTCAATGAGTGATTTCGCTGCCTGTTCAAAGTTGGCACTGTAATATTGATAGATGGGATCTCGAGTCGACTTCCACGCGGCAGATTCGGCGATGGAAACCAGTTCGAGACCTCCCTGTTTGATCATGTCGAAGTCTTCCGTGGCAATACCTTCAATAATTTTCTGCGCCATCGACAACTTGCCGCGCATGAATTCTCGATGTTCAGCCTTGTCGTTTTCGGGAGGAACAGGTTTGTTGTCCTGAGCGGTCGTTTCTCTAGAAGACTGCCCGCCGCCGAAAATACCGCAGCAACGATCAGCAGTGCTGCCAGAGATAGTGTGCCGTGTGATTTGACTGATCCAGCTGTTAGCCGTGGGCAAAAAACGACCGAATGGTATCCACCGCGTGTCAGCCGATACTAAGATAAGTCGACCGCAAAACACATTCCGAGTTGAGAGCGCGGCAGGCTGTGCCGTTGACAGCGAGAGAAGGTATTTGCATTCTTCACAGTCGTCAAAAGCAATCAGGCGGCCTTGTGCTGATTCGCTCAGATGTGACACGGTGCACACTTTCTAGCAATCTTGTATGCATTGGAATCCCTGTTATTCACCGGTCCATAGATGGCCAGAGCTGGTCCTGAAATCGCAAATTTTGAAGCCCGCGACGCGCGCAAGTGAATGCAGCCATAGCAAAATCCACTCGGTCACGCGTCGTGCTTGAATGGTGAAGTTTGCCGGAGTTTTTTTTGGACCGCTTCCAGAGCGGTCCTGTTTTGGTGAGCAGGCGTCTAGCATCGTAAGCCGCAGAATTCGGAACGGCTGGCGGGCAACTTCCCCCTCAGTGCAAAGCAGGCGAGTGGGATACGGCTTGCGGTTGCCGCTGTTCGGAAGCGTTGATTCCGGCTGTTTTTGCTATCGAATGTTGGAAAACGAGCGTATCATAGGCTGGTCCGGGAAGCTTTGTTTCCGAGCCGCCGTGTGGGTCTTTATCGACGCATTAGAGTTCGCAAGACTCGTGCTGCCAACGGTTTATGTTATTTTGGTTGGCTGGGAATTAAACAATGTCTGAACAAACACTCAATCCACCAACGTCTAAGCCCGCTGGAACGATGTCACAAACTACCAATTCAACATGGGCTCCCGATGCTGATTATGACGAATTTGGCTATACGCCGGTTTCGCCTTGGGGTCCCGTAGCGCTGGTGCTTGGAATTGCCAGTCTGACCGCGTTTACTGGTGTTTTTGGCATTGGCCTGGCGGTAGTGGGGGCGGTTGTCGGAATAGCGGCCGTCGTGCGGATTCACTCCGCTGGAGGCTTGGTAAAGGGAAAAGGGTTTGCTCTGGCGGGAGCGATTCTTTCGATGTTGTGCCTGGGGTTGGGTTCAGCGCAGATGGCTCGAGCGTATGAAAACGAGTGTCCGCCAGGTTATGCTCGAGTGAATTTTCCGAACGAAATCTCCAAGAAGGAGTTTGTCTATTTTGGTGGCGCCAGGCGAATTCACCCGGACGTGGCACCACTGATTGGTACTCAGGTTTATCTTAAAGGATACATGTGGCAGACTCGCCAGTCAGAAGGTTTGAGGGAGTTTGTCTTCCTGAAAGATAACGGAGAATGTTGTTTTGGTGGTGAACCGCAGCCGTTTGACATGATGGTTGTGAAGATGGCAGATGGCCTGACCACCCGAGCGTTTCCGAACACATTGGTAGCAGTTGCGGGTATTTTAAATGCGAACGTAAATGCGGGCGAAGGCGAGCCGGTTTATACGGTCGACGCAAAAATAGTAGAACGTGCTCCCACGATATTCTGAGAAGCGGCGAGGGTTGCTCCTGCAGAACGGGATCGTGTGGAGACACTCAATTTCAGGAGAAGCAGGAAATGGATGTCTTCAGGTTTGGTTCAATTCGATTGATCATCGCAGGGCTGGGCGGCTGTCTGTTTCTGGCAGGCTGTTCTGAGTCTGCTGCATACATCGAATACGCTTCTTTGCCGTCACCGCCAGCCGCTGACGAATCGACTGCGACTGCGACTGTTGATGCTGATCAGGCGGCGATCAAAGCAAAACCGAGTCAGATTTCAGCCGCAGATGCTGCTCCGGACGGCGCTGCAGGTAAGCCTTCTGCCAGAACCCCGGCCGCTGCAGATGAAATTTCGTCAACAGGCGAACCTTCACCAACAGCGACGAATGAAGGGGCAGGCAATGTAGCGGAAACCGTTGTCGCGGCGGCTGGCACGGACAGCGGCCAACCGGGTATCAAGCTGACATCTGCCGAGACGACCGGAATGCCGGAAAAGCCATTGGCAGCCGTTGCAGGTGATCTTCTGCCAGCAGGTTCAACCACTGCTACCGAGCCCCGAGAAATCAGTCTATTGATTCCGGAAAAACGCTTTCAGACAGAAGGCGAACAAAAGGCTCTGAGAATCAGTTACGACGACATTGACCTGTTGAAGGTTCTAAACATGGAACCGGTTCCCGCCAATGCGGTGGACCATTTTCCTCAATGGCTGAAAGACCTGAATGGAAAACGGGTTCGTCTGCGCGGATTCATGTATCCCACGTTTGAGGCGACCGGCTTGACCGGGTTCGCACTAGCTCGGGACAACAGTATCTGCTGCTTCGGACGCGATCCGCTGGTCTATGACATTCTTGAAGTCGGCTTGGCCGAAGGAGAAACAACGGACTACATCGAGGCGAAAGCATTCGATGTGGAAGGTGTGTTCCAAATAGACCCCGAAGCGGATGACACAGAGCTGTTTCAGCTGTACCGTATCAAAGATGCCCGCGTTCTGAAGTGATTACCAGCCGTTCGGATTTGCCATGAAAATTCCCGCTCTTCCCGCTCTTCCTGCCGTTGTGTTGTTGTCGTTGGCGAGTTTCGCCACCAACATTGTTGCCAACTGGTGTCCATTTTGTGATGCCCCGTCGCTGACCATGGCGGAACAGGTTGGACAGGTTAACCACCTGCTGCTGGGCCAATGGATCGGCGGCGAAAAGCCAACCAACGATTCTGCCAGGACAGCCAAATTCAAGATTGTCGAGATCGGTAAGTCGCAGGGCGACATCTTCAAGCTGAATGAAGAACTGGAACTGCCTCAGTACATCGCCGGAAAACAGGATGCTCTTTACATTCTAATGGGGCCGGACATAAAGCTGGTCGACTGGAGCGTGCCTAACGAAGCAACGAAGTCTTCGTGGAAGTACGTGTCTGAGCTGCCGATGCCGGCTACTGAAGAAGCCGCGAAGATCGAACGGCTCGCTTACTTTCTGGATTTTCTGCAGCACCCGGAACTAACGGTTGCCAATGATGCCTATGCCGAATTTGCGTCAGCTCCGTATGAAGTGATTAAGCCGCTGAGCGACCGGATGCCTCGTGAAAAACTGCGACAGTGGGTTGTTGATACAGAAACGCCCGTAACTCGCATCGGCCTGTATGGTTTGCTGCTGGGGCTTTGCGGTCAGGAAGAAGATGCGGAAGCAATGAAGCAGAAAATTCTGCTGCCGGATTCGGATTTTCGACTTGGTATTGAAGGCGTGATGTCTGGCTATCTGATCATCGCCGGTGAAAAGGGACTGGAAGTTCTTGAAAAGAACAAAATGCTATCGACCACCTACGTCAATAAAGATGGCGAAGAGGTGAAGCTGCCATTTAGCGAAGTTTATGCCACCATGCAGACCTTGCGATTTATGTGGACGTACGAACCTGATCGGATCAGCAAAGATCGGTTAAAGCAGTCTCTTCGCATGTTGCTGGATCGCCCCGAACTGTCAGACCTTGTTATAGCGGACCTCGCTCGCTGGAAAGACTGGGGTGTGCAGGACAGGCTGATGGAAATGTACGACAAAGAGGAATTCGACATCCCGTCCATCAAACGAGCCATCGTGCGTTATTTCTTCTATTGCAACAAAGACGTAGAGGAAGGTGCCAGCGATGTGCCGGCATATGCACTGGAAGCGGCCGAGCATCTGAAAACACTTGAAGAAAAAGACCCGAAGACGTTCGCCAATGCGAAGCGATTTTTGCGGTAGTAAATCGTGCTGCCGCACCACCTAATGCGGCAGGGGTGATTGAGTATCGGCGGTCGACGTGGATTGGTTCTGTAGGCCGCTGCTTTTCCTGCGAGGAACTGCTTTCGCCTGAAAGCTTGCTTGAAACACAGTGATATCGGATTTTCCAGTCAACTCGGCTGAAGAAACAGTTACACGCACACGGAGCAGTAAAATGGTGAGCCCTGCACGTCTTCTGTTTGCCTTGTTGCTGTTGGTGGTGTCTTCCAGCGTTGTAAGAGCGGCTGAAAAGCCGAACGTGGTGTTTATTCTTGCCGACGATCTGGGCTACCGTGAACTGGGTTGTTTTGGGCAGAAGCTGATTAAGACACCAAATCTGGATCGGCTTGCTGAACAAGGCATGAAACTGACGCAGCACTACTGTGGCAACGCCGTTTGTGCACCGTCGCGATGCGTGCTGATGACGGGTAAACATCCAGGGCACGCGTATATCCGCAGCAACAAAGCGACGCCTCCGGAAGGTCAGGAACCGATTCCTGATTACGAAGTCACCATCGGCGAACTCATGCAGGCGGAAGGTTACGTTACCGGAGCTTTCGGCAAGTGGGGACTGGGTGGCCCGAATTCGTGCGGGCATCCACTGGATCAGGGCTTCGACCGCTTTTTCGGCTACCTGTGCCAGTCTCACGCTCACAGTTATTACCCGTCTTATCTTCGCCGTGATCGTGCTCATGTTGAACTCAACAATAACCCGCCGGTGGATGGCCATGCTGACTTCGCATTAGGCGACGATAAAACGGTGCCAGCCAGCTATGATCAGTTCAAGGGCACAGATTACGCGCCCGACCGTATTAATGCTCAAGTGTTGGAATTCATTCGTGCCAATAAAGAAGAAGCCTTCTTTTGCTACTACCCAACCGTCATACCTCACGTCGCTCTGCATGTGCCAGATGCAGACCTGAAACCCTATCACGAACTCGGCTGGACCGATCCGCCGTTTACTAAAGAAGGTGGCTATGGATACACGCCGCACTTTACCCCGCGAGCCGCGTATGCCGCTATGATTAGCCGGATGGATAAGTATGTCGGCAACGTGTTGAACCAGCTGGACGAACTGGGACTTGCCGACAACACACTGGTTGTTTTTAGTTCAGATAATGGCACAACGCATCTTGACAAAGAAGTCGACTTCAAGTTCTTCCAAAGCGTGGGCGAACTGCGCGGCCTGAAAGGTTCGTTGTATGAAGGCGGCGTTCGAGTACCCACGTTGGTTCGCTGGCCAGGAAAAATAAAGGCAGGATCTGAACAGGATCGGGTGAGTGGCTTTGAAGACTGGCTGCCCACATTGATGGCGGCCGCTGGTGCTGCGGGCAAAGTTCCTAAAGGCATTGATGGCATAAACTTCCTGCCCACGTTACTGGGGCAGAAGCAGCCGGAACGTACATTTCTATACCGTGAATTTTCCGGCTATGGCGGACAACAGACAGTTCGCGTGGGCGATTGGAAGGCTGTGCGGCAGAATCTGGCGAAGGGCCGCATCAAGACGGAGCTCTACAATCTGGCAGATGATATCAGCGAACGAAAAGACGTGGCTGCTGAACATCGCGACCTGTTGAATCAGCTGGAACACCTGATGGATCAGCAACACAACACGTCCAGCATCTTTCCCATTAAGGCGTTGGATGGCGACCGTGCTGAAATAAAGCCGCGACAGATACCCGGCAAGTAACTTCCGAATCCCCTTGATGCCTTTGTGAATGTTTTTCGCCCAGCCTCAATACAGAAGCCCACCATGCAACGCTTGTCCTTCTCGCTCATTCTGGTGTTATTCATTTCTTCAGTGGTCGTCGCTGCGGATCGTCCGTACAGCATTCCCTATATAGACTTGAATGATCAGTCGTATCGTCAGGTCGTCGTCGATCACGAAGCGGGGCAGTATCTCGGGCACCCAACGACCGTTCTGTTGGAAGATGGCCACACGATGTTGTGTGTCTATCCGAAGGGACACGGGCGTGGTCCGATCGTTTACAAACGATCAAAGGATGGCGGGCTAACCTGGAGCGAACGCCTGCCGACACCCGCCAGTTGGGCGACGTCCAGGGAAGTCCCAACACTGCATCGTGTTTATGGTACCGAGGGAAAAAAACGAATCATCATGTTTTCCGGTTTGTATCCATGTCGAATGGCAGTGACGGAAGACGATGGATCCACCTGGTCCGAACTGGAGCCGATTGGTGACTGGGGAGGCATTGTTAATATGGGCTGTGTTGCAGGCCTGAAGACGGGCGATGGCCACTACCTTGCTATGTTTCATGATGACGGACGTTTTTTTACTGGCAAGCCAGATGGAGTCCAGCCTCGAACTTTCACGCTGTACCAGACGTTGTCTACAGATGGCGGATTGACATGGAGCTTTCCTGATGTTGTCGATAGGTCATCCACTCATCACATTTGTGAGCCCGGCATTCTGCGATCGCCCGACGGAAAACAGTTGGCAGTACTGCTGCGAGAAAACAGTCGTCAGCACAATTCGCAGATCATTTTTAGCGACGACGAAGCGAAGACATGGTCAAACCATCGCGACATGCCAGCGTCTTTGAACGGCGATCGGCACACGGGAAAATACCTGCCGGATGGTCGCCTGTTTATTTCGTTTCGCAGCCTTCAGCCTAAAGGGCTCACAAAGCCAGAACACGAAGGCGATTGGGTCGGCTGGGTTGGCACTTATCAGGACCTTGTTGACGGCAAAGAAGGTCAGTATGTTGTGCGGCTCAAAGATAACAGGAAAGGTGCGGACTGTGCTTATCCGGGAGTCGAAGTGCTTCCGGATGGAACGATCGTCACCACAACTTATGGTCATTGGTCAGCAGGTCAGCAGCCGTACATTCTAAGTGTGCGTTTGAAGCTTTCAGAACTGGATGCCTCGGCTCAGTAAATGGCTTCTTAGCCAATCATGATTCGCCAGCCTGGTGACGTCTGAGCCTACGAAGAACTATATTTTTTCGACGTGGCATTTTTTCAGAACCACCTGTTCTGATACCGTCTGCACTTCAAAGACCGAGATATCATTGTCTCCGATTTGAAATGCAGATTCCGGTGACATTGCGGCCCAGCAGTGGTCAACCAGCGGATCGCGGAATGTTCTTGTTGTCGCACAAATCTTCCCATTGACAGCGACAGCCAGAAAAACGGGAAGTGTTGTCTTGTTGTTCAGCACGATGCCGTTAAAGAAACAGGGGACGAAGGAGTCAGTGGCAGTCACACGGCCGTCGATGCCGGTGTAGACCTCAAGGTTAACACCCGGCTGATCGGATATCGAAAGGTCTAAAATGCTTTGGCCGATCAGTTCGGGCAGAACATTCAGCGAAGTAATTAGCTTGTCGCTGTTTCCCGATCCAAAGCGTTGGGTGGCTCGTCGGGCATAGTCGAATCGTTTCGGAAAATCGGGTTCCACGATGACGGGGCCGCCGACGCCGACCAGGTGTTTGCGGAGCCGCGACGGCTGTCGCTCATCAATTAACGAACTTCCGTCAACCGAAATGTCCGGAGACATCTGCAGCACGTCTGCAATGGTTGGGAAGACGTCAATCGTCTCAACATTTCTGTCAGACACACTGCCGGATTGCTGCCCGGGCAGCTTCACAAACAAAGGGACGGGCATCAGGTCTTCGAGTGTGTCTGCCGTCGGCACACGTCGGCTTGTATTTGCTTTGAAAGCGGCGCCGTGGTCAGCGACCACAATCATCAGCGACTCATCCAGCAGTTTTTCTGATTCAAGCTGGTCCAGAATCTGCCCTAGATAAGTGTCAGCGAATCCCAGTTGCAGCAGATAACGTTGCCACGCCTGGTCGCTGGCCAGTTCGTCGGGGCCCCAGTCTTCCCCAAGGGCTCCATGAGCACCGACCGGTATGTCAACGGCTCTCAGGTTTCCATAGGATTTCCCGGAAGGCAGGTAGCACCACGGATAATGAGGCAACACCACATGCAAAAAACGAAACGTAGGCTTTTCAGAAGGGACAAGGCACTTCCGGAAATGTTCAAGCTGGTGTTTTCGTTGAGTATCCCAGCCGTAGCCTACCAGGCCGATGGATGTCTCTTCGTTAAATAGCGGTTTGTCTCGTAGACCAAACCAGGGCAGCGGAGTAATCGCATCGACGTATGAAAATTCGTCGGGTAACGTGTTGTCCAGATAAACCAGAACCAGTGTGCTGATCAACGACAACTGTTGGCTGACCAAATCAACGGGGTCTGGTTCCGGAGAAATTTCTGCTGGACACAGGCGAGTAAACGGTTCAAACACCGTTAGATCGTATTGTTCCGAGTCGTAGATTCGGCGGAACAGATTGTCCGGATAGGATTCCTCGGTCGGCAGCAGATTGTCCGGCGGAATGCAGCCTGTCAGAATCGCAGGAACAGCGTTGTCAGTTCGGTAGTGCACCGTTGATGTATTTCGATACCACGTGCTGGATGCAGCGAGGCGAGCAAATCCGGGATAGCGAACAGCATCCAGTTCAAGTCGCTCATCAAGCAGTGCCATGCCATTCAAACCGTCGAAAATAATCATCACGACGGGAACTGGATTCTCGCAACGAGACGTTACAACATGGGCAGGCCCCGCCTTCGGGTACAAGAACGCCTGCATCTGTGACGAGGTGACAAACGAAACTGGCACGGCCAATGCCGAAAGCGAAGCGAACGTGACGCACTGTGACACAGTCTCGCGGCGACGATACACGACAACAAACAGTAAGCCCAGGATTGAAGAAACGAACAGTAACGCGACGTCTGGAATGCCCTGAGACTTTAGGGCGAAGTACGCCGATGTCCAGTTCATGAACAACTGGATCAAGAGCGTAATTAGTACAAAAACAAAGACAGAGTAAACGGCTTTGCCAACTCGGGCGTTCATCGCGCTGGCGACCTGCACAACAGTGAACAGCAGCATTGGCACCCCGGTCAGAATGATACCCAGCATGATCCACAGTGTCGCACTTCCGAAACGTTCCATTTCCAGGTAGGGGCTGTTACCGCCAAGTCGTCCAAGAACTGGCTGAGCGAAGGCCAGTGCACTCAGGCCGAACAGGTGCAGAAGTTGTGTGACAGGCGGCGTAGTCGCCGGTTTTTGTTGGGGCTGCGCGGTTCTGTCTCGCACGCCGACTTCAGCCGGTTCCTGCGGCTTCACCAGTAGTTTGTCGGCAGACGGGGATGGCCCGTGTTCCATGGTCGGTGGCTAATTTCGGGGCTTTACAAACATGAGAGTCCGCGTGCCGGAAGGAAGTTGCAGCGTCCGGCAAATGTCGAATCTGCGTTTCATGCAGGCCTCGAATGCTTCGCGCGAGTAATCCACAAATACGTCCTCACGATTTGCCAGCAGGGATTTTACCTGAGGGTCCGTTCGGTCGACAAACTCGATTACTACTGCAGAATTCTGTTCGGCCAGCCAGTCGATCAGATCGTGCAACAACAGATTTCCGCTGAACACAAGGTGATGAATGACGGCAAGAAACAAAATCAGGTCTGGTTGGCCTCGGTCTGCAAAACGCACACGTTCCAGGCACCGCCAGCCCAGATTCGGCGACGGGTCGGCCGGGTCGTAAACCAGCGGAGTAATATTTTTGAGGCCTTCCTGCTGCAGGGCTTTGTACAGCCGGTCGATTGTCAGATGATCGGAATCCAAGGCTACAACAAGATCGGAATGTTTGGCCGCAATCCGTGAATATCGTCCCAGGTTACAACCAATGTCCCACGTCTGTTGCCACTGGCTTGACGCAACAACTTCGCTGACAAACGATTCTTTCGCGGCCGCGTCCAGTCGCACAGGATCGGACTCAGCGTCATAGTCTGACCAGGTTGATGCTTTCGGAGCCCAGTTCAGCTTTTGAATCAGTTTAGTCAGCCCGCTGACGTTGTTTTGAATTAATTCTTTCTGGAAACCGCTTTCTCGTAGTGAATCGTCGATTCGCTCTTTGGAAGTAGGCTCCTGTGACCGCCGCATTTTCGAATGCAGGAACACATGTGCCAATACGCCTTTGCGAAACAGGTCTCGAAATGAGATCAGAGCGTTAAACTGCTGCGGCGAAATACCATCCAGTCGGCCTCGCAGAAACGGCTGAAAATCTACACCGCGATAGGCCTGCAGCATCAACGGGTACAGAAACATCTGACAGAACTGCCGATAACCGTCCCAAAGGCCGCCCGGCTGTAATTGTACAATCGATGGCGTATCGATGAAGATTGGTTGAGTACCGCGGAATTGAATGTTGAAAGGCGTAGCGTCTTTGAAAATCGCATCTTCCGCCAGAGCCTGTTGCATGAGCTTCAACTGAAGCAAAGCGGCGTCTCGCAACATGCTGAACGACCATTCGTACGCATACGTAACGATGGGAATTCGTTCGTGATGTAGCATTCCGGCCCAGGCAGAGCTCAAACTCTCCAGCATCTGCGCAGAGGACTCTACGTTGGTCTGAACGATGCTTCCGGCCTGCATGGCACTCTGCACAAAGCTCAAAGAGGAGGCGTAATCCCATTCTCGCAGGCCCTTTGCGGTCACAGCGCGATAGATTTCGCCGTCTTCTTCGAAGACTCGGCCAATGCGGTCACGAAAGGACCCGGCGTTAAAGCTTCGCGAGCGAACGTCATCGTTCGTAGGGATGGGATGCTGCAACGTAGCTATTCGACTTTGGGCGTGTCAGATTTCAACACGTTACGGAACTTCCAGCTGCGGTAGAGGTGTCTTGCGAAAACCATCATACCGGCGGCACCGCCGACAAGTGCCTGAAGCAACATACTGCCAGAACCGGGGTCAAGATATGCCAGAGTTATCAGATTTTGCATTTGAAAGTCCTACAATCTAAAGAAGCAGAACCCGGTTTGACTGCCACCCACTTTTGCTTTGCGAACCGGGAAATTGTCGCAGAACATGTTTTGCAGGCGTGACATGTTTATTCAACTCATATGTAGCACACGGGTGTCGCAGATTCTTTTTTTTTCGGCGGGAGATTTTCGGCTCGCTGCCTTGCCACAAATGAGCGAGCCGAAAACGGTTGCGCTGCCGGTCCTAACGTCGCCTCATTTGATGCATTCGGTGTTTTAGCCCGCATTTCTAATTCCGTAAGGGGATTCGGGCTGTACACGCGGCTGATTAACGGATTCTTATTGCAGAATGACTAACCGTTACGTGGTTTTTCAGAACCAGGAGTTCCTGATTTTTGTTGAGAGAGTCTCCACGATTCCTGGCAGTGATAAGTCAATGTCGGACATCGAGTCGTGTGGGTCTTCCATTCTGAAAATTGCTATCGCCTTTGGTGGATTATTGAGACAATAACATCCGACAAAAACGCAGGTTGAATCCAATCGCGGCAGCTCACGCAATTCCCACGACGTTGAAATCCGGTTGACAAGTAAACAGAAGCATGGCTTACCCACGAATTTCGTCCTTTAAAACAATAGATCAATTTCAGGCACGGCTTGCTGAGCTTCAGCTGGAACTGCCAATCGACGCACAGGTTGAAACGGGCAGTGGTGCTGTGTTGGCCGCTCCGCTGGTCAGTAAGGCAGGTCTGATCGGAAACAGATTCTGTATTTTGCCGATGGAAGGCTGGGACGGCACCAGCGATGGCAAGCCCACGGAATTGACTCGTCGACGCTGGATGAATTTTGGGTTAAGCGGAGCAAAGCTGATTTGGGGCGGAGAAGCGGTTGCAGTGCGACACGATGGTCGAGCCAACCCGAATCAACTGCTAATCAACGATGCCAACCTGAGCGAAATTGAAGGCCTCCGGAAGCAGTTGCTGGATACTCATAGCCAGCACTTTGGCAGTGTGGATGACCTGTGCGTTGGCCTGCAAGTGACTCATTCCGGTCGTTATGCGCGTCCCAACAGCCAAAAGACGGCCGAGCCAC
The DNA here is from genome assembly GCA_041689795.1 of Fuerstiella sp. Lineage (GTDB taxonomy): Bacteria > Planctomycetota > Planctomycetia > Planctomycetales > Planctomycetaceae > Fuerstiella. The sequence goes on along the minus strand of JBDNFN010000311.1, from coordinate 17,239 downwards.
GAATCGCTTATCGGCATCCCACGCTGGACCCGCGACTTGGTATCAGCGATGACAGTCTGCTGCTGTCCGACGATGACTTGAAAGAACTGATCGAAGACTTTGTGGCCGCATGCGTGCTGGCTCAGAAAGCCGGGTTTTCATGGGTCGATGTGAAACACTGTCACGGATATCTGGGGCACGAATTGCTGTCGGGTTATGATCGCGAGGGCGAGTTCGGCGGCAGCTTTGAAAACCGAACTCGCTTTCTGAAGAACATCGTAGCGGGTATCCGGTCCGAAGCTCCGGGGCTTGAAATCGGGGTGCGTGCCAGTGTCTTTGATTTCACTCCGTTTCAGCCGGACCAAACCGAAGAACGGATCGGGGTGCCTTCGGCCACTTCACCGTATCCTTATGCGTTCGGCGGCGACGGTTCCGGGCAGGGAATTGACCTGGCTGAACCTTCAAAGTTTGTTGAGCTGCTGAAACAACTGGGCATTGATCTGTTGTGCACCACCTGCGGAAGTCCGTATTACAATCCGCACATTCAACGACCGGCGATTTTTCCACCTTCTGATGGCTACCAACCACCGGAAGATCCTTTGGTTGGCGTGCATCGCCAGATTGCCGCGACCGCAGAACTGAAGAAATTGCATCCGACGATGATCGTGGTGGGCACCGGTTATTCGTATCTGCAGGAATGGTTGCCGAATGTTGGACAGGGCGTTGTGCGACAGGGCTGGGCGGATTCAGTGGGCCTTGGCCGCATGGTGCTGTCCTATCCGGAATTGCCGGCGGACGTGTTGAACGGCAAACCGATGGTGAGAAAAAAAATCTGCCGCACCTTCAGCGACTGCACCACTGCGCCTCGTAACGGAATCGTGTCCGGCTGTTACCCTCTCGACCCGTTCTACAAAGCGATGCCCGAACGAGAACAACTGCTGGCCATCAAGGCCGAAATGTAGAACCAGGCGGAAAGTTCGCGAACAGGTTGATCACAGTTCGCGCAGATGCTGCAACCCGGTTCAAGTGGAATCGTTTCTTACTGCTCAGCGGCCTGCTGCATTTTTTTGACGTAGTCTTCTCTGATTGGGCTGAAGATGTCCAGGGCGACGGCGGGACCATCCTTAGCGACGGCTTTGTGGGGAGTGTTGGGAGGAATAATGTACATCTGCCCCATTTCCAGAATTCGGACTTCGTCGCCGATCGTCAGTTCCAAACGGCCCTTCAATACGATGCCGCCCTGTTCGTGCGGATGCTGGTGCAGCGGGATGACGGCTTCCGCATCCATTTCGACATGTGACAGCATCAGGTTCTCACCATGCGGTGTTCTCAGCCGACAGCCGGGGACAGGTTCAAAAGCGGTGATATCTTCGATATTGATGAATGGCATGGCGTCAACCTTATTGTAAGTGAGTGACGATCCGGAGCGTCGATTCTGAACGGCACGGGCCGCACTTCGTAAGTTTGTATGGTCGCCGTTTCGCGGCGGAAGTAACATGCCTCGTGCCCCAAAGTTGTTTTGTTGCGGTGGACGTTCGAATGGTTGATGCTATCTGGGATATCTGGCTTGAACTTGCACCCTGGCTTCTACTGGGAGCCAGCGTGGCCGGGCTGATGAACGTGCTGATTCCGGCTGGCTGGATGAAGAAGCATCTGAATGGCCGTATGGGCGTTTTAAAAGCAGTGTTGGTTGGAGTTCCTTTGCCCCTGTGTTCGTGTGGTGTTATTCCCGTGGGGCTGGGTCTGCGAAAAAGTGGAGCCAGTAACGGCGCAGCAGTGGGTTTTCTGATAAGCACGCCTCAAACGGGTGTGGATTCGATTCTTGTGAGTGCGTCGTTTCTGGGTTGGCCGTTCGCGATTCTGAAGGTCGGCGTGGCGCTTGTGACAGGATTGATAGGGGGCTGGCTGGCTGATCTGCGGCCGGATTCAATGACTGACGATACAGTCGCGACTTCATCAACCGTTCATGCAACCGGTACGGCCTGGCAAAGGTTTCTCCATAATTCCGTAGATCTGATCCAATCGATTTGGGGTTGGCTGGTTATTGGTGTTTTGGTGTCGGCCTGCATTACCTGGCTGGTTCCGGAGAACTCGTTGTCGAAGATACCTTTGCTGAGCGGGTTCAGCGCGTTGGTGATCACTCTGTTGATTTCGCTGCCGCTGTACGTGTGCGCCACGGCGTCCGTTCCCATAGCGGCGGCCCTTGTAGCGGCTGGACTGCCTTCTGGCGCAGCGTTGGTTTTTCTGATGGCCGGGCCAGCTACGAATGTCGCGACGCTTGGGGCCGTTTATAGAACTCTGGGCGGCCGCACCTTGATCGTTTATCTTGGCACGATCATCGCGGGAAGTTTTGCAGCCGGCCTGGCGTTTAACAGCGTACTGCCATTCGCCGCCGCTGCGTTGCATGCTCACGATCACACGTCCGCGTGGTGGCGAGTTGCGAGTGCCATAGTGCTGGCAGCGATGATCGTATGGTTTGCGGTCGACGATTTCCGCAGTTGGTTACGAAAGCGATTACGCTCCACCGCGTCGGAAGATTCGATGACGCTGACTGTTGATGGGATGACGTGTAACGGCTGCGCTTCCAAGTTGGAAAAAGCGTTGGCATCGCAGCCCGGCGTGACCAGCGCTGACGTGTCGTTTGACCAACGCCGAGCCACAGTTTCAGGAACTGTTTCCCACGCGGCCGTCGTTGAGACCGTTTGTCGAACTGGATTTTCGGTCGTTGAAAACGATCAAACGCTGGCGTTGAAATAGTTTACACGGTTCAGGTTGGTGTGATTTACCGTTATACTCGACACCACACTTCTGACATTTTGTTTGTGCTGTGACCGGGTTTGTCGTCGCACGCAAACGGACCGTTCCTGCCGTGGTTTGATTGGGTACACGTATGCGTCTGTTAATGCTGCTGTCTGCAATCGTCGGACTGTTTACATCGTCGAGCGTGTTGTCGGCTGAGAAGCCAAATGTGCTGATCATTATGGCCGACGACTGCACCCATAACGATCTTCCGGTCTATGGCGGGCATAACGCAATCACGCCCAACATCGATGCACTGGCGGCTCAAAGCCTGACATTCAATAAGGCGTATCTAAGTTCGGCGATGTGTCAGCCATGTCGAGCTGAATTGTTTACGGGCCTGTATCCGATGCAGAACGGATGTGCCTGGAACCATTCGGCCAGCCGACCTGTAGTCACCAGCATGCCTCAGCATATGCAGAAGCTTGGTTACCGAGTTGGCATCGCGGGCAAAGTTCACGTGAAGCCCGACAGTGCGTTTCCATTTGAAAACGTGCCGGGATTTGATCCGAACTGTGTTCGTGATCCCACACGTTCTCACGATCTCGCAGGTGTTAGCGATTTTTTTTTCAGCAGCCAACCGTTTTGCCTGGTGGTTGCATTGGTTGAACCGCACGTGCCGTGGGTGATGGGCGATGCATCTGCATATCCGCCGAAGAAGATTAAGCTACCGCCAAATATCGCGGATACGCCTCGCACGCGGGAAGATTTTGGCCGCTACCTTGCTGAAATTACATATATGGATGGGCAGGTTGGTGAAATTCTGGAAGCTCTGAATACGGCGGGCAAAGCCAGCAACACGCTTGTATTGTTTACTTCAGAACAGGGCTCGCAGTTTCCCGGGTGCAAGTGGACAAACTGGGATACGGGTCTGCATACGGCCCTAATTGCGAGGTGGCCTGGTAAAATTGAGGCCGGTCATCGCACGAATGCTCTGGTGCAATACTGCGACGTGCTTCCGACATTGCTGGATATCGCCGGAGCTGATCTAAAATCGGAGCAATTTGGTGGCCTCAGCTTTCGAAAGGTTCTGGAAGGTGCTTCCACCAGCGATCGCAGGTATGTCTATGGGGTTCACAATAACCTGCCGGAGGGCCCCGCTTATCCGATTCGCACGATCACCGACGGACAGTATCGCTATATCCGAAATCTCACACCGGACGAACTTTACATCGAAAAGCACGTGATGGGGACCAACGGCAAAGGCAACCTGAACAACCCTTATTGGGGAACATGGGTTTGGGCGTCGGAACAGAATTCAGACGTCTACAAGCTTGTAAAGCGATACATGTCACGGCCCGCCGAACAGCTATATCACACGGCCGAAGATGCGTACGAAATGCAGAATCTTGCGTCGGATACGGCATTAGCTGAACGTCGCCAGTTGCTGTCTTCAGAGCTCGACAGATGGCTGGCGTCCCAGGGTGATCCCGGTGTCGAACAGGACACGCTGGAATCTTTGCAGGCATCACGAAAAGGCCAGCATCGCTTTGTTCCGCCAGAGAAGTAGTTCCCGAGCAGTCGGCCCAACCAATGGTGTTGACACAAACCTATGCCAAAATCAGTTCGGTCGCGCGTTCGCCGCCGATTTGATTGGGCGAATTAACTTAGTCGATACCCGCTTTTCTCATACGGTTTGCAATGGCCGGGTTATTGGATCGAGCGATTACGGAAATACCATCGCCCATGTCATAGCAGGTGATGCCGATCAGCAGTTTATCCAGTTCGGATTCCATGGCGGAACAACATATATCGCTTCAACGATGTTGGCCTTTGCCAGATTCAGTTCGTTGGTGGCGTCGCCTTCGATGGTCGCGACCGTGCGGAATTTCTTTCGGAATTCTTCCAGACGCACCACGTCGACATCGATCACAACCACATTAGCGCGTTTTCTGGCGATTCGCTCAATCCGGCCTTAGCCATTAAGCCACTTCCGCAGACAATCGTGTGACCGGTTAATGTTGAAATTATTCCAGCTATTCTACTGGGTTGAAAATGTCCGCCGAGGCCACATTCCACAATGAAGCTGGTAAGGATGGCCGTCCAGCCTGTCATGCTGATCAGACTGACAAATATCAGCCCTGACGTGAACCTCCGGCCGGCGGCAGAAAGTTGGTGTGTCTCGCCATAACCAACCGTTGACATCGTAATGCCGATCACGCAGAAGCCATCTGCGATGCTCCAGCCTTGGACCACACCATACCGATTGTTCCCGCTGAGATCACTGTCAGCAGCCAGTACATCACTTTCAGCAGTCTATGAAGTGGCCCGGTTCTGCCGGGACCGTGTTGAGCATCAGCGGGTGTAGGCCTCACAAATTACACTGACGTCGGCCAGCGTCTGTGTTTGAAACTCCAGGATTTCATCGGGCGAAAAATCCACCCTGATCGCGTTCAGCATATCAGAACTTGCTGCTGTGGTGTTTTCGTTGCTGGCGATCCAGAGATGGCATAGATGGTTGGCAGCTGGCACAGTGTTAATTAGGTCTCCTCCGAAATCCGCGGCTTCCGGTTCATGATGGAAACAAATCAAGTCGTTGATTTCATGGGGCAGCCCCAGTTCTGGCCACACTTGTGACCGACTTGCGTGTGACCGATTCCGAAAGCGTCAATTTCCGCTGCGACACAGCGAGAACTTTGACAGTTAGTGGCCAGATTTGAGTATATCTCCGGTTGAAAATCATAGAAAAACAGCTTGCCAACATCATCGACAATGCCACCCAGAAACGCTTCGTCCGGTGATCGCATGCCGATTGTCTTTGCCAGCGTTCTGGCGATGGATCCGCACGTTAGTGAGTGCATCCAAAGCCGTCTCCTTGCCAGTGCAGTGATATGTTCGCCACTGCCGAAGACAGCGCCAACGGCCGTTGAAATCACCAGATTGCGCAGCGCACGCATACCCAGTACAAACGTCGCGTGATCAACCGATCGGATTTCTCCAGCAAAGCCGTAAAGCGGGCTGTTGGCGATTTGCAATAGCTTTATTGACAGCCCGGATCGTGTTTGATGATGCTGGTGATTTCACGAGCAGCGACGTCCTTCTTTTCGCAGGCGATCAGCAGCTGACTGGCGGCGGCGGCGGGGAATGGTCGAAGCTCAATGATGTCATTGAGACTGTCCTTCAGCGTTGGTTGAGTCGAAGTCGACATATCTCCTTCGTCGTTCGAAAATTCGGGCAGCACAGGTTCCGCAAACAAATGCCAGTTAGCGGACGCGCGGTGTCTGCCATCGGATGAAACGCGAGAATCTTGCCTGTTCGAGCGCCACTTTCGGCGGTAGGTCGGACGTCCCCGTACGTGACATAACCAGAGTACAACGGATTTGTTGATTCGCTATTGGGCAAAATCCCGACCGAAGGCCTGCATTACCATCGCAACATGTGCGGGAAGCCAGTTGATGGCTGTGGCCACGGCATGCCCAAACAACGATTCTTCAATCGGGATCACCAGCGATAATCGACCGCTGGGTTCGTATTCCACCAACAGGTTAAGTCCGTCTGTGTGGCAGCGAGTACCCGTTTTCCACCGAGCACACACGTTTCGAACTCGCGAAGAAAGAATGAACTTTGTGTCGAGACCGTGTTCGGGCTCAGTCAGTCCGGCTTCCAGGACTTTGGCCAGCTGCTCAAGTGATTTTCCCGCCGTGGGCACAGTCGTGTCTGTACCGGCGATGCCGAATGCCTGCACCCAGTCGCCGTAGGTGGCCGATACCATATCGCCAAACGAATAAGGTGGGTACAACGTTTTAGTGACAACCGGATTGTCTTTGTCATAGTTTCGATGGTGCAGGATCTGGACCAGCTTGTTGTAACCACCAGTATCCCAGCCGTAGCGAACAGGAGTTCCAAAGGCGGCAATCAGCAGCGACTGAGACCATGGATGGGGCGATGGCGCATCCTGCAGAATGCTGGCCGCTCGCTGCCAGTGGGGCTCAGAGATAGAAGCCGCGTCGAAAAAACGCGATACGGCCGCTCGGTCATTCGCCAAAAGATTGCTGAGTATCGCAAATCCGTTGCCGGCATGTGAATGGCCCCATAACAGAACTCGCTGGTGTGGTTCCGGCCGCAGATCATCCAGAAGACACATCAAACGAACGGCTAGGTCGGCTCGAGCCAAATGATGATTTTGCCCAGACCACGTTGGGTTCATCAGATGCACCGCAGGATCGTCGCCAACAAGCTGTTGAAACGCGTCACGAAATTCAGCCGTGTAATTACCAACATCGCCGGTCACGCGATCAGTCAATGGTTTCGTATACTGCTGTATCCGTAGCGCCAGAGCGTCAATTGGTTTTTTGAAAGCCGGAGCACTTTCGCTGATTGCTCGCAGCGTTTCGGCAATCGCAAACGGATCGTCGCCCATAAACGTGCCATGCACCAGAATGACATGGTCGACCTGTAGATCCATGTGCAGCCGGGAAAAGTCCTTGTTTTGCCCATCGTTCACGGTCAGCTTATGAAACGACGGTGCAATGGCAGGACTGGTGGGATATGACTGATGTAGAAACTGATTTTGATCGGGCATCGAAAAAACGGCGTTGAGATCTAATTGAACATAAACAATCGCGGAACGATTCGTATCGTGCCCGAATTGAAGGCCAGGCTGCTGCAAGGCAACACATCCTAGGCATCAACCGCCCGCGTGCCGAACGACAAAAGAACGACTCAGCGTTCCGGAATCCCAACCTTGAATGTTTTTGCCGATTAACCTTCGTACCAAAGCAGTCACGAAATTCTATTTCGGATGAGAGAATAACCTCGCGACAGCGATTGTTAGTGCAGAAAATTGCTGCCGCAGCGCAGAAGATTGTCTAAGCTGACTTCGCGGCCATCCGGCAAATACGAACATGACCGTCGAAATGAGTAGTCGCGACTTGCAGGCCATCCGGATGTAGAGCGAGGTCGCGAATAGTGTCTTTAAGCTTCAGCTTGTGGAATTGTTTTTCTTCACTCGGTTTAAAAAACAGCAGGTAGCCCCCACCGCTGCCGCCGGACCCACACACTTCGGTTGCGTCGGCAAGAAACTTTGTGCGCCAACCAATTCCCACCACTCCATCGGCCGGTTGATTAAGAACTTTTTCACCGGTTTCCCAGTTGAACAGCATGATCAGCGGCTCGTTCACCGCTCCAAGTGGATTGGTGGCTTTGTGAAGTCCGGTAAATGCCAGAAGATTGCTGTCGGGGCGAAGAGCGATATCTCGCACGCCGCCGTAATTCACTTTCTGACCCGCGTTGAACGAGTGCAGATCTTTCGCGTCGAATGTTCTTGTCAACTTGCCGGAAGACAGGTCCCACTGATGCACTTTGCCCATCAGGTCGCCGGATAGCAGCACGTTTTCAGTGGGATGAAAGAATACGCTGTAGACATCAGCTTCGTGGCCTTCCAATTGCCGGATCGCTTCGCCGGAAGCAGACCACAACTTTACAAGGTTGTCGTTGCCGCCGGAAGCAATCACGCCTGTGGACGACTGCACGGCCACGGTTCGCACCCAGCCTTTATGAGCAACAATTTCCTTTATGGGCGATGGTGCTTCCGCTGCTGTCTTCCAAAGAATTATCCGGTCGTCACTGCCCGCCGAAATAATGGTTTCACCATCGGGCGAAAATGCAAAGTCACGCACCCAGCTTTCATGAGCTTCCCAGGCAAACTTGTTGCCATTTTGAAGATCCCAGCGTTGCAGGGTGAAATCTTCTGAACTGGAAAACAGAAATCGCCCCAGGGGATCAAAGCGGCAGGCGATCAGGGGCTTACCATGTTTCCATTCGTGCACAACATGGGTTTGTTTGGGGTCGAGCAGCATGGTGATTTGAGTCTCCTGGCAAGACTTCTTGCAATCCTGCTGACTTTGCTCATAGCAACAACGGAGCATTTTCTAACGGCGGCGAAAACCGAGGTGAGGCCTGGCCTCGTTAGGAAATAAGCTCCGAGATCGGTGAATGAGCAGGATCGGCAATTGGTAGCTCGCGCCCGCCAACGTCGAATGAAGCGGCGGAATCGACTCCGACAGCGGAAAGGTACGTGTGGAACAGATCGCCGTGATTAACCGGTCGGTCCGAAACTTCCGTGCCGTTGGCGTTGGTGGCACCGATGATGGCACCCGGCTGAATCTTTGCTCCCCCCACACAAACGGACCACGCTTTGCCCCAGTGATCGCGTCCATAGCGAGCATTAATGTTTGGTGTGCGACCGAACTCAGACATCACTACAACCAGCGTTGTTTCCAGCATTCCACGTTGATGAAGATCGCCAACCAGGGCCGAAAACGCTCGGTCGAATTCACCCAGCTGTTCCAGATGAAAGTTGAAGTTTTCGTTGTGCGTATCGTAGTTGGAATGAGACACCTGCACAAAAGGAATGCCGTTTTCCAGCAAACGCCGGGCCATCAGGCAGTGTTGCCCCAGTTGGGAAGAACCATATCGCTCTTTTTCCGATGCTGGTTCTTTTTCGACATCAAATACATCCCGCCGCTCCATTAACTGGCGAGCCTGTTCAAAGCTTTGAGTATAGACATCTGTCTTCGCCGTTCGTCGCTGTTGAGAAAAGCGTTCGTTGGTTCGTTGTCGAAACTGATTTCGGAGAATGTCGACTTCTTCCGACATGTCGGCCGCACGCGACGAGTTGGCTGGCGGTTTTCCGTTGATGCCGACACTCGCATATTTTGGCCCAAGATAAGCCGCGTTCGGTGTCCGCGAACCGCCGCCGATGGTGATGTGGCCTGGCAGCGGATTGTCAGATCGCTCAAGGCCCTTCGCGCACACAGCGCCGATGTGTGGATATTCCATTCCGGGCATCTGATTGCGACCAAACTCCATCTGGTAACGGCCTTTGCCGTGATCGCCATTCTTGGTGTCGATGCTGCGAACCAATGCCAGCTTGTCCATGTGCAGTGCCGTCATGGGTAGCAGTTCGGAAATATGCAGACCCGGCACGGCCGTCGGTATGGCTCGAAACGGTCCGCCGGTGTCGGTTTTTGGCTTCGGATCCCAGCTTTCCAACTGGCTTAATCCACCGGACATAAACATCACCAACACGCGCATCTGCTTGCGCTGAAGTTCGGCAGCCGCCAGTGGGTTTGTCAGTGCACCCAGGCCGCCGACCACGAATCCTCCGGCCACAGACTGAAGAAACTGTCGCCGAGCAAAAGAGTGTTCTGCGGTCGGGCACGCGATTTTGGCTTTCATGGCCCTGCTCCTTTTGAACTTAGTATTGGAATCGGAATTCAGCCGAAGTAATCAGCGCCCAGGCAAGTTCCTGAACGGCTTCTTTTTTCTGTTCACCGCGGACCTTAAGATACTCAGCGACGTCGTGAGTTTCTTCGGCCGTTGGTTTACGAACAAGTGCGGACAGGTAGAGTTCCTCCGCCAACTGATCAGCGGATTCAATTGCCAGCAGCCGAGCAGTGAGATTTTTACCGGACGGTGCCAGCCAGCTGCGAATCTCGCCACCATTGGCAAGAAACAGGGCTTGATCCACAGTCGCGAAAAAGTCGTCCTGAGGTTGGCCGGTTTGAGCCGCAAACAATGACACAATACCGGCTGCCGTTTTTGTCAGCGAAACAACCGCAGCCGCTTTGGCGTCCTGAAGTCGTTGTTCCAACGCTTCGGGTGTCTTTGCGGCTTCGTCGAGAGGTTTTTCTTTGTTGAGTTTGGCCAGCTCTGACGTGATCAGGCGATCGATATGGCCGGAACACTGCAGAATGCTCCACGCCAACTGTTCCGGCGTTACTGCCTCAACTGTAGCCAGTTGAAACTTTCGTGTTGATTGCCGCATGACATACTTTTCTGCTTCCTCAAGCGCCGACTGCAAACTTGTCAGTTGTTGATTAAGTTCGGTCAGTTGTGTTTCAGCGGTAGTCGCCTTCAGTCTGGCAACATCGGCCTGTTGTTTCGCTGATGCCATGGCGGCGTTAAGTTCTGCGAGCGACTGAGACACGGTCGCCATGTCAGTCGTTTTCGCTTCCAGCTGAGACCTGGTTTCGCCGATCGTGCCGTTGATTCTGCCAGCGGCCTTTTGCAAATCATCCGAGATTTGAGCGATCTGCCGGTCAGCCTTTAGCAGGGCCGACGCAGACTTCGCCTGAGCAATTGCTTCTGACAGCAGCTGACCTGACTCCGTTGCAATCGCCATTTTGGCAGTGAGTTCTGTGGCCTGCCGTGCAGTCTGTTCGTAGTTTTGTTGTGCTTCGGCGATTTGTTTTGCAGCCGCCTCGGTTTCCGCTTCCATCGTGACCACAGCAGCAAGGCTGGCCTGCTTCAACCGTGCGATCGTCGAAATTTCTGTGGAGACGGCGGGCAGCTTGGAATCTGTATCGTTGCAGGCAACAAGCTGCTGAAGGTACTCGACTTCTTCGTCCGCGTGAGTCACCGTCTCGTAGGCTCGTTCGGATGCACGCCATGCCGCAACCATGACGGAACGGTGTTGGCGCATCGGATCCAGCATGACTGTCAGTTTTTGGTACTCAGTTTGTTCCGCGGTCTGCGACGCTTTTAAAGCTGCTTCAGCCGCTGACACTGCTTTGGCGGCGACATCCAGTTCGGTCTGAAGTTTGGTCGATTCCGCTGTTACCGTATCCGTTTTTGCCTTCAGAGTAGCGGATACTGTCGCCAGTTCCTTTGGTGAACCGAGCAGTTCGGATGCTCGATCAATGCTGGCCAGTGATTCTGCAAGGTTAGCGGCCAGACTTTGTTTGGCGGTAACGGCCGTGGCTTTGCTTTGCTTTGCGGCGACTGCTCCGTCGTTTTTAGTGGCGGCGGTCACTGACGCTGCACGGGCCTTCGCCCATGCGGCTCGGACTGGTTCGGCAGTAGCGATGACAGCATCCAGTTGCTCGAGAGCTTCCTGAGCTTCCGCTTCTTTGGTGGAGGAAGCGTGGTTGGCCGCGTCGCGTTGCTGCTTTAGTTGTTCAATGGCGGCCTGCAGTTGCTGAATATTGGCTGACGGTGTTTCCGTGAACTGGTGTGAACGTTGGTAGACGTCAGTTAGCAGCAGTTCTCGCAGAAATGGCTTGATCTGAAAGTTCATCGCGGCGAATTCGCCGGCCAGCAACGTCATCAGTTCCGGATGTGATGGTGGGTTCATGCAATGGTGCATGTCAACGGGTTGCACCAAGCCCTGCCCCATCACCATCGCCCACAGCCGATTGGCAATGTTGCGGCGGAAGTAATCGTTTTCGCCGGTGGCAACAAGTTCTGCCAGGCGTGTTCTACGACTGTACTTTGGTACGGCCGCCGTGGTTTTCGATGGCTTGATCGCGTATTCATCGCCAGCAGCAAAGACCGGTTCGGTCAGTTCCGGCTCGCCCGACATCCTCGGTGAAGTGAAGGCTTCTCGATCGGTGAACACAGACTTAAACGGCAACTGGCCGTCCGCACTTTCGGAAAGCGTTGCTGGTTTTTTTGTGTCCGGCTGAAACACAGTTGTCCGACTCATGAAAGCATACAGCCCGAAATAGTCTTCCTGTTTGTAGTCGTCGACGTTGGGATGATCATGGCATTGAGCACACTGAATGTCGCGACCGAAAAACATGCGGCTGACTTCGCGAGTCAGCAGGTTTGGTTCGGCGTCGCGTTCCAGAACAAAGGCAGCCGATGGCCGATTCGCATCGGATGTATCAGCAGCAATTAGTTCGCCGGCAAGTTGGTTGAATGGCTTATTCTTTTCCACCGATGTCAAAAACCAGTTTTGTAATTCATCGACCTTCACGTGTTTGCCGCCGCGGCGTTCCATCAGCATGACGTGCAGCCTGGTGGCAAGATTTCTGTTGCACTCATTTGAAGCCAGCAATGTATCGACCAACTCAGTTCTTCGAATCTCTGAGGTGGCACTCAGAAACTGGCGAGTTTCATCAACGGATGGAACTCGGCCCAGCAGGTCCAGGTACACACGTCGAACAAACGTCAGGTCATCAATCGGCGGGGCAACGGGACCTATGGTTGTTGCGTTGAATGTCTGGTCGATCTTTGCAGCCAGCGAACCAGGTTCACTCGCTGACACACTGATTGCTGACGCCATGCTGATGGCTACGGCAATGGCAGCACAAAAAACACACGATCGTTTACTGCGATGTGAGGCATGCATAGTAGTACTCGCATGGAAAGATTTTTGCGAGCGGGAAGGAGTGAGGATGCTCGCGCAGGTGGGACTTCAACAGTTCATCTATCGGTAATCCTAGCCCACTGGTGGCCCCTCAGTCAATCAGCAGCCTGGTAGAGGCCTTTTTGTGGAACCGAATATGCGGGTTACTCCACCTGGGTTTAGTGCATACGTAACGATGTGTGCGACAACGCACGCGTTATGCGGGTTATCCAAGCGGTTAGCGTTTGGTCAACGCCGCGACTGCCGAATCGCGATCACTTCTTTGTGACGTAGGCATAGTAGGCTCCGAATTCTTCGCCGTCGGCTGTTATGAACAGGGCCGACATTCTTGTCTTGCCTTTTTTTAAGGCCAAATTGAACACTACTTCTTTGTCACCGGGTTTCACGGCGGCTTCGGCGGAAGCGATACCAATGTCAATTGACGCTTTCACCGGATTGATGGCTTTGCCGGGCGTCGTGCGATAGGCCTTTGCTCCGGGAACAGCGGCTCCGGCGGGCAGCGTAGCATCAATGGCGATGTCAGCTGTTTCAGGCCAGCGGCGCAAACGAACTACGTAGTCGCCGTCTTCGTGAACCATCACGTTCCAGAAACCCGTGTTGCCTTTTCCAGCCATCGCCTGTCGAATCTGGCTCTGGTTCCACGGTGTTGAGCTGGTTGTGATCCAGTCGTGCGACGTTAACCGTGCGGGATTGTCCAGTGGGTGGCCCAGATAAATCGCAGTGTCATTACTGAACGTTGGCAGCAGTTCTTCCCACCATTGTTCGTAGGCCTTTCTGAGAATTTCAACTACCGCCGGATGGCCAGACGCGACGTCGCTCGTCTGGCCGGGGTCGTTAACGATGTCGTATAGTTCATTGCCGTTGATTAGCCGCCAGTCAGATGTCATCACCGCACTCTTTCGCCACTTGATCGGATCTTTCACTCGCTGAGAATCGGTAATCACAAAGCGATCCGTCCACTTGACGGCGATGTCGGGATTCATAAGGTCGGCCAGGCTGACGCCGTCAAATTTGACTTCTTTCGGAGGTGCGATGCCACACATATCGATGAGCGTTGGCAACACGTCAACATGAGCCGTAATCGGAGTGATGTCACGACCGCCCAGCAATTTGCCCTGTGGCCAATGCACAAAAAACGGAACGCGATGTCCGCCGTCATATTCGCTGCCCTTGCCGTCTCGCATACCAGCGTTGAATGTCTTTGACCCGGATGACGAACCGTTATCTGTGGTGAAGATAAAGATGGTGTTGTCTGTGAGTTGTTCCTGATCCAGAAAGGCTCGCAGCTTGCCAACGTTGTCATCAATGTTGGCGATCATGCCGAAGAAGTGCTGAAGCCCAACGTTGCCCACGTCCGCATACGGTTGTGCAAATTCTTCCGGTGCATGCATCGGGCCATGTGGTGCATTCGTCGCGATGTAGGCCAGAAACGGCTTGCCTTCGTCTTTCGATGCCTTGATAAAAGTCTTCGCATAATCAAAAAACACGTCTGTACAGAATCCTTTGACGGGTTCTGGAGTACCATTGTGCCAGTAACTTCCATCAAAGTAGGCGTTGTCCCAGTAGTCAGGAGTCTGGCCGACTCCACCGCCGCCGTGTCGCATCACTTCTGTGTAGCCGCGATCTTCCGGGCGATATGGATAGTTGTCGCCCAGATGCCACTTGCCAAACATGCCGGTTGCATAGCCGGCAGCTTTGAACACCTGACCCATGGTGACTTCGTTGTCACGAAGCATGGATCGACCCATGATGGTGTGCCATACGCCCGTTCGGTTGGTCCAGTGACCCGTCAGAAAAGCCGATCGCGTTGGAGAACACGTTGGCGAAACGTGATAGTCCTTCAAACGCACAGAATTTTCATACAGCTTGTCAATTTCCGGCGTCTTCAGAATCGGATTACCATGGCAGGACAGATCGCCATAGCCCTGGTCGTCAGTGATGACGATCACCACGTTTGGCTTGCTGGCAGCTTCAGTTGCAACGTTGAAGGCCAATAAAAACGCAGAGGCAAGGACAGCGGACGACAGAAGTTTCATGAATAGCTCCGAACAGACACACAGATTTCCATATATGGCAACATACGAGGCAGCGAATTGCAACCGCGCTGCAGTTGTGCGTTTGCTTCTGGTCGATCTTTCGCCAGCGTTGTTCACAGAATGTTGGAGTACAGGCGTTAGCCGTCGGATATCATCAAACAGGCGGCTAACGCCTGTACTCCAGCGGCACGTGCCCAATCGAGGTTCGCCAGAATTTCCGTGACAACGATTCTAGCGAAATCCACAGCGTTCCCAGTTCCTTCGCACGACGAAGTTGAATTGCGAGAAGTAATACACCACAGGCTCAACGTACCGCTGTCAATAGTTCGGACGGTGCCTGTTACTGCGCATGTTGGATAACATCTTCTCAGGTTTAGTGGTTGTTACCTACTCTGTATTTAAAGACATAACGTAAAGGATGTTAGGTTACTACTAACCGTGCCAACATGGGTTGCTGCCCTCTGATGTTGAAGTAGAGTTTGCGTGGGGTGAGTAACGGGTATGGCGGAGCGGACCATTTGGTGCATTGTCCAATTCGTTGCATTGGCGGTGTGCGTGATCTTCGTAATGAAGCTGGCATCTGCGCTATCGGATTTGATGTGTTTCAGTGTCCAGCACACGCCAATGTTGCTCTTCGTGCAGTTGGCAGGGCTTTCTACAGTTTCGATTTGGCTATTCAAAGACCCTGGCTCAAGTATCGCGTTGGCTTGCGGCGCAGCCCTGTTTGCTGTTTTTGCTGACGTATCTCGATTTGAGGCGTACCGTGGGCTGAACGATTGCGATTGCATTCCAGGAATCCGGTTAACCCCGGCAACAACTCGTGTTTTCGATGTTTTCGCCGCGTTCATTCATCTTGGGTTGTCTCGACGTGCGTCGCCGATTGGCGGCTCACACTATTCTTGAAGTGATTCAGGAAGATGACCGTCGTGAAACAAATTGTTTTCTTGCTAACGTCTGGGCTGGTGGCAGCCGCGGCCTTGTTCTGTTCGTCTGTTGGGCAGGCGGCAGACCCAATGGCGGCTTTGGAAGACCTGCGACAAGTCTCAATGGAAACAATTGAATGGAACGTTTCCGTGATGGAAACCAACAAGAGAGAAGATTTGCCTGAGGCCGGGGTTCGAAAATACCGCAGCCAACGCGCTGGCGACTTGCTGTTCACCTCGACGGAATACGTGGAACGCGGGCGGCAGAAAACTGCAGTCTTGTTGCAAAATTTCAGATATTGTGCCACGGTCGGGAGATTCGTATCACTGCCCTAGGCTTTAACCGCATTGCATTTAAGGTCGGATGGGCGCTATGGACCCAATCTTCGAAATCAGTTTCCGCCGCTTTCTCTGTTTGAATCTCCTCCATTTAGCTTACTGCTGGATAACGGCATTCGTGGAGAAGTTTCTTCGGAAATTAGCGTAGATGACAGTCATGGACATGAGTTCCGCATAGTTCCAGGAGCCCCAACAGCGCAGGATGGCGTTCACCCCACGTTTGATGAAGTTGTGCCTCACGTCCGTGATGTTGATGGACGTGACGTGACGTGATGTCGAGGTTGGTGACAGGAAGTATAAGACGCGACAAACCTTCGAGTTTCGTGGCTGGGACGCCCGTGTCGCGCCGGCCCTACCTAAGTCGCTTAGACAGACGATCGAACAATACAACCCGAAGGACTTTGCTGCCGTGATGTTTCGAACCGTCAACACAAAAAAATTGATCTTTCGGCAATGGCAGAGCCAATCGACGATGAAGAATGTTGGGTGGCACGCTATGGAATTCCAGAACCGGAAGGTGGAGGCATTTCATACAAAGATGTATTGGATATTCGCGTTGGCGATTTGCAATTAGCAATTGCAATGGTCGTCAGAAAGCTGCAAGCCAAGTAAGTTAATACGGGGGCATCCAGAATTACCAGAGCCCTCCCTCTCCTCCCCAAAGGCATGGTGTGTATCATGGTTTCTTCCTGCTCAATCGCTTGATCTTCGCGTGCGGGGCGAACTCCACGGCGAGGAGTTACAGTTGTTGAAATTCTGGTGACAATTGCGATCATTGGAATTTTAGTGTCCCTAATCTTGCCTGCCGTGCAGCAATCTCGCGCAGCGGCTCGTCGAATCGCGTGTGGAAACAAGTTGAGGCAAATTGGGCTGGCCGTTTTGCAGTTTGAAGCAACTCATCAGGCGTTTCCGGTTGGAAAGGTTGACGGTGGGTGCGTTCATAGACGATTGCGCGAATAGAGAAGATGGGTTACTGTGGTGTCTTCGTATTTTTTTGCCATGGAGTCCTCCCGATGAATTTTGAAGAATTGAGTCGCGCCGAACGGCTGATTGCAGAACAAGCTGTGCTG
>JBDNFN010000310.1:0-17778 GCA_041689795.1 Fuerstiella sp. | reverse complement strand
TCAGCACAGCTTGTTCTGCAATCAGCCGTTCGGCGCGACTCAATTCTTCAAAATTCATCGGGAGGACTCCATGGAAAAAAAATACGAAGACACCACAGTAACCCATCTTCTCTATTCGCGCAATCGTCTATGAGCGCACCCCTGTTGCCACCAGTGAAGAAGCCCATCATGAATTTTCCTGCAGCCAGAAGTCCCAAGACCACCAGACCAATCAGCTTGCCGAGCCCCCGAGTTCTTACGCGAGTTGAACCGCCGGAAGACTCTGAATTACCAGCCGATTGAGCCAGCATGTTGGATGACAATACCAGCGATGAAATATTATTGTGCTGCATAGAAACCGATTAAGTCGCCTGAGGTGCATTGGCAACGGCTGATTCCGTAGTCGCAAACGTTTCTGCCAGGATCAGCAGCAACATTAGAGACATAGAACGCATCGGATTCGACGTTTCCACCTGACGAGTCTAAATTGCAGAGACCAAGGGCAAAAATGTACACACGCACGGGAAGTCGTCAAGCAATCTAAATTGATGCCTTTGTCTAACCGGGATGATCGGGCAGTTTTCCCTTGTATTGAGTGCAGGTCAAAACAGGCTGGTGCGGATATTTTGGTAACAGCCCGTCCTGTCCAGATGCTAGGCATAACAGGAACTTTGCCCCGGTGCCTGACATGACTTCACGCACGTGATTGCAATCGCAGCACAATGACCTCATGAATGACAATCCTGATGGTTGATGACCTATTCCGATTCTGCCCACACCCGCACATCGCCGTCGTACACCTGCACGTGAATTACACTTGGACTGCAGCAGACCGGACAGTCTTCCACGTATTCCTGATTTGCGCCGGCAGCAAGATCAATCGGTACAACAATTTCTTCGCCGCAGTTATCGCAGACATAGCTTGCTTCTTCTTCCACGTTTTCCCAATCTGTCCTGATATCGTTTTTTACAGGCGTTTTTAAAGTCGTTCTGTCATTGACAATTTTAAAGAACATGTGAGTCAATAGATCGACTGTAACCTGCATGCAGTTTGACGTGCTGAGACGAAAAATGTTCGATCGGTCTATTACAGCCGAATGGTGTTTTAGACCGGACGGTTTTGCCCGGCAAGCCGCAGGCGAGCAAGCGACGTCGCAATTGAGAAAGTTCACGGCTCTTCCGACGATGGAACCCTCCAAAATCCACATTGTCTACGTTATTTTAAGGGCACAAATAAAATTCACGAAGGGCTGATGATTGGCACCCGCGCGTTCCGCGACTGTCTTCTCACGGGTTCAGTTCTCAACCTGCTGTTCAAGAAAAACGGCCTTGGTGTTTCAGATGTAGAGCGCGGAGCTATGTGGCAGTCCCGTGGCTGTCTGATTCTTCGGAAACGATGGCCGATGCTGCAAGAGAACGATTCGTTTGGTGTTGGTATTCGCCAAGCGACTTGATCAGCGTCGTGTGATGGAAAAGCTGTTGAATTCTGACGACAATTGCAAAAAGGTGATCGAATACTACTATTCGTCGCCCTTCGTTCGCCCATTTCCAACAAGAGGTCGTCAAACTGACATTAGACGTCCGAGATTTCATGATTGTGTTGAGGTAGTTAAGATGAGTTTTGACCATTTGGCTCGTGTTGAGGCGTTTTTGCCGAAGATCGTCGCGGCAGACCCAAGCACAAGACACGCTGGCACAACGCCGGGTAGTTTTTCCGCCGCTCCAGCAATCGCTCCGGGAAAAGCGGGGGCGTTGACCTATTCTTCTCCTGACACACCCGGCATGCCGGGGCCGTCCGATAAAACGGCGTGGGATTTCATGCCTGAGGGCTGGATTCTGAAGCCGGGTTTTGAAAACAACTATGAAACTTCGGACGCGTGGCAGGCTCCGGAAGGATTTCAGGCTGTGACTCAGTTGGAATCGGCTCGCGTTGGCATTGTTACGGCTGAAATGCTGCGGGTTGCCGACCGAGAAAACCATCTCACCGCTCAACAGATCTGCGATGAAATCGCCGCCGGCCGCATGGTTATTCCTGCCAACAAAAACCATCTAAAGTTGAACCTCGACCCAATGTGCATTGGCCGAGCGTCCAAGACAAAAATCAACGCCAATATGGGTGCTTCACCGGTATCTTCTGGCCTAGACGAAGAAGTTGAAAAACTGCAATGGGCGGAACGCTGGGGCGCTGACACGGTGATGGACCTGTCGACCGGCGGTGATCTGGACGCCTGCCGTCAAGCGATCATCGAAAACAGCAAGGTTCCCATTGGCACCGTCCCCATCTACTCGATGATTATTGGCCGGAAAATTGAAGCGTTGAACCGCGAAATCATTCTGGACGCACTGCATCATCAGGCACAGCAGGGTGTGGATTACTTCACAATTCACGCAGGTGTTCTTCAGGAACACCTCGAATTGGTGAAAGACCGTCTGATCGGAATCGTCAGTCGCGGTGGCTCTATGCTGGCAAAGTGGATGATTCACCATAGCCAGCAGAATCCAATGTACACGCTGTGGGAAGACATCTGCGACGTGATGCGAGAACACGATGTGACCTTTAGTATCGGCGATGGTCTGCGTCCTGGTGGTCTGGCTGATGCGACAGATCTTGCTCAGCTGGCCGAACTCTCAACGCTGGGAGAACTGACTGAACGAGCTTGGCGAAAGGGTGTGCAGGTAATGATTGAAGGTCCGGGACATGTGCCATTGGACCAGATTGAATTCAATATGAAGCTGCAGCGACGGCTTTGCCATGGAGCTCCGTTTTACGTATTGGGACCACTGGTTACCGATATTTTCCCCGGCTACGACCACATCACCAGCTGTATTGGCGCGACCAGTGCAGCCTGGCACGGTGCCAGCATGCTTTGCTATGTGACGCCTAAAGAACACCTTGGGCTGCCGAAGAAAGATGACGTCAAACAGGGGTGTGTGGCCTATAAAATTGCTGCTCACGCCGCAGACGTCGCCCTCGGCATACCAGGATCGCGAGACCGCGACGATGAACTCACCATGGCACGGGCTGCTCTAAACTGGGAAAAACATTTCCAACTCAGCTTTGATTCCGACGTGGCCCGAGCATACCACGACGAGGATCTTGACGTGGACACCGATTTCTGTGCAATGTGCGGTCATGACTGGTGCAGCGTTCGAATCAGCAAAGAAATTCAGTTGTTTGCGAGCGGGAAATCAGAAGAATATAAGTGGGAAAACGCGAAGGTGACTGACGCGTTGACCGGTGAACAAAAAGAGATTCTCGAAAAACGAGGGGTCCTGAGTCCCGAAGAAGTCCACCGTCTAGCTTCGAAAACTCGCAGAAAAATGGGGGCCGAGGAAACTCAGGCTGCGTGTCACAGCGACATTGCAGACGTTGAAAAAGCTCAATTACTGCAAATTGTGGAATTGGATACAGACACGTAGACTCGCAAACATCCGCGGTTTTTGCAGTCGAAGATCGTGTTTGGACTTTGAAAAGGCCGAACATGTAGGCGTTCGGAGATCGACAACCCGTTGATTTTATATGCTTTTGCGTTATTCTTAGCGGCTTGGCGTCCTGTTCGGATACCCATATTTTTCCGGTCGACTATTGGCTCGACCCAACTCAAAAAAATCAACATTTTTCCGAGATCAACGCGAAATGGCAAAAAGCCGATTAAGCATGCGACGTGAAGTCGAGGCGGCCGAAGCAATCGAAGCAACTCCCAAGAAGAAGGTTGCTAAGAAGAAAGCTGTCAAGAAAAAGGCCACGACGACTCGTACACGTAAGAAAAAGGCAGATACACCTGCTCGCCGTCGACTCATCTGGGTTTTGTACAGCAGTACGATGCGTGAAGAAGGTCGTTTTCTGTATCACGAGCGCGACAAAGCGGAAGAAAAACTTCAGGCTTTGTTGTCGAAGGGGAAGCGTCGTTATTTCCTGCAGCCAATCAAAGAAGCACTGGATTCTGAGGGCAATCCAATGATCCCTGATGATCCGGATTCAATTAGTTCGCTGAAAAAGGCCTCGAAGGGTTCGGATGACAGCGATGATGATGACGACGTTGTCGTTGATGCAGACGCCGATGCGGACGCAGACGCTGAGGTCGATGCTGAAACGGATGCCGACGATGCTGATGAACCTGCAGATGACTAGTATCTGAGCTTGAGGGTTTACTTCGGAGCAGACGCGATCATGGGCGACGAATCAGACGAGCTTATTCGGCAAAACAGATTTCGAGACCTGCTTCGATGCGTGGCAGATGGTAACGAAGACGCGTCTGAACAGATCGTGGACGAGTACGGTAGTCACATACTGCGTGCCGTCCGTCGGCGGATGAACCGAGCCATACGTGACCGCTTTGATTCTGAAGACTTCGCCCAAGCTGTTTGGGCGAGCTTCTTTGGTCACATTTCGGTTGTGGAGCGTATTGGATCAGAAGGCGAGCTGGCTGGTTTTCTATGCAGGATGGCATCCAACAAAGTTATCGATGCCGGACGACGCCAGCAGTCTCGAAACGAGCCAACTTCCAATTCAGAACAGCTTCCAGCTGTAGATAAAGACCATCGCCTTCGCTTCTCTCAGCCAACGCCCAGCCAGTTTGCTGTCGCTAATGAACAGTGGGACAAGTTGACTGGCGACGAACAAGGGCGGGATCTGAGATTGCTCGAACTTCGCCGCGACGGGGCTACACAGGCGGAAATCGCAGCGTCAATGGGAGTTTCTGAACGTCACGTTCGGCGAATTCTGACGAGAATTGCTCGGAAAAACAACAGTGACGTCGAATCGGCAACCTCGTAATGTTGAGGGCACTTACCTATTTCGGTTTCCGGTTTTGCGAACAATGACTTTTCAGTCTATGCTGTCTAGCTGAACATCAGGCGGCTTTTGTGTTGCTCGTTCAACGGTACTTTACGATGAGCGCAACGATCCCAGATTCAAACTTGGAAGACTCAGCTCCTTTACGGCGAGACGAGGCGCGAATTCTCGTTGGCGACATTCTTGATGCCGCCTCTAATGGAGAGTTTTCGGCAAGGCACGTTCTGGAACAGCATCCCTGGCTGAATAACTTTCCGAGCTGTGTGATTGACCTTGCTTACGAAGAGTATTGCCAGTCAAGGGAAAGTGGAAAGCCCATCGCCGCAAGTGTGTTTGTCGCGCAATTTGCTGGTGTTGAACAGTCACTGTATCGCGTGATCGAGTTCGATCAGGTTCTCCACGATCACCCAAGTCTGGTTGAAGAAGTTCCGGAAAACCGCTGGCCGCGAGTCGGGACCGACTTCTGTGGGTTCCATCTTCTGGAACAAATCGGACGAGGAGCGTTTTCTCGAGTTTTTATTGCCCGACAGGCCGAGTTAGGCAACCGCTACGTCGTCGTGAAAATTTGTATTCGCGGCGAACGGGAAGCAGACCTACTTGGAATGCTGGAATTCGAGGGAATCGCCAAGGTCTATTCCATGCATCCAGACGCCGCGACAGGACTGGTGACAATTTGCATGCCTCTGGAAACTCGAGTCACCATGCACCATTTGGCCGAATGGGTAACGACGCGACCGGCGTCAGGCACTGGAAGTCGCCTTCGCGGTCGTGAGTTGCGTAAATTTGTCGCCGAGTGCAATGTCGACTTTTCAAAGAAAAAGGGAAGCAGCACTGAATCGAACGAACGACGAATCAGCAGGTTTCTGATTGTCGATGAGGACACATTTTCCACGGCCGTCCTGAAGTGGGGAATCCAGCTCAGCCACGCCCTGCAGCACGCTCACGGAAACAAGGTACTTCATTGCGACGTCAAGCCAGGTAATGTGCTGCTAATGCCTGATCTTTCTGGAGCGTTGCTGGACTTCAATCTGGCAGCGTCAGAAAAAGATGCCGTGCGTCTGGCGGGTGGCACCTTACCGTATATGGCCTCGGAGCAGTTGTTGCTTTTGCTCAACACCGGTGCTGCGCCGCAGCGAGCCAACCCGGACAAAACATCCCCGACAGTACCCGATCTTTCCGGTGCAACGGATGTCTTTGGCCTCTGTGCCACGCTTTGGCATCTTGCCACGGGAACCCCCCCCTTTGGAGCAACCATTGATGTGAAAAGTAGATCTTCCGCCGCTAATCTGCTTCTGGCGCGGCAAACCGAAGGCGTTTCGCAAGAGCAATGTGCTCGAATCGCCAACGTGTTGCCCGCGAAATTGATAAGTGTGTTATTGAAGGGGCTTTCCTTCAATGCTGGGGATCGCCAGGCGACGGCAGCTGTGCTGGCCAGTGAACTTGAAAATCTGTTGCCGCGGCGGCGCCTTTTTAGGGGGCCGTTGGCATATTGCCTGCTGATGCTTTGCGTCGGAGTGCTCGCGGTTGCTGGCGGCGCTGTCCAGTCGTATCGGATCGATAGTGAGGCCCGCTTTCAGACTGCGGAATCGGTAGCAGCCGAAGCGCGGACGTTCCTGCTGAATGAAGACTTCATTGGTGCAGAGGTTCTGCTGGAGCCGTTCAAATCCAATAGCTCAGAATGTCGGTTCCTGCATCTCTACTGCAGGACATGCGAACTACGAAGTCCGGTTTATGAGGTGCCGGGCCGTGTCACAGCTGAACAGCATTCGCTCATTGCCGAATGGCGGAGCGTTGAGGCTGAATGGGTGGCGATGACAGAGCTAAGTCAAAACGTTGTAGAAGCGTGGGTCAACTGTTTTTACGTCCGACTGGAGCTGGCGGATTTCGACGGTGCCCTTGAGGCGTTTCGAAAGGCGGAACAATCCGGCATGAAACGCGCTGAGATGCCGCGGCTTTCCTGTGTCTTCGACTCGCTATCACGAATGCCCGATTCTCCGCAAACGTCCATAGAACATCTTGCTGCAGTTGAACGGCAACTGCGGCAAGACGGTACACGTGGTGAACTGCTCGCCTTCTTACATGCTACAGCCAAGGAACTCGATCTCAACTCCAGCCTGACAGACGGGCAGTCGCGGCAAATGGTTAATAGTGTTCTATCATTTCTGGATGGTGTTCATTCGTTCATTGCTGAGCCCTCCGTTGCTTTTCTATTTACTAAAAGCCGGTTTTTTCTACGCGAGAAATCTTTGTGCAACGAAGTAGTTGCGTTCTCGAGAAACGAGAGTGATCGTGAGTTCAATCACCTGAATCACGTGTTTTTGCTGCCAACTGGCGAAAATGTGGATTCCCCGAAAAAATGACGTCCTCATCTACGCGTCGCTTGCGATATTTCTCCGACGGCATTGGTCACTTCTGCCTGTGCCAGAAGATAAGTGTAGCAAAGTAACCTATTGGGCGGGGGCTGGTTATGGACATCAGAGAGACGCAACATTGTATATCGACCCGGTTTCCGTCCGGAGCGAAAGTTCAGGAACGATCAAGAGACGCATTACGTTCTGTTCGACATGCTTCCGTGGTAATAAATCGCGCGCTCCGTTCCTCAGGAGAGTGCGATCAGATTCTTCAGGAGCGTCTGTTTAGAGCTGTGAGTATTCTGGAAAAGACAGACTCCACTGAAACAGCGTTGCTGCAAAGTCGTCCCGGCGACGTGATTTTTCGTCTGGCGGCACGCGTAGCCAGAGCGCTGTGTAGTACTTCGCTTAGTGCCTTTCCTGATCAGGCGTGACGTCTACTGCCGAATGGTCGTCTGTTGTGCTTGAGGTGGAGCGACATAGAGAAGGTTTACCTGTCCTATCATACGGGCTGTCGATGTTAAGGTCAGTCCGTCGCGAATATCGCGTCCTCGAATACGACAATTTGCGGACGAATCCGCGCACAACGAGAGTAGCTATTGTTCACTACGAGTTTGATCTCAGATTCTCAGTGGTGCGTCGCCTTCCTAACAATGTGCGACCGCAGTAGATTGCAACGACCGTTCGAGGCCTGACAAATCGCCATATATTCTTTCTGGCATTGGCTAATTCTGGTCGTCATCCTTAAATCGACGATACCGCATCTTTCGGTCGATACTCAGTATTGGTGCAGCTTCAGTAATACTGCCTCTCATGCTGTACAGCACGCGTGGAAGGATTCTGGTGTTACTCTTCCATAGTCTGAGATATCCTCTGTGCCAACATGCGTCAGACAACTTGAGGTGACATCACTTCACCGCCGGTCACCGGTCCTCCAATCGTCAGTCTTAACGGCGCCGATGAGGTTGTCGCGGCCGGAGAAATAGGAATCGGCATGCGTTATACACGGCAGCTTGAAAACAGTTCCGAAATCTTTTTCCAGGGCACTCGGCAGGGGCAACTAGGGACAAAAGCGGGCGCACCGACTCTGACATTTGGGGGGGGCTTTATGCTGGGCGTTGGAATGCAATATTAAGCGATTCAGCATTAATCAGCCTGAAGAAAGCTTACATCGAGTACGTAGTCCGAGGACCAAAAACGCGGCACATTATGGCTGGTCCCTTTTTCTGAGTACTCTGCGTAATGTTGTTTCCCATTCCGGCAGGCTGAATTTTCCGGGGGGCGAGTCAATCGAGGCTGACTGGCGTCAAACTCCGGACTTTCCTTTACCGTTGTACGGCCCATGGACTACAGCTCCAATGCCAGTGGTTGCCCTACAAGATCTGACAGTGCCCGTTTGTCGCCTGAGATGTCGGAAGGGATCGCCGTCGTCTATCTGGCTGGTCCTTGCAACGTGCCGTGACAGGAATTCAGAACAAGCGGAATGGCAGCTTGAAGCCTGCGGCTGGTGGTTTTTCCTCGGGCCCGTTCGCTTCTGGGGGAGCAGACTTCGGGGGCGATTCTGCTGATGAGCCGATGGCCTCAGTGTTCGTTTCAACAGTGTCTGTGCCGGTTACTTCGACTTCGTCTGTTGTTGGAGCGTCGGGGATTTCTTCTGCTGGCGTGACCGACATTCCCCAGCTGTGCAGCATACCGAAGCGGTCGCTGCGAGTGCCACGAATTACCAGTTGCCACACTCCCTCAGTACGGGTTCCATTGAATGTCTTCAAACCGGGCTGCCCCTTATCCAATGCCTGAGGACGATAACTTTGGTTAAACGGAGAACGCCCCTTACTAACTGGGTTTGACGATTCGTCATCGAAAACCGTTTGATCAAAATGGTCACCTCCCCCACCGACTTCTGCAAACAATTCGATGCGTTGTCCGGCGGGACCTGTCAGATAGCCGTCCAGATACGCCGAATGCGAATGCGTAATTGAAATCTGAACATTTAGGTCGCGGATCACAAAGTCGTCTGCCACTTCGATCTCGGAAATCACAGTTCGATGCGGTGCCAGCACTTCTGCCGTTTCATTGCGGTACGTTCCGCCAACAACTGATTTCGCTCGCAGCACTTCAGTCGAGGTCAGCAAACCATCGCCGTTCAGGTCCAGAGTATCAAACTGTTCGTGGCGAGCGATCGTCCATTCTGTAGCGAACTCGTACATCGCGATCTGGCCATCTTTGTCGAGGTCCAGTTCGTAAAACCAGCCCGGCAGACCTTCCGTAAGATCGCCCGCCTGTTCCTGCATTTCTAAAAGCAGTGCGTGTAGTTCGTCCTTCGTGACTTCTCCGTCACGGTCAACATCCATCAGGCCCAATGGAAAGCCCATCTGCTGAGCCTCCTGGAATTCAAGCCGACCGTTCTTATTCAGATCGAAACGACTCATCATGCTGGCCGTCAGCCAATGGCTGCTTCCGCCCTGTCTCCACCACTGCGATTCGTCTCGACTTGGCGACTCTTTTGTGGAAGGGCGAATATCGTTGCCCGTTCTCACAGCTTTCTTCCCCAGTTCTCCGGCGACGTTCGACATCAATCTGCGACGAGCATACCGCTGAGCAAGTTCCAGGCGGCTCAGGCGATCATCTTTATTGAGATCCGCGTTAAACGGATTTCGGTGTGTCCATTTGGCATTGTCAGCTTCCGACCGGTCTATGTAATCATCTTTGTTACGATCGTAACGCCTTAGGGTTTGTTCGGCTTCGTCGATGTCGGCCTGAGTGTACGGATACCTGACTTCGGCAAGTCCGAATTCAGGGACAACCGGCTGACCGTTATCAGCTCCGAACGACATGACCGTGCTTTTGCTTTCCGCAATCACCCGAGTACCGGCGACACCGTTTTGCAAAGCGTAATAGATACGAGCCGCTTCCTGCAGCTTGTCGATGGGCATCGGTCGGTCCATCGGCATTCGGCGTGCCTGAGTGATACGTTCCAGATACGGCCGAGCCAGTGATGTGATTTCTTCGAGATCGATGCTGCCATTTTCATTAACGTCAAGGCGTTCCAGCGACTCACGAAGCCCCGACTGCGCTTGAGCGTCAGAAATCAAAACTCCAGAAAACAGCAGCACGCTGATCAGCTTTGTAAATAGCCTTCGTGATATTGAACGACTTAGAATCATGGAAATCTTTTCTTTGGTCACAACCGGTTCCATGTTGTGCAGCGAACGTAAATGAAATGTGCAGACACCGTTGTGCAGACACAGTTGAACGTGAATCATCGACTTTTTGCTGAAGCAGCTGATGCTCGCGAAGTGCCCGTTTTGCCGTTGCTGATACTCGCGCCGCCGGAAAACATTTCTAGCAGAGTTTCGTATGGCACACCTTCAGGAACCTTGATGATTTCTACCGACTGACGGCTGCGTGTATCAATCTGCAAAACCAGTTGCTCCACCTCTCTGAACAGTTGTTCGGGAGCCGTCACAATCAGAGAATTACTGCGCTCATGAACGGCCAGTGTCATTTTCGGCTCAAGATCTTTCGCCGGCTGCGACGCTCCAGGCTTGACACCACCTTTGGCGGCAGCAGCCTTCGCAATTACGGCTGCCTTGGCGGCATCCTGTAACTGCCGAGCCTGCTGTTCGGGCGAATCGGATTGACCGCCTCCAGCATCACCTTTTGCTCCGCCGGATACACGCCCCGCATAGGCTTCTCGAACTGCGCTGGCAACTTCACTGGCTCGAGTATACGAAAGTTCAATCACGTGTGATCGACCGTAGGTTTCGATTTCGGTAATGCTGGTATCCTTGTCGATGATCTTCAGATAGCCTTCAATCTTGTCGATGTCGCTGGTCGTCCCTTGAGCGATCAATCGATTCAACCGTGAATCTGCAACAACCGTAATTGAACCGGACATCATAGTGATGGTGCCTTCGTTGGAACTAACCAGGCTGTTCATGAACGAACCGGAAGAACTGCTTACGTATCCGTTCACCAGCGAACCTGCCTCGCCTTCCCTTGCTGCCTCGCCGCCATCAAGCAGTTCGGCCAGCATTCGAACAGCGTCGCCAGGGCGAGTGTACTTCAGGTAGAAAACGATCGGCGGCGAAGGCATTGTGTCGCCGGGGCCAGCCACAGTTCGCAGATGTATCTCAAAGCGATCCAGTGCCACTGTGTCTTCAGACTGCAGTAGCACGCCTCGTGCAGTCACCTGGCAGCGAATCGCAGGTTCTTCACTGACAGGGCCGGTGGTCAGCAGCCTGGCACTGGGCGATTCTTTCTCGCTGACAACACTTCGGCCACCCGCTTTAGAAAAGAAAGCATCGGCCGAAAGATCTTCGTTGACGATTCGTTCTGTCGGCTGAATCGCAGTGGCATCGATTGACGGATAGAAGATAATCGGATTGGCTGAACGCCAGAATTTCGCGGCACTTTCCAGCAGTTGTTCTGCCTGAGCCGGGTTCACCGGAAAAACGCGAACGCCTTCGCTATGGGCTTCTGTTCCGATGTCCAGCCCGGCCACAATGTTTTTGATTTGCTCTATTTCGTGTTTCCTGCCACGAACAAATAATCTCATATTTCCAGGGTCAGCATCAATTTTTGGCCCCTTCAGCTTTTCTCCGCTGGCTGGCACCGCCAATGGATCGGGCAGGTCCAGCATCTGTTCTATTAACGTGATCGCAAAATAAGGGTCAACAGTCTTCAGTGGGATCACTTCAAACTCGGCTTCTGCGGCTTGTAACTGAGTCACCGTGTCAGCGATTTCTACTTGAACTTCTGAACTTGCCAGTGCGACAATTGTTCCAGCGGCTTTATCCGTCGACAGACGAACCGACTTTCCGGCCAGCAGTGTCTGCAAAACGTTATAAACAGTTTCTACGTTGCCGGATTCAACCAGATGAGCTCGAAGTTCGGCATCTCCGTCCGTCAGCGAATCAGTCTGCACGGGAATATCGATGGCAGTGACGAGGCTTTCAATCAGCTTGACTTTGTCTTCAACGCCCGTCACAAAAATGTGGCGGCCCTGCAGGTCTGCTGAAAGGCTAACGTCGATGCCAATCATTTCGTCTGTAGCCAGTCCAAGATGGGGACGAGCAACAACCAGAATGTCTTCGGCATCAACATGCTGCAGCAAAAACGTTTTGACAACGGTGCCGTTGTTTAGGGTTCTCGGCTGAAAAGCATTCAGGATTGCCCGAACGCTTTTCAGTTTTCCAGCGGTGTCCGTGATCAGCAGTTGATTGGTTCTGGAGAACACCGACGGCGTAGAAAGCAGTTGCAGGGCGGACAGTTCCTCCACAGCTTCTTCGGCATTAAGTTCCCCGAGCGGAAAAATGCATTTCACAACATCGTGATCACTTAGAGTGACCAGCTGTTCGACCGTAACAAGTCGCGCCAGCGAATCCAGCTGCTTCATGCTGCGAGGATCGCTGAGATCAATCACTGACAGCAACTGCCCGCTGCGGATCATGGTAAAACCCTCTGGCAGCAGAAACAGGTTGATGCGATCTAAAGCTTCCTGAGGCGTGAACGAACTTGTGTCGTGATACGTGAAGCTGCCGGTTGGAAGCTGGCCTACATGCAAAGCCAGATTCGAAGACGTTGCCAACCAGTCGATCACGTCTCGCCAAGGCATGCGATCAAACGAAAACTGCAACGTGCGTTCTTCGACCTTGGTGGCAGCCATCGACGACGTTGCCAATGTGGTGCTTTGATCAAGCCCCGTTTCCACCTGAGCGTGGCACGGCGCGATTTGCATCGATGCGCCTAACAACGATCCGGCAATCAGAAAACGAAAACAGCTCGTGAAGGCTAAACTTGGCATAATAGCGTGTTGATAAACTTGCGAACACACGTAGACGGCGATAAACGGCCGGCGAGTGCGACGCAGATAGTGGCAGGAAGTTAAGGCGGGGCAATCGCGTTCGATAGCGACTGAGGAAAACAGAACAGTTTCGCAGAAGTTGAAGAATACCCGATTTTGAACGCAAAGAACAACGCATTTCCGGGTGCTGAGGTATCAATACGAAAATGAGCCGGTTGGACGATTCTGAGGATAAAAACGCCGGAAAGAGCTAAGATTTCGCGGTGTTCTGAGAATCTTGCCCTACCGCACATTTCTGCAATGACCGGAATCACACAGCAGGTAATGAAGTGGGATTACATGAGCCACGTAAAGAAATCCCAATCATTAACTCTCTGTTTGCCACAATGTCGTATCAGCACCCCACGTGGTATTTCACAAATTTGGCCAGCGTGTAAGGGAACCGATCATTTTCTGAGTTCACAGATGGTCGAACGGAAGTCAAACGTTTAAGATCGGCCAAGTTGAGGCGTGAATAAGTTCCCTTAACTCTCGTTGGGAAGGAGTGCTCCATGACGAAATCACGATGGTTGTGCCTGCAGTCGTGCGTTTCCTGCTACGCAGACGATGGAACTGCAGTCGACAGTGACGCGGAATAATCGTTCGCCGCCACCCACAAACAGGCCATGGTGATTGAGATCACTCATACAGGCATTAAGACGCCTTTAAACACGTTGGCCGTCGCAGCCAATGGAAACATTCTGGCCTGTATAACGGCGACTGGCTCGGGGACAAAATCCGATTCGACCACAGTTGAAACAGATGGCTACCTGCAGGCCTACAACCCGGAAGGCAAACTGCTTCGCGAAACAGCCGTCAGCTTTGTCCCAACTGCCGTCAACGGCGGACCAAGCCGGGAGGTCGTTCCGAAACGATTTCAGTTGATCCGGAATCATCTGTGCCTCGGATTACCGTACTGCAGTACGGTGCGGAATCGTGTGATGAGTTGCTGGATGTCACCGTCGATCGGGTTGCAGAACTTCTCGACCAGAACTCCGTCACGTGGGTGAACGTCGAGGGGCTTGGCGATAAAAACATCATTGAGTCGCTGGGAGATCTGTTCGGCATTCACGGGCTTACCCTGGAAGATATCGTCAACGTACATCAGCCAGCAAACGTTGACGACTTTGAGCATCAACTTTTTATTGATGCTCGCATGGTTAGCCTGGAAAAGAGTCTCGATATAGAACAGATCAGCCTGATCGTCGGCAAGAACTTTGTGGTCACCTTTCAGGAAAGACAAGGAGACTGTCTGGAAGCTGTCCGAGCTCGGATTCGCAAGGGACTTGGCCGCATCAGAATCCAGTAGGCAGACTTTCTGGCGTACGCTATTCTCGACGCCATCGTGGACGGATACTTTCCCGTGCTGGACCGCTATGGCGAACAGCTGGACGAACTGGAAGAACTCATGGCGACTCGCCATGCGCGACACACCATCGCTCGCGTTCATCGTTTGCGCAGCGAATTTTACATGCTGCGGAAGGCCGTCTGGCCACATCGTGAAATGTTCAATTCACTGATTCACGACTTTGAAAATCGCTTTTCCGACGATACTCGTTTGCACCTGCGAAACTGCTATGACCACACCATACAGATATATCGATATCACGGAAGCCTGTCGTGAAATTGCGTCGGATCTGCGCGACTTCCATTTCACTCAGATTAGCATCCGACAAAATGAAATCATGAAGGTGCGGACGATAGTCGCAACCATCTTTATGCCATTGGGATTTGTGGCGGGATTGTCTGGGATAAACTTCGACCCAAACGTATCGCCCTACAATATGCCCGAACTAAAATGGATCTGGGGTTATCCGATGGCCCGGGGAATTATGGCAGCGATCGCGGTCGGAATGCTGGTTTTCTTCTGGAAACGCGGCTGGCTGCCGCGTTAGTTGCGGATCCGAAAACAGCTCCAGCAAAAGTTTCCACTGCAAGAACACCGAGTGAGCGAGTCAGTTTTGCAATGGCTGGATTCCATTGCTCGCGTGAAGTGCCTGTAAATTTACGATTTCAGGTCCGTCTATATTTCAGCAACGCCTTCAGATGTAGCGGATGCCGACACTTAATTGCAGAACCGATTCACGCGAGGAAACTGCTCTTTTCGGTACAGGCAACGACCGACTGACGCCTGTTTTTCGTTACCAGACATATTCCGGAATGTTCAGGTAAGGCTTCTTGATTGGCCGCAGATAATTCGGCGTTGATACCGGTGCAATGATGCCTTGGCCACAACTCTGGCAGGGCTGTAAATGTGTTCCATGGAAGGTCGAAAGCTGTTGTTCTTCCGACAGTGTGAGGCCCGTTGTGGAGGAAGGCCATTCACTGATTCGCATTCCACGAATTCCCGTTTGCAGCTCAACGGATGAGTTTCGATAACCGCCATAAGCCCCATCAGAGCCACGACCGCTGAATCCACCGGAGTAAGCTCGCCCCTGATAGCCAGTTGAGCCGCCCAGCGTGTGCAGTTCAGTACCGTTGTCGCTATAACAGTTGGCGTGTTGACCGCTGCGATCTTTGTGTGATTCCAACATCTGATGCTGGCCCCACGGCACCGCACAACGCTCGCATGGTGCCTCAAAATCATCGCCACTAAAAACGCTCGGACTGGTTATATCTAGATCATTAGCAACGGGAACCAGTCTCTGCGCAACAACTTCCGACTCGTCGCCAGCAGCGTACGAAGGATTTACCAGCAGTGGTAACACGGTCGCTAAGACAATGGCTGACTGAACGATCAATGCCCGGCTGACATTATTCGCAAACGCACTCATTATTGATTCCGATCTTCGTCGCAATTAATTTCCCGAAAATGTCGATCGGCAGGGAGATCGCCGATGCGGAAAAGGAGTCGAAACTCCTTTCCGCATCGGACAATTAACGAATCAGCAAACTGATTCCGCCACAGCTTTTTGAAAAACCGCCTGCTCCTTACTCTCTTGCTGCAGACTGTTCACGATCAGCCCGGGCGACAATGTCTCTTCGAAACCAACGTGCTGCGAACGGGCTCAATCGTCCACAAAAATCGGAATCGCAAAATCACCTGAGCGTCCACGATCGTTCTGTCACAACAGTTTGATATAACCGGCACAATCCGTGCCAACGGTATAACCGCCAGACCCGGATTTACAGCATAAACTATTACAGTCAAACACTTTACGATATTTTAGATCAATAGTTCAGGGGAAAGATCGGCGATTTGCGTGTTCAGCAGCCGTCGAAAAACGATCGGGACATCGTTAATGAATCTGAACAATCGGCATTCGCAGTCGACGGTCAAATGTCGTAATAAGATGCGTGCGACGCTTCGATCCGTTGATGATATGGAAACGATTGCGATGCCTGATATGCTGTAAAATTTCATACGCCTCAATGCTGATCGCGACAGCGACGACAGGCGAACCGTTCCGAATCAACGAAAGAATCAGCAATGGCGAAATGCCTTGTGACCGGCGGAGCCGGATTTATTGGAAGTTATCTAACTGAGTTATTGTTGAGCCAGGGCCACGAGGTCCTTGTGCTGGACAATCTGAGTACCGGCCGAGCAACAAATCTTGATGCCGTTGCCGATCATCCGCGGCTAACGATTCGTACGGGCTCAATTACGGATTCGGTATTGCTGAGCGAAGTAGTTCACGGCGTCGAAGTAATCTACCACCTTGCAGCGGCTGTCGGAGTAAAGCTTGTTGCTGACGACCCACTGCGGACGATTGAAACCAACATCTATCCTACAGAACAACTTCTACGGTTTGCGGCTCAGGGAAATGTCCGCAAGTTCTTTCTAGCGTCGACCAGCGAAGTGTACGGAAAGCATCCGGGCGAAGCATGGGTTGAAGACGACGACCTGCATCTTGGCCCAACAAGCCGGCCCCGCTGGGCTTATGGTTGCTCAAAGGCAATCGACGAATTTCTGGCTCTGGCGTATTTTCAGAAGTACGGCCTGGGAGTGACTATCGGTCGTTTCTTTAATGTAGTCGGTCCTCGACAGGTCGGTAACTATGGCATGGTAGTGCCACGTTTTGTCGAAGCAGCATTAAAAGGCGGGCCGGTGACCATCTACGACGATGGATCGCAGGTTCGCTGCTTTGGCCACGTCAACGAAGTCGTCAATTGCGTGAACGCTTTGGTGGAAGAAGATGCTTCAGCTGGGCGAGTCTTCAACATCGGAAGCAATCAGGCGATTTCGATTTTGGATCTTGCGAAGATGATCATCAATAAAGTAGACCCCCAAGTCGAATTGAATTTTGTTCCCTACCGCGAAGCCTACGGTGACGACTTTGAAGACGTACAGCGCCGCGTACCCAATACCGACCGCCTGTGGGAAACAATCGGACAGCGACCCACAATGACGCTCGACCATATTCTGGACGACATTATTGCCTGGAAGAAAAAAGCCCTTGCGAAGTAACTTCGGCAGCACCTGCGGCAGAACGGCGGCTGACAGAAGCGGTCGCCGTTCTTCCGAGTTGCACGTTGACGTCCCTTTTTAAACACTGCGGCGAATCGTTTCAAACACCTGCCCAAGCGGTCCGTTGATAACCAAGTCTGCAAATGAATCCAGTGGCGTCGGGTCTCGGTTAATGATGACTAGTTTCGCACCGCGTTCATGAGCAATTCGAGGTAGACCGGCGGCGGGTTCAACAACTAGCTAGTGCGCGTCCGTAAATAGACTTGAGTAATAAAAACGCAGAGTGAGAAACGAAAAAACTCCACGAAGATAACGACTGAAATTTACGTAGATGGTTTAACAGGGCCAAAAACGGAAATCGTGGTGTCATCTTCGAGGAGTGAATCGATGCGTAAAGGGT
>JBDNFN010000309.1:0-6502 GCA_041689795.1 Fuerstiella sp. | reverse complement strand
TACATCGAAGTGTTTTATAATCGAGTTCGGCGTCATTCGGCTCTGGGCGGAATAAGTCCGGAGCAGTTCGAACAGCAGGGATGACGGAAACAGAGTTCACTCGAACCCCACCCACAAAGGCATGAAACCGGATTTGCATTCGTCTCCGCCGGCCATCATTCACGGCAGCAAGTGAGTGAACGACGACCGGCTCCGACGAAGGCAAATCCTCACACAACATTTTTCGAGACAAAATACCTGTCTCAAATAACCTTAACCCGCGCCCACTAAATCTACGGAACTTCACACATCGCTAAAGCGACGTCGTTAGTCTGAACCGCAATCCGTGCTACCCGAGTGGCCCTCGCGACTCTGATTGAGGTGAATCGGTGGGACCTCTCCCACTAAATCTACGGAACTTCACTCAAGAGTCGGCTATTGTTTCGTGACTGTTCCTCAGCGAATCAGCGAAAGTCTTTGCGACTTTCGCTCCGTAGAGAGCTCCGCTCGTTCCTGCTATACCCAAGTTGGTTCCCAGCCTTTTCGGTAAGGCTTGGTGATCCACTCTTGAGCTTCCGCATGGTTGGTAATCTTGAGCGCCTTGGCATCCCAAGTAAGCTCTTGGTCTGGAAATCGAATTCCGATTGTTCCCAGCAACACGGTCTCGGTCAACGGACCGGCGTAATCGAAGTGGGATGTGGTGTCCCCCTTGCCCAGGCAGGCATCCGCCCACTGCGCGTAGTGGTCAACGGATTCGATGACGGGCAATTCCTTCGCAGGGAATTTCGCCTCTGGGAAAATCGTGGGCATCGCCACGTGCGGAATGACCATCGAACCCATCTCTCCGACGAGCACCGAGCCTGCGACTGGCAGTTGATAATCTGCGGGAACATCCCCCAGCTGCTCGCGTGGCGGCAACGCCCCCGCCGCGTCGTACCACGTGACGGGCAGCGTGGGATTGAGCGTATACTCGGTTCCGGGGAACTCGTAACGCACCGTCGCGCGATCGGTCCAGGACTCCGGCAGCAAAGCCGGGGCTTGCACCGTGAGTTTCGTTGGTGAAGTGAGCTTAAGCGATTTAAACACAGGATCCAAAATGTGGCAGCCGAAATCGCCAAGTTGTCCTGTGCCGTAGGCTTGCCAGCCGCGCCAGTTGAAGGGGTGGTACATGCCAATTTTGAAGGGTCGCTCGAGAGCAACGCCTTGCCAAAGGTCCCAGCGGACATTGGCAGGTACAGGATCGCTGCCTTGCGGTCTTGGGATGTTTCTTGGCCAGGACGGTTGTCCACCTTGCCACGAATGGACTTCTTTGACCTTTCCAATCATGCCGGTATGCACCATGTGCACCGCCGTGCGATAGGCGGAATGTGATTGAATCTGGTTGCACATCTGCGTCGTCAAATTGTATTTTGCGGCGGCCGTTCGCATTTGTCGGACTTCGTAGACGCTGTGCGCTAGTGGCTTCTGGCAGAACACATGTTTTCCCAGGTGCATGGCAGCCATCGAAATCGGCGCGTGCATGAAATCGGGCGTTGACACCAACACACCCTGAACGTCGTTGGATTCATCGAGCAGCTTTCGCCAATCGGCGTAGAGTCTCGCCGAGGGGTACTTCTCAGCAGCTTGACCAAGATGTTTGACGGAGCTATCGATGTCACACAGCCCGACCACATCCACATCCGCACTTGCCGCGACACCGTTCAAATCGCTCCAGCCTTTACCGCCTGTTCCGACACTGGCGATCCTCATGCGACTGTTTGCTCCATAAACTCGCGAGTAGGAAAGGGCGTTCAGACTGACCGCCGCGGCAGCCACACTGGCCGACTTTAGGAACGAGCGGCGGGTGGGAAATGCGGGCATGGCGATTCTCCAAGGTGGGTTGGCTGTGGCGGGAATTGTCTGGAAGGCAGGGAGGTACTTCAGGATATTTTTCTTAAATATCGTTCGTCACGATGCCGCTCATGATATCTCGTCCATGCACCCGCTACAACACAAGGGATACCTTTTGGACAAGTAGAATGAGCGAGCCATGATTTTGTGTTTACTAAACGCAACCTCATTCTCCAAACGATCGCGGCCGGAGCAGTATACGTTCGAGACCTCACGATCACTAAGGTTCACCTCATCGACAATTGAATCTCAGTGCTGCGGTGACCGCACTCCGAATCAACGACGACATCGAAGCTCCAAAGATTAAGTCGTCAAAGCCTCCGGCGTGTACGCCAGGACGTCGAAACGCAGTGGGGCTGCGAATGAGCATCGGTCAGTCTTGCGTTATTAGCCGTAATGCGATGTCGTTGGAAAATTTCGCAGATTTGACTGGTCTGCCGCCACCGTCGTGTTGAAAGGATTCGTGTTGGGTTGTTTCCCCGGTTTTCGTGTCCAGCCATTCTGCGTGCCACGTGCCGGCCGGCAAATCAATCGTCTCCAAGACTTCAATGTCTTCCCTCAAAAGCGACTGCAGACCCTTGGGTTTGCTCGGAAGCGAAATGTGAAGTTACATGGCGTACGCTTTGCCCGGTTCCGCAAGCGTATATGTCGTGAGTTTCGATTCGACACTGCGAACGACAGAAACGTCCGGCTGCATGCGCGTGAAATCAAAGCTATGCAGAAAGCGTTTTAGAATTCCCAGTTGATCCCTCAGTTCAACGCTGCCTCCCCCGGGCGACTTGTAATCTCGTAACGTGCCAGCTGGATGATTCGCGGTGAAGGAGTAGTCGAGATTGTTGTACAGAGCTCCGCCAGCGAGCAGGAAACCCCAAGCTTCTGTGCGATACAACACGTCTGCGGAACCTCGAAAACCAGTTTCATTTTCACCGATCACTTTGTTCAGTCCGTAGTTCATCGCGACGGTGTCGGGCGGCACGCAGTAATGAAAATTGAAGATAGAAACGGCCGGATAAGGCTGCTCCACTTTGCTGCGACCGTGGGCGATGTTCATGGAAATCAGATGTCGCTGAGGAAAGTCTTTTTCCGTGCCCACGATCTAGTCGACCATGCGATGCTGCCATTCCATGGTCACGCCTCCGAAGTAAGGTTGGTTACAAACTTCGGAGTACAGATTATCGAACTGCTTGAGTTCCTGCACAATTCCTCGCGTGGTCGCGATCTGAATGTCCAGCAGGTTGTTGTGTTTCAAAGTGAAGGCTTCGTTTCGTGCCACCGCACCGATGCCGTTGACGTTATTGACGGAGTTCATCGGGCAGATGTCCCACGTCTGATCGTCGCACATCGGGCAAAACAGCGCAAGCTCCACGACGATGCCGCGGTCACTCGCCTGCCGCAACAAATCCTTCACGCGTTCGAACCATGCGGAATCCAATTTCGTTAAATCGAATTTACGACCACCCGCAGCGTAACCCGGTTCGCTGCTTCTGGCCCCTGGACTGATGTAGCGTCCCGGCTTCGGAGCTAACGTGTTTTCGGTAATCCCGAATGCGCCAACGCTTTCGCGATAGGCTCCCGCGAAAACACGTGTGTGATTCAAGCCATGAGACTGCAGCTCATCAAAATATTTAACCTAGTCAAAGTCCAAGTTCAGCAAAGAGCCATAGTGTTCACCGGACGTCACCAAAATTGTGGGTTTGCCGCGCCACTGGAAGTAATGCTGGTTCTCCGGGTGCAATGAAATCGGAGCCGTTCCGACTTCCGCCGCGACGGCGATCGACGCGATACAGAGTGTCAGGCCAGACAGAAGAATGATTCGCAACGTCATAACCAGCCTCAAAACTGTAGGTTGAACTGAGATCGATTGCCGCATTCGGTAAGAATAGGAAGTGTTTTGCCAGCGGTAAATGTGGAGCCTCTTACGAAAAAACGATTGCGGCGGCCCAGTTATCGGAACTGGGCGCTGAAAGCTTGACACTGCTCCCGCCGGTGATTTTTTCCTGCGCGCCGAATTCGCCGGTGTTGATGTTGATCCAGTGAACCGTGAACGACCGTTTCGCCGCCGACAGGTCCAGTTTCACTTCGCCGCCGACGGGAAGATACACGGCATACGATTCCCCTTTGTCAGCCGCAACGTACGCTTCATTCGCGTCCCGTCCAGAAAGCAATTCGGCGGCGGGTTCGACTGACCACAGCGGAATCAAAGCTTCCAGTTTGCGGGCCGCTTTGATGCAGGCAACCGCTTTGTCGTTAAGACCCAGTCCGGAATCCGGCCGGTGAAAGCGAATGGAAGCGGCTCCGGCCAGTAAGTGCCGCCAGAATCGTTCGATCGCATCCTGATCGTTATGCCCGAACTTGTTGCCGGTCGCTCCGTAGGTCTTCGTCGTGTTCATCGGACGCGGCTGGCCTGCCAGGTATTTCCGCACATGCAGGAAATTGTCCCAATGCTTCTGTCCTGTGTTGTGGTTGTTCTGCGACACGTCGACGAAGTCATACAGCTTGGGATGATCGAAGGTTCGCTTGTGCCGCTCTGCCGCGAGGTTCCAGTCATCCCACATCTCGGTGACGTAGATCGTCTTGTTCTTCTGGGCCGCTCGTTGTTTGACAAACTGAGCCCAGTAACGGCTCCACTCCTCTTCGCCATTGGTTTCATTGTCCATGCAATACAACACGTGACCATACTTCAGCGAATGATCCAGCAGCTTGTTAACAAACTGCTGCTGGTACTTAAGCACAACAACATTGTTACGTTGTTGCGGAGTTGTAAAGAAGAACGGCTGCTTGTTGGCTCCTGGATGGTCCGGATACCGCTTAGCGAATCCCGATTCTTCATACGTATAGTTCACATTGTTACGTGGGTTGTACGGATGAATCTGCCAGCGATCGGGACCCTTCTGATCGACATAGTCGAAGCGGTCCCAGATTTCGATCTGCACAAAGATGTTGCGTTTGGCCGTCTCGCTTAGCATCCGTTCGAATCGAGTCCAGTATTCGTCGTTCCATCGATTCAGGTCGTACTTGCCGTTGTCGAGTTGTATAAACGGATACACCTCGAAGTCGAAGTCCTTCCGGTCGCTCATGGTGTTGCGAATAACATTGCCACCAGCTTCGGCCAAGCGGTCAAGTTGCAGCAGAAGTTTCTCCTCGGGCCACTGAAACAGGTTGTCATCATCGCTGCCGCCCAACAGCAGCACAGGTTTTTCGTAAAAACTCCAGTACCACGCATTGTCCTTCCATGGCTGTAAGCCATCATTGGCAGCGCAAATATTGGTAAACAACGTCACAATGGTGAGCGCTGCTAGCGGTAGTGCGTTGAGATTCATGAGTTGACTCTTTGATACTTGCGGGCGTTCATGTACTGAACTTTACTGAATCGCGATCACGCTTTCGTCCGGAAAAGTCGCCGTTGAATATCGGCTTTGACTTCGCCACGAATGTACACTAACTCAGCCCAATCGACGAGGAACACTTTGACCTGAAGCTGCTATTCGAGCAATTCGAATAGCGACTGAGAATCCCGCAGTCCGATTACGCAGCCCTCCTGGCATTGCGTGTCAGCTTAGTCTCCGTGTAGGAGTGCGTTCGAATCCTCCCTGATTTTCGGGGAACAAGGATGGCCCGATGCTGAATCGAAAAGTCTATCGAATCAAGTTAACGGACGAAGACCGCGAAGCGTTCACTGAGGTTGCCAAAGGCAAACGCGGCAAGCTCAAGATTGCTGTTTGGAAAGTCCAACGTGCCAATGCAATGTTCAAGTGCGATAAAAGTGACCACGAACCAGCTTAGTCTGATTAAGGGATTGCCGAGGCACTTTGCACCAGAATGCGGTCTCTGGAAAATTGACGAAAGCAGGCCGCCGAACGCGGTCCCTTAAGCTTACTTGCACGGAAGCAACGAACGACATCTCCGACACCGACCATTCTCGACGGCGGAAAGGAGGCCCAACTGACCAACATTGCCTGCTCGACACCACTGGATGGACGTTCGCGGTGGAAGTTTCAACTTCTGGCCGACCAATTAGTCGCGATGAACGTTGTCGATTCGATTTCCACGAACACAATTCGACGCGTCCAGAAAGACGAGTTGAAGCCCTGGCTGAATCCATGTGGTGTATTCCTCCTGAGCAAGACGCGGCCTTTGTTTGAGCCATGGAATAGGTATTTGGGTTTTGAAGGTCTGTCAGCGTCACTATGCCCCGAAATCCCCAGTCCTCAAGGATGCGATCTGGAACATCTATCGTGACCTCTACGAAATCGATCCTACCCAGAGCATTCCGGATGATACGAACTGGACCGGGGCCGAAATTAAGTCGTGCTGTCGACTGGCGGCCCTGCTGGATCTGCCCCTGAGCCAGGCATCACAAAACGTGGTCCCGGTGGCTGTGACGGCGGCAGAATCGGTCGGGCAACTGCGTGTCTGGGCCAGCGGTCGGTGTCTGTCGGCCAGTCGTGCAGGCATCTATACGCAACCCAACGACTCGCAGAAGACTCGTCGCCGAGTGAATCGCGAAGTATTGAACAACTGAGGACCGTTTTA
Source organism: Fuerstiella sp. (assembly GCA_041689795.1). Taxonomy (GTDB): domain Bacteria; phylum Planctomycetota; class Planctomycetia; order Planctomycetales; family Planctomycetaceae; genus Fuerstiella. The sequence goes on along the minus strand of JBDNFN010000309.1, from coordinate 100 downwards.
AAAACTGAAGTTTCATCTTGGCCGGACGGTCTCCCCGCGTGGGCTGCCGTCCGGCTTTTTTCGTTTCACAGGAGAACTAACATGACAGGTGTATTGGAAG
>JBDNFN010000308.1:0-28287 GCA_041689795.1 Fuerstiella sp. | reverse complement strand
TGGCTCACCGTCCCCACTGTGGCTCACCGTCCCCACTGTGGCTCACCGTCCCCACTGTGGCTCGTTGTGTGAACACAGGTAAGCCATTGCCCTCACGGCTCGCACCACCAGCAAGCGAATACCCGGCAATTGCGAGACTCAATCGCCGGGACGGCATGCTCGAAACCTAATTCCGCATGTAAAAACTGTACGCGTTGCAAGCTCGGCATCCTGGCCTGAAATGCGGTGGCGCAGCGTGTAAGATCTGGTTTTCCGTGGCTGCGAATTTCGCAATCCAATGATCCACTGCTTCTCTTTGCACGTTCCTTAAGAACATAAACCCAGCAACACACAAATTTAGACTGCGACACTACACGTTCTGGGTTGCCATTGCAGCCTGCGCAGCCAACGCACCGGCACAGGATGCTCGTCCGGCGTTTACTGGTCAGCGAGTGACCGCTTCGGGCACATCCGCAGCCAGGTGGGAAACCCTATCGGCGCACATTGCCGACGTAGAATCAACATCGCGACAGAGATATTACGTAGTTGTCGTAAAAAGTTCCGGCACTGGAGCTCAGGCAACTCCACGCTTCACTGACGATCTGCATGCCGACTGGCAGAAGACCGCTGCCGTAAACAAAATCCCGCTGAATCATGAGTGATCCGTGCTGAAAATCATGGCAATTCAAAACCGACAGTTGTCCGTGCATACCGGTTCGGAATTGCAGTAAACGTATCGCCTGATGGGGTAAACGATCGATCGCAAACTGGTGACGCCGCACTTCATCCCGCATGCTCGAGCGGGAAACTATGTTCAGGGAGTTTCCCTGCTGATCGATAAGATTGAAGAATGGATTACCACCATCGATCGACAAAAACATCTCGCCCAACAGCAGGCCGCCGTTGGATCACAACAGATCAAACAAAATGCAACAGCTATCGTTGCATCGCGAGAAAAGCTGTACGCCGATGTCCAACTGCAGATCAAACATCATGCCGAATCCGGGTTCGATCTGGCAAGTCAACAGCAGCGTGCGAAACAGGCGTACGAGACACTCACGCAGACGACCGGCCAGATCGACAACAACGGTCCTCAGGCGTTGAAAGTGCAACTCAGGCTCAGCAAATGCTGACGAACATTCTTAACGAACTTCGCCAGATCAACATGAATCCGTTGAACGCCAGGCTGCAGCTTGACCGAGCCAAAGAACATGCTCTTGAAGTCGCAAAACTGATCGAGCAACAACGTTCTGCGGGGCTGGCCGTTAGTCCCGCAGGGCAAAAACTGGATCAGGCCACGGCCACGATTCAAAAAGCCGAATCGACGGTAAATTCAGCACCTCTGGCGTCACTGGTACTAGCGACCTCACAAATTGACGAACTCACCGCATTGCGGAAGTTCGTCAGCAATCTGACACAACAGCAGAAACTGGTTGCCAGTCGACTAACTGATCTGCAGCAACTGCAAAAACAACTTGTCACTCAGCGTAAGTCGGCCAACGCGATTGGTGTCGACACAAAGCCATTCGTAAAACAGGTGAAAGGCGCTGATGCCCGCATTCAACAGGCGATCGAACTCAGCAGCACAGACTACTCGGCGACCCTGTCACTATTGGATGCCAGCAACAAAACGCTATCACGTCAGGCTTCCGGTCTGAAATCAGTGGCCGACCAGCATTACTTTCGGACACGAACTCTACCGTTGTGAATCGGCGGGATTGTGCCGGCTTTAATTCTGCTGACGCTGGCGGTGCTAAGACTCTGGCACGCGGTAAAGCGAACGAAGGTGGAAAGCAAACTGAAAGAATTCAAGACAACCGTTGTAGGCGTCAGTGACACGCTGAATGAATTAAAAGAACGTCATCGCATGCTGCCATTCACAGACCACGACTTCAAAGAACCAATGACTGGCACAACGCTGGACACGTCTGATTCTGTGCAGGATTCCATCGAAGAACTTCGTCAGCGATGGCTGGCACTGATGGACATCTGGCAAAACGTGAAACACAACCTCAAAGACGAAGGCTGCTTCCGTCACGCGAAACTTGCAGAAGCGGCAACTTTGATCGACCACGCTCCTGTTAACAATGTCCGGCAGTTGATCAGAGAAAAATGCACCAGCACGCTCGACCGCCCGAAAACTGCTTACGAACAGCAACAACTGATGGAAGTTGCTGCCACCGAAGCACTACAGAAACTGGATGAACAGTTGCAGGCTGTACGAAACGTAAACCTCAGCACCGGCCCATACGCCATCGAACGAAAAACGGCACTGGACCATCGCGATGCAATGAAGAACGTGCGAGTATCCGATCCGCTGTGAACGTCAGCAGTTTACGATGATGTGCGGAACGAAGTGCGACGCATTGGACGCTGGGCAGAGCAGATTCTGCATCATCATGCGGGAACTCAGGAACTGTCGCAAAAACTGGCTGAGGTCACCGCTGACACAGCGAAACATCGTGAACAGGGCTATCGCTTTTGCGAAGACGATTCAGACCCGGCCGTTCTGTTTTCCGGCATCGAACATCACACCACGGAATGCCTAAATCTTCTGAATACCGGCAAAGCCAAGACGGCTGCAGAACACCTGACTCAGGGCTTCGGACTGGTCGCCAGCGCAAACGAACGCCAGGTGCAGAGCCGAGCATTCTGCCAGACTCAGCGCAACCTTCATTTTCAGGAACACAAACGCCTTCAAATTTCTGTCAACAACGGACGCCGCGCGCTAGCTGAACTTCAAACGTCGTTTGACGATAAATCGTGGCAGGACATTCGCGACAACGTTGCCATGGCAAAAAAACGTTAACAGACTGCAATGCGATATTGCAGGAAGCAACTCGCAACGGCACAGACGATGTTCAGTTATACATTGCCGCATCATTGCAGCACGAACGCATCCAGCAATTGCAAAACGAAACGGATTTGATGATTACGGACGTCGAACAGCGGCTCTCGGAACTGCAGGCACTTCGTGAACAAACGCGAACAGAACTGCAGAACGTGTCGCGATTCTGCAGCCAGGTGGGCCGAGAACTCGCGTCGCAATCCGCAGACCGCCCCGCGGCAAATCGCCGATTTCGTGACGGTGAAGCTGATCTAAGCAAAGCGAACAACCAAGCATTGGATGCGAAGCTAGACTGGCAGGACGTACTGGACCAGGCGTATGTTGCCAGCCGAGAATTCGAGACGACTTAGAAGAAGGCGCAGGAAGACATCCGACTTGCGGCTCAGGCGATTCAGGAAATCGCCAGCGCAGAACGACAAGTCCGTTCGGCAGCCAGCTGTTACCGGCACGGTTACGTGGCCGACGTATCGCAGGCCAATCAGCTTTGTCGCCGCAGGATTATGAACGAGCGATCCGCATGGCTAATCAGGCTAGCGCGTCGGCTCGAAAAGCTTTGCGTGCCGCCGAAAACCGAGCTCGCGAGCAGCAACGCAGCATTGACCGCCGTCAACGAGAACAACAGGCTGCCATCGGCTTCGGCTTCGGCATTGGCATTGGCATTGGCATTGGGATGGGATGGGATGGGAGCAGCGTCGCACACTGCGTCCATCAGTTCGCCGTCATTCGGCAGCAGCGGCTTCGGAAGTTCCAGCAGTTCCGGTTCCTTCACGCCCGGCAGTTCATCAAGTTCGAGGAGTTCCGGCACCAGCGTCAGCCGCTGGCAGCCCATGCTGCAGCCACGCGACTCATCACGTGCTAGACGCGCAGCTTCTACTTCCTCAAATCATTATCACGAACATCACGTAATTTGGCCGCTAACTTTTCTTTGAAGGCGGCAACGATTCCTGCGTGCTCAGTTGATCCCGCAAGATTTTTAAATTGCTGAGGATCCGCTTCCGTATCAAACAATTCGATTCCAGCCGAAGCATCTTCGTCGTATTGAATGTATGCCCATTTGTGTTCTCGCAGCAGGAAACCTTTCCTCATTGGAGCAACACTGAATGCGGCGTCGCGAACTTCATGAGTTGGATTGTCCAGCATCGCTGAAACATCCGTTCCCTGAATGTTGGCAGGCACATCCAACCCGCACAGCTTTGACACAGTGGGATACAGGTCCAGAAGTTCCGTCAGACTGTTACAAACGGCAGGTTGCTTTCCCGGAACGCTAATAATTAAGGGAACAGCGGCTGATTCGTCTCGGAGGCTGACCTTGGCCCAGAAATCATGTTCTCCCAGATGATATCCATGATCACTGGTAAAGACCACAATGGTGTTGTCTTCCAGTTCGTTATCTTTCAGAGCTTTCATCACTTTGCCAACCTGAGCATCCATAAAAGCGACGGATGCGTAATAGCCACCCACCGCTTTCTTCTGGCGACGGACATCCATATTCATGTTAGCGCTGGTTTTGTAGTTGATGCCGGCTTTCGGAATGTCGTCCCAGTCCCCGGGCCGTTTTTCCGGCAGCACCATGTTTTCGTATGGCCGAAACGGTTCGTAATAAGTTCGTGGAGCAACAAACGGAACGTGCGGTCGAACAAAGCCGACTCCCAACCAAAACGGTTCGCCTTTATGAGCACCAATCAATTCCACCGCTTTTGCGGCCGCTTTGCCATCGGCGTGCACAAGATCGTCGCCGTCCGCTTCCACAACAACAAACGTATTGCCGCCGACAACCGGCTTTTTGCCATCCGGATTACCTTCCAGCGTTTCCCCATCGCCCGGTGCCATCCACTCAGGCCCCGGAGTGTTAAAGCGTTCAGTCCATGACGCTTCGTCGTCGGCTCCGTTGTAGTTATCGTGATTGCGTCCGTCACCGCCAAGCTGAACGCCACCGGGAACTCCCATGTGGTAAATCTTGCTGACTCGAGCCGCATAGTATCCATTGTTCTTAAAGTGCTGTGGCCACGTTGCGCGATCGCCAATCTGAGAACGCGGACTCGTATAGCCCAGAACTCCGGTTGCATGGGGATAGTAACCAGACAACAAAGAAGCTCGGGAAGGTCCGCAATATGTTCCCTGGCAATAGGCCCGAGTAAATCTGGTACCGCGAGCGGCAATGGCATCGATATTTGGAGTGCTGCAAACCCTGTTGCCGTAACAACTCAAAGCCGTCGCCGTTAGGTCGTCCGACATGATTAACAGGACATTCATTTTCTTCGCGGACGCAGCAGCGTCCGTCGTAACGGCGAACTCTGTGCGGAGTTCAATGTCATTCGCCGACAATGAAAGCCCGCTGGCAATGCTCAGGCAACTGACAAGCAATGAGCACCGGATCGATTTTCCCGCGAACATGGCGGAAGGATTTGTGTTTAACATATCGCTACGCTTCCCATTTTTTGAAAGTGACATTTTCAGTCTACCAGGAACTTCCCGATAGAAAAAACGGCTGTTGAGAATTTTGGCAATGCCAAATATTTTCCGATCGGCGCGGGCGGCCTCATCATCAGCCACACGACAGCCGCAAACGCGTTTGACCAAGCGGCGACTGTCGGACACGCGAAAGGAGAAAGGAGAAACGACGGTTCGCGGGAAGTGTCGAGCCGGGGTTCGCCACGTGGCTTCTTCAGCGTGCAAATTGCTGCCAGGAATTCTCGAAGCCTGCAAAGTTGCAGAATGTTGGGCGTTCGTTGTGAAATCTCCGGCGTGATGATGACGGCCGGAATCGTCGCGGCTATGGTATGCCCCAAACGCCGCCAAATCGAAGTATCATCCGGCCGACAGCCCTAATTCCCCGGCTGCTAAGAGATGTCGACAACGCGAAAATGGCGTTCGTGTGCGACATCCGCCAAACCGAAGCAGACTACGAAATAGAATTCATGACAGATATTCACAAACTTACTCGCAAACTTCAGCGTCAAAGCGATTCCAAAATCATCATGTACGTGGGCGACGGACTGGGCGGATTGCCTCTGGAACCGGGCGGAAAAACAGAACTGGAAACCGCAAAAACTCCAAATCTGGACGCGTTGGCTCAGCGAGGATCTTTGGGCCAGAGCATTCCCGTGCTACCAGGAATTGCTCCGGGCAGCGGCCCCGGCCACCTAGGACTGTTCGGTTACGATCCGTTGCAGTACGACATCGGCCGCGGCGTTCTGGAAGCTTTGGGAATTGACTTTGACCTCGGCCCGAACGACGTCGCCATTCGCGGAAACTTCTGCTCAGTCGATGGCGATGGCATCATCACCGACCGTCGAGCCGGCCGCATCGGCAGCGACATCGCCGTAAAATTGTGCGAAAAGCTGGACAAGATTGAAATTTCAGGCGTTGAAGTCTTTGTTAAGCACGTCAAAGAATATCGACTGGTCATTGTTTTCCGCTGCGAAGGACTCGGCGGCGACGTCGACGATACAGATCCACAGCGAACGGGCGTGCATCCGCTGGCGCCGAAAGGCAACGATCCCGCTTCTGAAAAGACGGCCAAAGTCTGCGAAGAATTCATTCGTCAGGCAGCGATCGTGCTGAAAGACGACGCTCCGGCCAACCTACTGACATTGCGTGGCATTGCCAAAATGCCGCCAATTCCAAAGTTTGAAGAAGTCTACGGAACTCGAGCGGCCGCAATTGCCGTGTATCCGATGTACCGCGGCCTGGCTCGACTGGTCGGCATGGATATTCTCGACGCCGGACAGACTCTGGACGACCAAATGAAGTGCCTGGAATCCAACTGGGACAAATACGACTTCTTCTTTGTGCACTTCAAATACACAGACAGCACCGGAGAAGACGGAAACTTTGAAGCCAAGGTAAAACGCACGGAAGAACTGGATTCCGCCATTCCACGCATGACGGCTCTAAAACCAGACGTTTTAATTGTCACGGGCGACCACAGCACGCCGGCAAAAATGAAGTCTCACAGCGGCCACGCCGTGCCGACAATGCTGGTTTCGGACATTTGCCGCTTTGACGGATCTAAGGAATTTGGCGAATCTGCGTGCCGTGTAGGCGAATTGGGGCAATTTGAGGCCAAGTATTTGATGCTACACGCGTTAGCTCACGCAGGACGTTTAGAGAAGTATGGGGCATAAGCGTCTTGCCCGTTGACACGCCGAGCCTTCATCCTTAGCATGCTCGCTCTGCGGAAGTCAGCAACTGACCACATCACCTGGTTAGTCAACGTTTTCGGCAGAAAAAATGGTGCTAGGAGAGGTGGCAGAGTGGCCGATTGCACCGGTCTTGAAAACCGGCGTGGGGTCAAACCTACCGTGAGTTCAAATCTCACCCTCTCCGTTCTCGAACAAGGACTTACGTCAACCCGACGTAAGTCCTTGTTTCGTTTACGCCCCTGGCCGAGCCACGAATCGGCTGTCAACTTAATCCTGCCCAGCTCGAGTGAACAAGGCAAATCACCATCAGCAGGATCAAGCGAATCGTCGAGAGTTCTGATACCGCCTCCGGCAAAGCCTTCGACATGGCGATTCAGGTCTTGATTGTGATTTCTTTAATCACGTTTTCCCTGGAAACGCTGCCCGACCTTTCGCAACAGTCACAGCGTCTGCTGCATGCCGTTGAAGTATTGACCGTAATTATTTTCACCGTCGAATACGCCATTCGAATTCTAGTCGCCGATAACCGCGTTGGCTTCGCCACCAGTTTTTTCGGAATCATCGATCTGCTTTCGATTCTCCCGTTCTACATCGCGACGGGGATTGATCTTAGATCGCTGCGAGCATTGCGGCTGTTTCGCCTGCTTAAGCTGGTTCGGTACAGCAAGGCGATCCGACGTTTTCATCTCGCATTTTTGATTGCGAAAGAGGAACTCATCCTGTTTGTTTCCGTGACAGTGATCCTTCTCTACCTCTCATCGGTTGGCATCTATTATTTCGAAAACGAAGCGCAGCCACAGTTGTTTCAATCCGTATTCCACAGTCTGTGGTGGTCCGTCTGCACTTTGACAACGGTTGGCGATGGAGACGTCTATCCCATAACCGGGGGAGGCCGATTGTTCACATTCTTCGTGCTGCTGGTCTGACTGGGAATCGTGTCTGTGCCGGCCGGACTGGTTGCATCCGCCCTATCACGAGCCCGACAATGTGAAAGCGACGAACAGTTATCCGAACTGGAAATAGCGGAAGCGACAGCCAGCTATAACAAATAAGAACAATCGCAATAGCTTCGATGTGTCGCTCGTACAACACGTTGCCTCAGACGTTGAAGTCAAACGGTAAATGGCCGTTTACCTGAATTGATTCACAGAGGTCACGTATGCCGAAAGACAATGCGGCCGTGACACTCCGCCGTGAACATCCGCCGTGAACATCCGCCCGACACTTGCCTTTGAAGGGATTACGGTATCGCTGCAACGCGGTATCAGTGCAATGTGATGCACGGATACCGCGTTTTTGAGCATAAAAAAGCCATTGCCCAACACACGCAGCGCCGCAAGTGAGTGCTTGTAAACGATGCAGCTTGAAAAGCTGCTTTGCGACAGACAGTCATGCCTTCTTTTGTTGCAGATATTCGTCAACTGAAGGCGATGCACGCATCCAATAAGTAAAGCACGCTAAAACGCAAGGGCGTGACAGAGCAGCAATCATTTCAAACTCGCCGTTCATCTGCATTCGGGAAAAGCCCGCGGACGACGGTACCACGACTGAATCGCATGGCGAGAAGCGGTCCAGAAACCGCAAATTCACAAGCACGCTGGGCCAGAAAGTGAATCGAGGCATTGCAAAATTCACTCGCACGTCGTGCTTGCATTGAGAAGTCCGCGAGGCCGGTTGGGGGACCGCTTCCAGCAAACTGCGGCACGGAAGATGCAACCGTGCTGTTATCAGTTTTGAAATGAAGGTAGTCGTAAACTGAACAAAGTCGAACCAACGGAGAACAGCAATGCAGGCGCCATTGGAAATCAGCATTCGGAACACGGAACGCAGCGAAAGCGTTGAAGCAGACATCCGGCAACGTGTGACCAAACTGAAAGAATTCTGTGACAGAATCATTGGTTGCCATGTCATTGTGGAAGTACCGCACCGGCATCATCGCCAAGGCGGTTTGTATCAGGTACGGATTCACATCACCGTGCCGCCGCGACGAGAAATTTCTGTCGATCGCGAACCTCACAAACAACAGGCCCATGAAGAACTGAGCGTCGCCATTCGAGACGCGTTTAAAGCTGCACTTAGACAGCTTCAGGATTACACACGCGAAATCCGAGGCGAAACAAAACATCACGAACTGCCGTCTCACGGAACAATCACGAAACTCTTTGGCGAATCGGGTTATGGTTTTATCGAATCACTGGCTGGCCGCAAAATTTATTTCAATTTCAATTCTGTGCCTGGTGATCAGCTCGAGAAGCTAGTCATCGGCAGTGAAGTTCGATCTAACGAAGAACCATGAGGCAAGGGCCCTCAGGCGACGACTGTCCAGATTGTCGGTCGTCACCATCGAACTGAATCGAACTGACCAGACTGCTGCACCGAAAAATCATCGAATTAGCTAAATCGCATTGACGAAAGTTTTCATCCGAAGTCAGCCGCTTCAGTGCTGAGTGAACGACAGTTCTACTCGCCAAAAAGTGCACTTGCAAGAAACTCTACTACTGAATGCAACCATAACTTAAGAGAGTCAGAGCAATAAAAATCAGCCCCCACACATCAGGCAGCACTATGAATCATAGTGCCCCCGGTGACGAGACCATTGAGTAAGTTATCGTTGACGAACTTTTCTGAAACAGTCGAGTTAACGCCTCAAAGGTACTGGTTGAAGTGACAAATCGCGAAGCAACTTTAACAGGCCGCGTTCAGACAACGAGCGACCGCATTTGAGCTGAAGCCGATGCACGGAGACCCAGATGTCTGGTCGCGGTGCACAATTAACTGTAAATCTACACGACGCTGACAATTCCGGATCAGGCACTTTGCGATAACGTGATAGCCACACTGACGTGGTCTGCGGAAGTGGGTACTAAACACTTTGACGTCGTGGTCAAACATGGAACAGTCACTCTGCGAGGCAAGGTCCCGCCCTACTGGCAGAAACTTCGAGCTCGTCTGCTGGCGTAACGGGCGTCCAGCATGTGGCCGTTACTTCACGACCGTCCGAAAGACCACGAAATCGCCACCAGACTGAAACAGCAACTGAAAGAACGATTTCATGGACAGGCAGAATAATTCAGATCACCGTGACTGACGGCGCCATGACGCTGCGAGGAGCCGTTAACAACAAAGACATCACCGAATGTACCAAGAATGGCAGAGAGAGAACTCAAGGCGTCAGTGCCGTCCAAAACATGCTAAACACAGCTCACCCCACAGAAGCATTCTGAACCAAACAAACACAACAACAGCTCCACACAAATCACCGGGTGGCACCAATCACCGCACGTCTATTTGCGCCATTTGCTGCAAGTTCGTAAGCGCCAGCCTGCCGGTGCTTACCTGTTAATCGGCGAAGAAACTTTTTAGTTTGGGGCCAAAGCAAACCTGAATGCAAACAGTCGTAACGAACAACAAAGACTATTGCTTAGAGTCGTTCGCCAACGTTCCTTCAACAGGTTGGTTTAGACGTTCGAACTGTTGGTTGATGACGGAATCGATAACGGAAGCGAGCACCCTCAGAATGATTGGCCCATAGCCGCTGAAAGATCCTATCAGTGTTTCGTGCACGGATGCTGGAACGCTACACGAAGTTCTGGCTTTGAATGTATCTTGATAAGTGCATTTACTTGCCGAGATCCTGAAATCTCTCGTACGACTGATTCAATGGATGAGCATCTTTTCGGCCGTCAATCATGCAGGCGGTCCACTCGGCAAGACGCAGGCCAAGTCTGCGGCATGCCTCCTGAGCTCGATCCTCCGTCGGCGGTCCGGCAGAAACCGCACCATAGTGCGCAGAGAACTTTACGCCGGTGTAGTCAGTGAGACCAAAGATCAGAAATCCATAGTTGATCAGGATGGACATCAGCGTCATGCACGTCCATTCCTGGCCACCGCCCCAGGCTCCGGCGGAACTGAAAACGCATCCAATTTTGCCGTCGCGCTTGCCCCAGTTTTCAATCGGTTGCTGGTCCCACCATTGTTTCATCTGCCAGCTGACGGTGCCATAGTTCGTCGGCGAACCCATCGCTAAGCCATCGCACCATTCGAGATCGGTGTGATCAGCACTGGAAATATCCCGTAGCCGCACTTCCGTTCCGTCAAGTTGCCCAGCCCCTTCGGCAACCAATTCCGCCATGCGTTGTGTGTTGCCAGAGTTAGAGTGAAACAGCACAAGAATCCTGGACACGTGAGAGACCTTTCAGAAGTTCGGAAGAAACAGTTTGTTTTGAAGCGAGTGCAATATAAGAAGATCGACCAGTTTTGAAATGAACTCATTGTTCTGTTCTGAAACCTACAATTGCAATGTGAAGCCAGCGAAGACGCCAATTCAACAGACCGTGATGAAGTTCAAGGCAACACAGATTTAGGCAGCCTGAGGTGGCGCGGAACTTCATGGGCGCGCCACCTCAGCCTCGCAAACGTACCAGCAAAGACAAACGCAAACCTAAGGTTGCGCTGACTGGAAGGCAGATACACCTGAATGAACGCCAGGCACTACTTGTCCCAAACACTGCAACTCTATTTCAGGTAATCAAAATCTTCAATTTTACGCGCAGAACAGGTTTCAACAGCTGAAGGAACTGCAGACAAGTCGTCGAGATCTGAACAGACGTACTGCAACGCTCAGCTTGAGCTGTCACCATCAGCCCCGACTTTGCTCGGAAATCCGCTGAGTATCGACGATTTGCGTTTGACGAAATGACGTAGCGAAATTCGTGTAGAGTTTCGGCCGGTGAAACCACAGGACGAGGCCAAACGTCTTCTAGGATTTTGCTACGAGTGACTGCACTTTTCGCTACTTGCTTCAGAGACGATCCTAAAATCGCAGATTCACAAGCACGCCACGCGAGCAAGTGAATCCAGCCATTGCACAATTCACTCGCTCGCGCATCGTGCTTGTAGTGAGAAGTTCGGCGGAGCGATTTCCGGACCGCTTGCAGGCAATTCCACCCGCGGATGTAACTTCTCTGCGAGCCTGCGTTTGCCATCGCAACCATCGGCACTGCATTCCGACTGAATTTCAGATGCTGCAGACGACGGATAGGGTTTCCTTTGTTCAGCCAATGGATCGGACGGTGAAGCCACATTGCTGCTGGAGATGTTCCGGCCAATGGGGAGTCCCTTGATAATCAGCAGTCGTTGATCAGAAACGGCTGTTTCAGCGGGCTCAGCAAAGTCGATATTTCCGCGACATTCACTGGTCGTGTGTCGATTAAAAAACGGCATGACGGGCCGTCATTCTGGGATTCCGTGGGTGTTCCGGCAAAGATTTCTACTGAAGTAAGCCCGGAAAGATACACGGAACTATTGCATCAGCAGCTGGACCAACCGGATAAATTAGAGGAACCGGAATGGGTCTTGATCGTAGCCTGTTCCAGCGTTGAGCGGCTAAAAACGAGCCTGGAAGCTGCTGTGGCGATAAGGCTTCAGCGGTTCCATGCTGTGCGTTCATGTCACAAATTCGAATTTTTACTCAGGACACTTGCCGCAACTGGATGCGAGAATCTCCGGTTTCTGCGATAGTCTTTGGCAGTGATACAATTTCAGCTCCCGCCAAAACGCCCATTAAGGCTAACCATCCCTCCGATAAATAACACACTTTCCACAACCAGCTGGCTTTGATTTTCCTTAATAAATCTCCGCGGCCTTTGGCCTCCCACCAGGAACAGCATCCAGAATACCACGGCAAGACCGCCGACTTTCTGCAGATTGCTCGCCACAGGCATTCATGCCGGGTAACCGCACCAACGACTCGACGAAAGAAATAACTATGAAAGTTGCCGTATGGAGCCTTGTTGTGCTCCTGATTATTTTGCATCAGGACGTCTGGCTGTGGGACGACGCCACTTTGGTTGGCGGAATTGTGCCCATGGGACTGTTTTATCACGCGTGCATTTCGCTGGCCGCAGGAATCACATGGTTCCTGGCGATTAAATTTGCATGGCCGGTTGATGATGCTGCGGTTGCGACAACTCACAAGCCAGGCAAAGGAGGTGGCGCGTGACCAGTGCCATAATTATCGGAATCTATTTATCAATGCTGCTGTGTCTGGGGCTGTTTTCCAGCCGCCTGTTTTCCGGCAGCGGTAAAGACTTTCAGTTGGCGGGCCATTCTATTGGTCCGGTCATGCTGTTGATGTCGTTGTTTGGAACCACCATGACGGCATTCGCGTTAATTGGTTCAACGGGCGAAGCCTGGCAAAACGGAATTGGCGTGTATGGCAAGATGGCCTCGGCCAGCGGGATCGTGCATTCGCTGTGTTTCTTTCTGGTGGGTGTGAAGGTCTGGAAGCTCGGCCACAAGTACGGCTACACAACCCAGATCGAATTTTTCCGTGATCGTCTGGAAAGCCGGAACATCGCCTTGCTGCTGTTTCCTATTCTGGTAGCAATGGTAATTGTGTACATCCTGGCGGGAATTCTTGGAGCAGGAACCGTCGTAAACGTGTTCACAACGGGAGCGTTTCCGGAAATGTTTCCGGGGAACCCAGCGGTGCCACCATCGGTCGGCGCAATTCCGCCACACGTTGGTTCTTTGATTATCTGTGGCGTTGTTTTGGTGTATGTTTTCTTCGGCGGTATGCGAGGCACCGCGTGGGCAAACACCTTCCAGACAATTGCCTTTATGGTTTTGGGAGTGTTGACATTTTTCGTGATTGCAAAGGGCCTGGGTAAGGGTTCGATGATCGAAAACATGCAGGCTGCTTCAGCCGCGGTTAAGACAACGTGGACGACTCGGACGGGTGTTTCGCAGTCTGAGTTTTTGACATATATGTTGATTCCACTTTCGGTGGGCATGTTCCCGCATCTGTTTCAGCACTGGCTGACAGCAAAGAGTGCCAATTCGTTTAAGCTTAGCGTGGTGGCGCACCCGATTTTCATCATGCTGGTTTGGTTACCCTGCATTATGCTGGGTGTCTGGGCAACGACGGATATCGCAACAAGCATCGTGAAGCCTCTTGCAAGGCTCAGCCATGAAGTGGCAGGTGATCAAAACAAAGTGCTGCCGATGCTGGTGAAGGGACTTTCCGGCGATGTACTGGGAGGCTTTCTTGCAGCCGGAGTTCTGGCGGCCATCATGAGTTCTCTCGATAGCCAGTTCCTGTGTGTTGGCACGATGTTCACCAACGACATCGCCAAGCAATACTTCACAAAGGGTGAAATGACAGACCGACAAACCGTGTTCTGGACGCGCACCTTTGTAATTCTTGTTGTGGCAGTTACGTATGGCTTCAGTCTGCTGAACCCGCGAGGCGTGTTTAGTCTTGGAGTCTGGTGCTTCAGCGGATTTTCCAGTCTGTTCCCACTGATTTTTGCAGCCTTGTACTGGAAGCGACTTACCAAAACCGGCGCTTACGCCTGCGTAATAGCTGCCGCTGGCACATGGGGCTGGCTGTTCTGGCTGGCTATGAACTGGGCGGGCGAAGAAAAAGGCCGGACTCTTAGCGAATACCTGATTCACTTGCCTGTCGGCGGTAATGTCTACGAATTGATGCCTGTCACGGGCATGATTCTAGCTTCAACAATCGCACTGGTCGCCGGATCTTTGGTTTCAAAGCCACTGTCCAATGCGACTCTGGAAAAGTTTTTCCCTGCCGAATCTTAATGAGTCAGCACAACGCACACGCCTGCACAAACACGTTTAATACATTGAAGGTTACCATGATTCGATTTGCTTTGATTACTACCGGCATGCTTGTTCTGTCTGCCAGCGTAATGGCTGAAGACGAAACAGACACGTTTCTTGACCCGGCCACCGCTGGTGCCGACTATGAAATTCAGGGTGAATATAGAGGTGTGCTTGACCCGCAAGGCGAAAAGATCGAATTCGGCATGCAGGTTATTGCCCTGGGCGACCATAAGTTTGACGCCGTTGGCTACTTCGGTGGCTTGCCGGGCGACGGCTGGAAACGCGGCGACAAAATGGTGAAGGCTGCCGGCGGCACCACAGACGGAGTAACAAAGTTTGTCGGTGAAATGGGCCACGCCATCGTACAGAATGACAAGGTTGTCGTTTACTCAGCGGAACACGGTGAAGTCGGTTCGTTGAAAAAGGTAACTCGCGTTAGCCCAACCATCGGAGCCAAGCCGACGGCAGGAGCCATCGTGCTGTTCGATGGTTCAACAGCAGACAACTTCGAAGGCGGGAAACTGGCAATGGGTAACCTGCTGGCGGCCGACTGTTCGTCTAAGGAAAAACTCAGCAGTCACACAATGCATTTGGAATTCCGAACACCGTTCAAGCCAACCGCACGCGGTCAGGCTCGAGGCAACAGTGGTGTGTACCTGCAAAGTCGTTATGAATGCCAGGTTCTGGATTCATTCGGTCTGGCAGGTGAAAACAATGAGTGCGGCGGCATCTATTCGATTTCCAAGCCTGCTGTTAACGCATGCTTCCCACCGTTGACGTGGCAAACATACGATATCGAATTCACCAACAGTGTTTGGGAAGACGGCAAGAAAAAAAAGAATGCTCGAGTAACAATTCGCCAGAACGGAATTGTCATTCACGACGATGTCGAACTGACTCACGGAACACCAGGCAAGCTTCCCGAAGCCGCTGAACCAGCTCCGTTGTACCTGCAGGGCCACGGCAATCCTGTTGTCTATCGCAACATCTGGATGGTAAAAAAATAATCGACTGGCAGTGACTTCGTTCAATTCAGCCAGTGTGGTGTCCGATTTTCGACTCATGTTGACAGTGACGTTTTTCGGGTAGCCGGATTCACAAGAATTCGGCTACCGGATTTTTCATAAATTCCGCCGCGGGTTAATTCATCAATTGAATGAGACACCACACTAAGATCAGGATAGAACGATGTCGACTTATGTTTCACGATCGGTTCTTTTGATTCTGACATGCGGACTGTGTCTTTGCAGATTTCAGGCCACTGTAGAAGCTGCAGATGAACTTAGAGTTACGACGTTTAACGTTGATGCATCGCCCCCTGTCGGCAGTCCGTTGGCATACGACCCGACTCTGGAAACAACCACGCCGTTGTCCTGCCGAGGCGTGATCTTACTGCCAAAAGACCAACAGCCGATTGTCTTGTGTGCCGTCGACTGGCTGGGGATTGCGAACCAGGCCCATCAGGAATTCCGCGAACGACTGGCAACAGCGGCTGGCACCACAGCAGAACGAGTTTCCGTTCATGTTCTGCATCAACACGATGCTCCCCGGTGCGACTTTTCCGCGGAAGCACTTCTGTCTGAATTCGGACACTCCGGCCAGTATTACGACGAACGATTTTGTCGCGACGTATTTGTTCGAACGGCCGCTGCGGTGAAGACTTCAATATCGTCTGCAAAGACGGTTACGGACATCGGCATCGGTGCCGCAGAAGTTAAGGAAGTCGCATCCAATCGCCGAATCCTTGGAGACGACGGCAAGGTTCAGCATACGCGTTACACAGCCTGCAAAGATCCCGAAATCCGAGCGATGCCGGTTGGAACCATCGATCCAATGCTGAAGCTGATCGCTTTTCGAGCTGGCGATCAGGTGGTGGCGACGCTGAGCTTTTATGCGACTCACCCCCAAAGCTACTACCGGACCGGACAGGCGAATCCGGACTTTCCCGGCTTGGCACGCAATGCATTCCAGAAAGATCTTGGAAGCCCCGTCATTCACTTCAACGGCGCTGGCGGTAACATCGGTGCAGGCAAGTGGAACGACGGCAGCAAAGAAAACAGGCAGGTTCTGGCAGATAAAGTCACCAGCGGAATGTCGGCGGCTCATGCAAACTTAAGTTTCCAACCAATCTCGACCGATCAGTTTCAGTGGAAGACCGAATCGGTCGTGCTACCGATTTCAGAACACATCGTTGAACATGCTCTGGTCACAACATTAAAGAATAAAAAAGCGACGGCCCCCGAACTGCGGACTGCTGCAAAGCATCTTGCGTTTCTGCAGCGTTCTCAGGCGGGAACGACAGTTGACATTGGCTGTCTGTCGCTGGGCAATGCTCGCATCCTGTTCATGCCGGGCGAATTGTTTGTTGAATATCAACTGGCCGCTCAGCAAATGGCCCCCGACAAGTTTGTGGCGATGGCCGCTTACGGCGAATACGGCGCAGGCTACATCTGCACAGAAATCGCGTATTCACAAGGCGGCTACGAACCCAGCGCCGGCGCTTCACGAGTTAGCCCCGCTGTCGAACAAGTGCTCATGAATGCGATGAAAAAGCTGTTGCTGCAATAGCCGCGGACAGTGTTTCACGATCGATTGCCGCTACCTGCAATCGACCGTTTCCCGAAATCATTCGGAAACACTCTGCGAACCTCTCTGCATTTGCCTTGCGCCGAATCAACGACAGTCGGCTGGCCGAAAATTCTATTTCACGATTGTTCCAAGAGCGGACCGCCGCACATGGCCGGATTTCGACGACGACTTAATGCAAAACCGAAAGCGATAGAGGTAAGGTTTTGCAAATGATGGAATCCGCAATGAGGTTCCGTTATGTTGGGTGTCTCGGCCCGTTACGCACGGCCGTCGAATTTCCTGCCTCAGACCTCACCCACTAAATCTTCTGCCGAACAATTCCTTATGTCGCATCTGGCTCTTAGACCTTTCGTTGCATTGTTTATCCTTGGGCTTATAAATTCAGAGGCCGCCTTGTCCGCAGAAACGGCTCGCTGGGATTTCCAGACGGACAATTCCGGCTGGACGCCAAATGGCCAGGTACAGCTAGATGTGGTGAACGGAACTCTAACCGTCACGTCAACGGGCAACGACCCATATCTGACCGGCTCAGTCAAAGCTCCGGCTGGTTGGCACAAGTTGACACTGGCGGCAAAGTTTGCTGGCAAAGCTGATTTTCAGGTCTTCTGGAATACAGAGAAAGATAACGGCACCGCAGAAGCAAGATCTGCTCGAGCAGAATTCCGCGGCGACGCAAACAAGTTTCGCAGCGTGAAGCTGTTCTTTCACACAAACAGCCCACTGACGACATTGCGAATCGATCCAATGAGCGGCGTCGGAAAAATGCAGATCGAATCGATCGTCTTAACCGACGACGCTCCGCCGCAACCAACCGCGACACCAGTGGCGGACATCCGCGTTCCTGAAGGCTTTAAAGTTGAATTGCTGCACTCGGTCGACGCTGCGACACATGGATCATGGGTCAGCATGACGCCTGATCACAAAGGTAGACTGATTGTCTCGGACCAGTACGGCAAACTGCATCGCGTTACCGTTCCGGCGATCGACTCGGAAGGGCCGGTACTAATCGAACCAATCGACCTTGAAATCGGCATGGCTCAGGGTCTGCTGTACGCCTTCGACAGCCTGTATGTCATGGTGAATAGCACCGATGCTGAAAAACAAGGGCTATACCGAATCACGGATAGCGATGGCGACGACAGATTCGACACGGTCGAATGGCTGCGAAAAATTGACGGAGGTGGCGAACACGGACCTCATTCAGTAATTCTGTCTCCAGACGAAAAGTCGTTGTATGTCTGTGCGGGCAATCACACAAATCCGACGGAATTTTCTTCGTCACGTGTTCCTAAAGTCTGGCAGGAAGATCAACTGCTGCCGCGCATGTGGGATGCGGGCGGACACGCGGTGGGCAAAATGGCTCCCGGTGGCTGGATTGCCAAAGTCAGCCCGGACGGCAAAGAATGGGAACTTGTCGCCAGCGGTTTTCGCAACGAATACGACATTGCGTTCAGCCCGGAAGGCGAATTATTCACCTACGACGCCGACATGGAATGGGACGTTGGCACGCCCTGGTATCGACCAACTCGAGTCAACCATGTCACCAGCGGTGGCGAATTTGGCTGGCGTTCCGGTACCGGAAAGTGGCCATCGTGGTATCCCGACAGTCTGCCATCTGTTGTAGATATCGGGCCTGGATCACCAACGGGAATCGCTTTTGGCACGAGAGCTAAGTTTCCAGCAAAGTATCAGCGATCACTGTTCATTTCAGACTGGAGTTACGGCATTATCTATGCCGTGCAACTGACACCTGAAGGAGCGTCCTGGACCGGTACGGCCGAACGATTTGTCTCTGCCGCTCCGTTACCCGGCACTGACATTATCATTGCCAAAGATGGTGCCATGTATTTCACCATCGGAGGTCGCAGAACGCAGTCCGGGCTGTATCGAGTGACGTACGCAGGAGTAGAATCGACAACTGCAGTCACCTCAGCCGTTTCCGAAGGTGCAGAGCTCAGAGCTCTGCGGACCAGACTTGAAATGCTGCATCACCCCAATGCGGAAAACGCCATCGCAACAGCATGGCCTCATCTTGGCCACAGTGATCGCCACATACGCTTCGCCGCCAGAATCGCCGTTGAACATCGCCCCATTGCCGAATGGGCCGACAAGGCTCTGGCGGAAGACAGCAATGCCAATGCAAAGATCAACGCTCTGTTGGCACTGACGCGACATAGTGATGCGTCAATGCAGGAGGATCTTCTGATGTCACTGGCTGCGGTACAAAGCTTCGACCTTTCAGAAGATCAGTTGCTGGCAACACTTCGAGTTCTGGGCCTGACGTTTATTCGTCTGGGCCAACCCGGAGAAGAACTCAAGAACAACATCGCGTCCGCGCTGAGCCCGCTGTATCCAGCCGAATCCACTCGCTTAAACAGAGAACTGTGCGCTTTGCTGGTCTATCTCGGCGACCAGACAGTTGCGCCGAAAACACTGGCACTCATGAACATCGCTCCTACGCAGGAAGAACAGATGTTTTATGCTCTATGTCTGCGAGCACTCAAAAAAAACTGGACGAACGAAACTCGAACAGAATATTTCAACTGGTTTCTAACGTCAACTCGCATGAGCGGAGGAAATTCGTTTGGCGGATTCCTGAAGAACATTCGACAGGAAGCCATCGACGGATTGTCCGATGAAGAAAAAGTCAGTCTGAAAGACGTGTTGGCGAAGAGCCTGCAAATGGCAGATGCAGTGATTGAAGCAGCCAGTCGTCCTCACGTGAACGAATGGAAAGTCGACGACCTGCTGAGTGATATCGAGGCCAACACGGCCGACAGAAACTTCAGGAACGGCCAGGAAATGTTTACGATCACAGGATGCTACAAATGCCATCGATTCGTGGGAAAAGGAGGGATTGTCGGGCCAGACCTGACTGCCGTGGGACGAAGGTTCAACGCTCGAAACATGCTGGAATCGATTCTGGAACCCAGCAAAGTTGTCAGCGATCAATATGAGGCAACAGTTTTCGTAACCGACAGCGGAAAACAAATCGTCGGGCGAGTTGTCAACCTGAATCAGGACGCGCTAATGGTTAGCGAAAACATGCTGAACCCCGGCAAATTGACCACCATTCTCAGAGGTGAAGTGGAAGAAATGTTTACCTCAAAAACTTCAATGATGCCGAACGGACTGCTAAACAATCTGACCAAAGAAGAAATCCGGGACCTGATCGCCTATCTGCGTTCCGGCGGAGACCCAAAGTCCGATACTTTTGCCGCTGAGTAGTGTTCACCGGTTTTAGATCTTCTACGTCCGATACAAATCGGGCGGCCACTTTCTTTTATCCTGACATCCGAAATCGAATGTTCTATGAAGTACGTGCCTCTAATCATGCTTGTCTGCGTTACATCCTTTGCCGACGACGCCGCCATTCCAAAATCAAATTTCTCAGCAGCCGGACACAGCGAAGACAACCTTGCCGACGTGAAGGCTCGCGTCACAAATAAGTCAGCAGTCCTGCTGGATGTTCGGGAAATTGATGAGTGGAAAGAGGGCCACCTGAAACACGCGAAGCTGATGCCGCTAAGCATGTTAAAGAAGGGTGAACTCACCGCAAAAATGAAAGAGTCTCTAACCAAAGACAAGCCGATCTACCTTCACTGTGCTGCTGGTGGACGCGTATTGGCCGTTTCGAAGCTGCTTCGCGACAAGGGCTACGACATTCGCCCCCTAAAGCAAGGCTATGATGACCTGCTGCAAAAGGGATTCGAAAAAGCAGTTGAAATAACAACTGAAGACTAGTCAGACGATCAACACAGATTTACTACGATACCGTCCGTTTTCCAGCTGCTGCCGACAGGCCGCTTGTGCCCCCTGAATCATTTTTTTCCTGCTGCCGCAAGAGCCCGAGAATCGCGGCTATTGTCATTATCGTGCTGGCAACCCACGGCATTCTTGCGTTTTCAACGGCGCGATATTGCTCGGTTACACACGATGAGTATTGGCACATTCCCGTCGGGCTTCTGAATCTTCAGCATAGACAGTTCGACTATGATGACCTGAACCCGCCGTTGGGCAGAATGGTGGCCGCATTTCCATTGCTGTTCCTGGCGAACTCAAGACACGACGCAACAGGGGACAGCAATCACGCCGGGCCAAAGCCGGGAAAAACACTTACCGACTACGGCGATGATTTTCTGGCAGAGCAGGACGATCGATATCAATCGTTGATTGTCGCCGCCCGAATTCCCACCGTGATTCTGTCGGTGCTGTTTGCCTTTGTTGCCGCGACCTTTGCGACGGAATTATTCGGCTCGAAAAGTGGACTTGCCGCGCTGATTCTGTGGAGCTTCAGTCCGGCAATGATTTCTAACGCGGCCCTGGCGACCAACGATTCATTTGTGTCCGGCATGTTTCTGGTCGCGTTTTGGAGAGCATGGCGGTTGGGCCAGTTCTGGTCACGACGTGATGTCGGCTACCTGGGTGCTTCGATCGGAATCGCGTGCCTTGTTAAGTTCACGGGAGTATTACTTTTCGCCCTTGCCCCGGTGACTGTTTTGATTTCGGCAATCATCGCCCATCAGAACAGTGCAGTACGCCAAACCATTTACAGAACTATAGCATTTGTGATGATCGCCGTACTTGTGATCAACGCCGGCTATTTGTTTCAGGGAACCGGCGCCACACTGAAAAGTTACAGTTTTCAAAGTTCAGCACTGCAAAGCATTCAGAAAACATTCAGCGTTGTCGGATCCTTACCAGTGCTGGTTCCGTACTCGTTTGTAACGGGCATCGATCACCAAAAAATGATGCTGGAATCTGCTCACCCGGTTTTTCTCAACCGTGAATGGAGCGAAGACGGCTTCCGCTCTTACTATTTCTACGTGCTCGCATGGAAGCTGCCGCATGCATTTCAGGTTCTATTTCTACTAACAATGTGGACATGGTTTCGGGGCCGCAGGCTTAAAGCAACAAACACAGGAAGCCTGGCCGGGACAGCAATCAGCGGCAAGTTTCTCGCCCTCCTGCTTCCGACCGCAGTCTTGCTAACAATCGGCACATTTTCCGGAATGCAACTGGGACTGCGGTACGTTCTGCCCGCTATGCCGCTGTTGTTCGTTTGCGTTTCCCAGAGCATTTCCAGCCCGTGGCTTAACCGTTCAAAGTTAATGACGTTTTCCGCATGGGGAATAGTTATCTGTTCGATTGCGGCTGTCCGTTTTCACCCTCACCACATTGCATACTTCAACGAACTGGCGGGTGGCCCTGACAATGGCATTAACCTGCTGAGCGATTCGAATATCGACTGGGGACAGGACCTGATTGCTCTGAAACAATACCTGAACAAGCATCCTGAAATCGAAAACATCAGACTTGCCTACTTCGGAACATTCCCCCCCGGTGAGCTCGGCATTCAATATGAACTACCGTCCCGAACGCCAGAACCCGGGTGGTACGTTTTAAGCGTCAACATCATTCAGGGCCGACCCAATCCGTTGCGACGGCAGGATGGTTCTACTGACAACACGTCAATTGATCCATTCAGCTACATTCGATTCTTTCGCCCCGTGGCGACGATTGGTAAATCAATCCGCGTCTATCACATTGACGAACAGGGCATCGCAGACCTTGCCACCGCCGTACGACGAGCCAAGGTCGAGATGCAAATGCAGTCGCGAAGAAAAGATTATTAATGCACGTAGCGGAAGTAGGTGTCAGTCGGCTTGCCTGAAGACGTCATCTACTTCAACGCGATGCGAGAACGAACACAAGCTGTAAGACAAAAACACCTCTCACGGGACTACCGCCCCACATCAGAAAACAACCTATTCGACGCCTCGCTCCTTGATGACTACTCGGCAAACTGGCCATAGCCGAAGCAGGAAAGCCTGCGCCCGGCCATTAAAAGTGGTTACCCCTGGGACTTTCCGGCATCGTCGTCAGCGATGTCATCTGCCCGAGTATCAGAGCCGGCGATCATGTGCGATTCCATCGACTTGGAATCAGCTTCAGTGCCTGACTTGCCAGAACTACCTGATGCGAGTTTATCTTCATGGTCGTCCAGATCGTCATCAACCTGTCCTGGTCGAGGTCCAAGAATCTTTCGGACTTCCTTGCGTTCCAGATCTTCGTGTTCGAGCAACGCTTCTGCCAGAGCATCAAGTTTTTCACGATAGTGAGTTAGCATTTCAATTGCCGTTTGATTCGCTTCCTTCAGCATATCCTGCACTTCGATGTCGATGATCCGAGCTGTTTCTTCACTGAACTCACGATAGGAATGCATTTCCTTACCGAGAAATGGGTGCTCTTCAGACTGTTTAAACGAAACCGGTCCAACCTTTTCCGACATACCCCAGTGCGCAACCATGTGACGGGCGATTCTAGTTGCCTGCTCGATATCTCCCGATGCACCGGCGCTATATTCGTTGAACTTGATTTTTTCAGCAGCGCGACCACCCATCGCCATCACGAGTCGCTTTACCAAAGCTCCTCGACCGACTATTGGAATTTCTTTTTCCGGCATCAGACGAGTTACGCCGCCCGTGTTACCGCGGGGAACAATGGAAACCTTATGAACCGGGTCCATTCCTTCCTGATACCAGGCCAGAACAGCATGACCAGATTCGTGCCACGCCGTCAGACGTCGCTCAGCCTCATCAACATGTTCATCACGGCGGGCCCCCATCACAATTAGGTCTTCCGCATAGTAAAAGTCTTCCATTTCAACGACTCGTTTTTTCTCACGAGCCGCACGTAGCGCTGCTTCGTTGACGAGTTTCTGAAGCTCTGCGCCGGAATATCCCATCGTCGTTCTCGAAAGTGCATCCAAATCAACGTCGTCTGACATTGGCACTTTTCTCGTGTGTACCTTCAGAATTCCAAGGCGACCTTCGCGAGCTGGCAGATCGACTGTCACATGGCGGTCAAAACGGCCTGGACGCAGCAAAGCCGGATCCAACACATCACTGCGGTTAGTAGCCGCCAGTACGATCACAGTCTGCGACTGCTCGAAGCCGTCCATTTCACTCAAAATCTGATTCAGCGTCTGTTCACGTTCGTCATGCCCGCCACCGACACCAGCTCCGCGAACTCGTCCAACGGCGTCAATTTCGTCGATAAAAACGATGCAGGGCGAAGCTTCCCGGGCTGTCTTGAACAGATCACGAACTCGAGTCGCACCGACACCGACAAACATCTGAATAAACTCGGAACCGTTGATCGAAAAGAACGGCACACCAGCCTCACCAGCAGTTGCTCGTGCCAGTAATGTCTTTCCAGTGCCCGGTGGACCAACCAACAGCACGCCCTTGGGAATTTTTGCCCCAAGCCGTGTGAACCGCTTGGGGCTCTTGAGGAATTCAACAATCTCCTGAAGATCCTGCTTTACTCCTTTCAAGCCGGCGACGTCGTCATACGTAACGGGCTGATCACTTTTTTCGAATTTCCGGGCCGGACTGCGAATGAATCCTCCCATCATACCGCCGCTAAAAGGATCACTCGATCGACGCATCATTATCCAAAAGACCAGGACAAACATTATTGGGACAATCAGCCATGTCAGCATTTCCATGCCGCGGCTCATTGTCTGACGCTCGGAATTCAATTCCAAACCATGTTCTGCAGACTGACGTTCCAGTTCTTTTGCAAGATCGCTGTCTCCGGCGAACGGAGAAATCAACACGGTATTAAATTCCGGCTGCAATGATCCAACCAGGCCTTCAGGCTGCTCTTCGGGAATTTTTTTCCATTCGCCAACCAGA
This sequence comes from Fuerstiella sp., assembly GCA_041689795.1. Lineage (GTDB taxonomy): Bacteria > Planctomycetota > Planctomycetia > Planctomycetales > Planctomycetaceae > Fuerstiella. The sequence continues at coordinate 3,397 of JBDNFN010000308.1, read as the reverse complement.
ATCTCGCCTTTCACAAGCACAGCTTTGACGTTCCCGTCTTTCAGCTGCTTCCAGAAATAGCCGTACGGAACCTGAGTACCCACACCGCCACCGTTGCTTAAGGCGTAAATGACCGCTATCAGAAGAAGTCCAATTACAACCAACGGGAACGGACCCCCGCTTCGTCGCTGATCTTCGGGCTTCTTTCCATCCTGCGTTTTTTTGACCGAAGGTTTTTCCCCCGATGAATCTGCCATTTGATTAAATTTCTATATCCTCACCCACGGAATACCGCAGGTAGGTGTGAAAACTGATTAAATCGTTTAAGAGAGCGAAAAACACACACTAACCGCAACAGGATTTCCTGAACGCCAAGTACATAAGGTTAACGCACAGCGGTGTTCGCTGCAATTCGTGGATGCTTCTGAACAACACCGGTTGTCGGACAAACCAATCAACCGGCAAGTGTTTTTCTGCACACCGTTTGCCCCCACGTTAACCTTAATTTTTGCTGCGAATTCCCAGCTACGGCCGACTCAAAACGATCGATCGAAACTCGCCGAAAACAAGAGTGGCACAATAAATCCCCCACCAAAGGCACGTCAGTAGACGAACCCGGAACAAATCCCAACCGAGGCGATCGTTTTCGGCCGCGATGCTCGTTCACCCCCGAGAAAATTTAGTAACTTCACTCGATTTTAGCACAGGAACTTGATTCAAACGGACTATTTATGTTTCCGTAATTCCCCAGGGTTGGTTTGGCCTTCGGGGCTCACTATCATCCGCGCCAGAAACGAGCACCGCTGATTCGTTTTTGTTGCCGGAACGCGAAATAGACCGGCAATGACTTCGCTGACACGCACACTCTGCACGAGCTTTTCTCAGCATGGATGAATTATTCCACGAATGCGGCATTGCTGCCGTTTCTCACCTGGACATCGATTCCACAAGTATGCTTGTGCCCGATAGTGATCCGGGACAAACCTCGCGACTGATTCCGGGAATGCTGCTTGACATGCAGAACCGGGGTCAATTAGCCGCTGGGTTTACCACATACAACCCGAATCGACGCCAACTTATTGACACCCACAAGGATGTTGGTGGAGTCGCAGAGGTTTTCCGGATGAATGACCCGGATAAATACCTCGACCTCATGAAGGAATACGCGGGCTATTCGGCAATTGGCCACGTTCGCTACGCCACATGCGGAAGAAACGACCGCAGCTATGCTCAGCCTTTTGAACGCCACCATATCGCGCGTTCAAAATGGTTTAGTTTCGTATTTAATGGCCAGCTCGCCAACTATCTGGAACTGCGCGAAGAAATTCTGCAAACAACCGATTTTCATCTCACCCGCGAGACCGACACGGAAGTCCTGAACCACTTAATTTCACAGGAACTGTCCGACAAACCGGGTATTTCCCATATCGACCTACTGAAATCACTTGCTCGACGGCTCGACGGCTCATGGAATCTGGCCTACCTGAATGCCAATGGCGAAATGTTTGTCTCCCGCGACCCGCGGGGAATCCGGCCTCTTTGCTACGCCCTTGAAGGCCCACTTTTTGCCGCTGCAAGTGAAAGCGTCGCACTCACACACCTGGGTTTTTCTGAAGAACAGATCCACAACGTACCACCGGGGCACGCGGTACTTGTCGGGGACGACGGAATTCGAGTCGAAAAATTCGCCGAATCACCCGGAAAATCGCACTGCTTCTTCGAATGGATCTATTTTGCAAACGCTGCCAGCCAATTCGACGGAGCTGGCGTGTACCTTTCGCGCAAGCGACTCGGCGAAGAACTCGCTCGGCGAGAAACAGTACCGATCGACGAAGACACCATCGTCGTTCCTGTTCCCGACACAGCCAAGGCGGCTGCTGACAGCATGGCTTTCGAACTAAAGGTGCCGTCACTGGAAGGCCTGATCCGAAATCGTTACATCGGCCGCACATTCATCGAAGGCAGCAATCGAGCCGACAAGGTTCGCATGAAATACACACCCCTTCCGGAAATTATGGAAGGAAAACGGGTACTGCTGGTCGACGACTCGATTGTCCGAGCAACGACCTTGAAAGAACTTCTTCGGCTGCTGCGAGAACGCGGCAAAGCTAAAGAAATTCACGTGCGAATTGCATGCCCTCCAATCATCGCGCCGTGCTTCTACGGCATCGACATGTCGACCATTAAGGAACTTTTCGCCCCGTCGATCATGGCTGGAACTGTTATCACGCCCGAAGAAGAACAAAAAATGGCTGACCTCATCGGAGCAGACAGCCTGCGATACTTACCCGTCGAAGCCCTCGCAAAGTGTGTCGGGCTGCCGCGAGAAAACCTGTGTCAGGCATGCGTTGACACGATATACCCAACTCCCGCTGGCGAAGAATTATATCGCAAAGCAGTGATAAGTTACGAAAGAGGCACTGGAACCTGCGAACGAGTATTCGACGCTCAGTAGAAACGCTCGACAAAAAATTCCGCAAATACAGAATAGGTCCCCGGATTTCGCCAGCCTTAGACTCTGAACAAGCGGCCCGCAGGTTGTGGCTTGTGGAGAAAATTGGCGCAGGGCTTGCCGCTGACGAACGAGACTGGACGCTGATTCGCTCGAATGTTCGTTAATTGCAAGTTCGATTTCCTTCGGTGCTGAGTGGTGTCGACAGGGTATCAGGACACCCAAATCCTGACTTCATTGAACCAGAGAACTCGCGGCCGTACGCGAGGGACTGCGGTCGACTTCTAAAGTTGCAGCGAAGCCACCAGTCGCCAGAACACCGGCTGCAGATGGTTGCCGTTCAGCAGACGGTAGATCGTGCGGCCACCCGTCTGCGCGATCTGGCAGGGGATGCGAATCATGGCTGTCACGAAGGTGCGGAATTCCATTCTCAACAGACGAATCTTCTCTTCCTGACGGCGAATCTTGCAGCGACCTGTGTTCCGGAACACTCAGCGCCAGCCAGGCCTTGAGACTCCACGCCAGAGACGTCATCAGCATGTACGCCCCGTTGGAATACAGATTATCGACCGGAGCGGTCAACGAACGAGGCCCGTTCTTTAACTGTAAGCCGTGTCGCCTCGAAACACGATTTTTCGGAAGTCGCACTCCTGCAGATAATCGGCAACGGCAGCGCATTCCCAAAGCCGCTCCGTCTTCGCTGGCTTGGTTGCCCGCACGATTCACGATCCGCCGCGGTTCGCGAGTTTCCGCCAGAGAAATCAACAACGGCTGGCGGCAGCGCCGCATTTAATCCGCCGGTGGCGGGCCTCAGATGCCTTTGTAAGGGGTGCGCTCAAGAACGGTTGCGCGAATAGGCAAGCTGGATTATTGTAGTAGTCGTCTTTTCTGAATCGAACGGAGTCTACACGATGAATTTTGATGACCTTACTGCCGCAGAACGCCTGATCGCGGAACAGGCGATTT
>JBDNFN010000307.1:0-4759 GCA_041689795.1 Fuerstiella sp. | reverse complement strand
CCATTTGCTGTACTCCGTATGTGCGTAAAAGATGACATTTGTACCGAGCTGATAACAGGCTTCCCAGATCTCCGGGGAAACACCGGCATGGTCATCCGCCCATGCATCGGCGATATCACCTGGGTGATAATAACAGACCAGCCGGCCATCGACGCGCCAGCCCAACGATTCCTTGCCACCGTGGGGCGCGACATACGGCAGGAAAGGAATCTGATACGGGATCCGATGTATCACATCGTCCAGCGGAATTGGAGCGGGACGAACCTGAGGCAGAATATTCCTCATCATACCAATGACCTGATTATGGAAATGCTGACTTCCACCATTGTCGATAAACAGCATCCCATGCTTGTCGATCAGATACTCACGCAGAATTTTGACCTGAGCGCTGGAAATGGAAATATTTCCTTGGCCGGTCATGAACACCATCGGCGGACTGCTGCCCAGCGGGAAATTCCGCAACTGTTCGATCGTACGGGACTCGGTCTGGGCGGCCACGGGCTGAGTCGTGCGAACATTGTATTCTGCAAGGATATTGAGATCGCTGCCGATTCCGAAGTCCTGATCCCAATCCCCGCCCGCGTACTCAAGGCGAATAAAGCGAACCTTAGCCCCTTTCTTTCCGCCGGCAAAACCGGAACCTTCACCCTCTCCGTACCCAACTGTATATGCATGCTTCGTGATTTCGGTCAGTTCCAGTTTGATTTCATCGATGGGCGGAACCTTGAACAGGATCGAGCTGAAAGGATTAACGACGAATTTTTTCCTGATCACCTTTTGCACGCGGACCGTCTGCGCTAACGTCTGCTGCACGCCTCCTCCCGCAGGCATTTCATACAGTTCCTGACAACCATTGATTTGTGAACAGATCAGGAACACGAGCGTGAAGAGCAGTGAATAACTCATCAGGCCAGTCAGCGACTGGCGGAGCCGGGGACTCTGTCGACCGTAATACCAAGCGTTGATATCGAGCGGATGCCATGATCGTTTCGTCGGGGATGCCGCCGCGGCCAGTGCACGGCGGCGATCTGGATCAGGATTCTGCGCCGCCATTCTGCGAAGCGCTTCAAATCGCTGCGATGCCTTCTCCATTGCCCAGACGAACCATGCGAGACCGAGGCAAAACAACCCTCCGGTTCCCCATCGCGCAAATTCAACACTCGCTTCGCGGAACTCAATTGCATCTGTTCCCCAGACCAGCAGCGGCCAAAGGCTGACATACAACACGGAGAACTGGAAATTCAGAGCTAGGGGGGAGCCGTCTGGACGTCTAGATGTCTGCCAGACGCGAAAACCTGCATATCCTGCAGCGCCGATCAAGAAAATCGCAGTCATCCAGACCGGCAGTTTTCCTGTCAAAAACCAGTCCACGATTGCGACAAACCACAGCAGAATCACAACCACTGCCAGGCGATCATGTTTCTTTTTGCTTCGGGCCAAGTCTTGCGGAATCACACTCATAGGGACTACTTCGCATCATCCAGCAGGCTATCGAGATTATCAAGCGGGTTCTTGTCAGGATCTGCGGTTTTGATTTCGCCAAGTCCCATCGCCTTCACTGCCTTCTGAGCCTCTTCGGCGTTGATTGCACCGTCGGCACCGGTCGCAGCGCTGCCAGCCACCGGGTTGTCCGTCGTGGCCACCGGAGAAGTCGCCTCATTATTAGTCTGAGCCACTGGCCCCGTCTTCGAGCCGGAGTCTTTTTCATCGCTCGCAAAGAGAAATGGTACAACGGTCAAAACAACGAACAAAAGTCCCACATAAAGGACCGATTCCCCCGTCGCGCGGATGAACGCATTGCTCGATACGATTCCCAGAACTTCACTGGGTTTGCGACCGTGCAGTTGCCGGATGAATTCACGCATTTCAGTGAGTGTCATGCCGCCGTGTTTTTTCAGCCGATGAAGATCTCTGCCGAGTCCGGCGGGCTCATGTTCTTCGTTTTCGGATGAATTGGAGTGGAGTGTCATGTGGCTTGCCCAAGAATTCGTTAAATGTTGTTTAACCCGAGCCGATCGCTTTTGAAGTTCCGCATCTGCAATTTCAAACTGCACGTGGGCTATAAAATACGGAGAGCATACCGACCCGAAGCGCCAGCGAGGCAAACAGTTTGCAAGCGGCAGGAGAAACGCAACTCGATTCCTCGCTGGCGCTTCGGGTTAGGATCAAGTCGATGTGCACAACTTCAAAACCGCTGGCTCGGGTTAAACAAACACAATTGGAAGATACGGTACATTCTACTTTGATGGCTTCTTATTTTCTTCGAGGATGTGAACAAGATCACCGCCAGCCTCACTGACGGCCTCCAGAATCGGTTCGAATCGCTGAGCCATGACTTCCTGATGTACTTTGAGCAAGACCGTCCGCTTACCAGCGGGTGCCTTTTTCAGCAGGGCTTCGATGCGACCCGACAATTGAGAGATCCCGATTTCCTGTCCATTCAGATAGAGTTTGTTTTTCGAATCAACGAGCACACTGACGGAGGCATGTCCGGCACTGTCCAGTTTTTCCGCGCTGGCTGGATTCCAGTGCAAGTGGCTGTCATCTTGGGCACGCGCCAAAATAACAAAGAAGATGAGCAGATTAAAGGCAATGTCCCCCATCGCTGTGTTGGGGATTTCCACACGCGTGGGTCGACGGGCAATTTTCATAACATCACGCTGAAAACCTATGAAACGAGAACTTAAAACGAATCGCAACTCAAGAACCGGTGTTTCGAACCCTCGCCAAAGTCTCCTCTCCCCGCGCGGAGTAAAAATGGTGAGGGCAGAATTCCTTCTACATGGCACGTCAATTAAGCCCCCTCATTCGGCCTGTCGGCCACCTTCGCCCCCGATCTCGGGGGCGAAGAGATTTTCAGCAACTCTGATTCTGATTCTGGTTCTGATCCTGATTTGAAACCTGAAACCACCTCTCAATTCGTCAGCCGGTTCGTCACTGACTTGGCAATTGCACCTGTCGTTCTTCCTCCAGTTGCAGTGTGATGACACCGCCCGCATCTTCAATTCGAGTTGTCACATCAATCCAGTGCCGATACGGGGTGTCCTTTTGACTTTTGACAACAATAATTCGATCTTCGGGACGCGTTTTTCCGTCAAACTTCGAACGCAGCACGCCCGCCAGTTGTGGCAATGCGACCGTCGTTCCATTCACAAGCACAGTCGTCCGCGTCATTTGCACTTCGATGTTTTCTGGTTCTTTCTCTTTCTTTTCCTGTTCTGATTCGCTTCTGGGGATCGTTTGCTTATGCCCGCGGTCGGGTTGAATCGAGGCACAGACCAAAAAGAACACGATCAGATTAAACGCGATGTCCCCGGTCGCCACAGCAGGTGGCTCGATCAGCAGTTTGTTTGTTCGTTTTAGCTTTTTAAACATCGAAGACCTCCGGACTCACTGTTACTGCCTGCTCGCTGGATCAGATTCACTCATCGGACCGAAGAATCAGCCACCACAGCACCTTCCGCTTCCCGCCGCTGCAGAGCCACTTGCAGAGTGACTGTCTCGATCAATTCCGTCGCGGATTCCTCGACTTCAAGGACAAATAGATTAATGACGCTGGTGAAATAGTTAAATGCGACATACGCCGGAATCCCGACAATCAGTCCGAGGGCTGTGGTGAGCAGGGCTTCACTGATTCCCCCGGCCGCAGCTTCGACAATGTTCGTTTCGCCCATCTTGGCCACAATGTCCTTAAACGAATTCACCATCCCGGAAACTGTGCCCAAAAATCCAACCATTGGCGCGGCACTGGAAACCGTCCCCAGAATGGGAAGATGTTTTTCCAGCGCGGCGACAACGTGAACTCCGTAGTCGTCCATGCCCTTGACGACCTGCTCCTCGATCTTTCCAGGGTCATAATCCAGACGCTGCAGCACCAGAAATTTTCTTAATCCTGCGGACAGGATCGCTGGTACCGGGCCCTGCAGACCATCACACAGCTGCAGAGCTTCCTCAACCCGCTCCTGCTCCAGCAGGGTCCGTACCTGCGAGCGCAGCGCCTGAGTGTCGGTTCCCAGCATCTTGAGGCTGCGATAGCGTTCGATGATCACCGCGAAGGCCACGATCCCCATCAACAGAATGGGCCACATAAAAAGGCCGCCCTCAAGCATCAGGCCCATGGCGCCAGAATGCAACATTTTGTTGACGGACGCCCAGAAACCTTCAGTGTTCTCTGAGGCTGCCCCCGCGTCACCGGTCTCGGTGTCAGCGGGTGCCGCCGCATCCTTGTTATCGTCGGAGCTAGCCGGGGCTGCCGATGCCGCAGGATCGGCAGTTGCCGAAGTCCCGGATCCGGGTGTCTTTCCGTCGCTGGGCACTGCGTCAGCAGTCGCCGTTGCCGGACTCCCTTCGGTCTGCACTGGAAAGACGGTCTCCAGAACTGCGGGGCCAATACCAAACAGGCTGCATACAAGTATCGTAATGGAAATCATTGATTATTATTCTCAACTGCAGCGGCTTCTGCTTCAAACTGCTGCAACATCTCGGGTAATGCCAGTCGGCCACGCGCAAATTTCGCGGCTTCGCTGGCCGGGTAGTCCCAGTGACAGGTATTGTATCTTTGAAAGGCTTCGCGGATGTTGTTTGCATTGCGATAGCTTTCACCGGACCAAAACACCGCGTCGGCACACAGTGGATCTTCCGGAAATCTTTTAGCAAAACGATCGAACGACAATCCAGCTTTGGTGTAATCCTTTGCCTTGAAATAGCACTGACCATTGCGGAACGCCATTCGGGATGAGTGCTGGTGTCCTTCGAACTG
>JBDNFN010000306.1:0-4811 GCA_041689795.1 Fuerstiella sp. | reverse complement strand
ACCGGACGAAGCTTCAGAATGCAGGGTCGGCAGGTCGATAAAAAGGAAGATCAGGCGATCGTCGACGAGGCCGAAAATGAGCACGAAAATGAGCTCAAAACCGGCCAATCCAAAACCGGCCAAACCCGCGCACCGGGTCCAGCGAAAAACACGACGAAAAAACCAGCAAATTAGACCACTTTCCACCAAAACCCTGGCCGGTTTTAACCCGCGCACTGACACAATTGTGAATTGCCCCTCATCGACCGAAATACGGCTTTGCCTGAACGCTGGAGCCGGCTGCGTTCTGTTTTGGCAACCCGCCTGTGTGGCAAAAACACAACACATCGGCACATGAACAACGAATTCCGTCGCTTCCGGCAAGACATCACTGAAATAGAAAAACTCGCAACACCCGGTGTCACCCATAGTGCATATTATCAATTATCGTAATTTCCATAGGCAGCTGCAACAGGCTGTCCGGAGCACTTCAGGAGATCCTCCATGGGCCATCAATCCGCCTCATTTCGAGCCAACCTTCGGCTGATCGAATCGCTGGAACCACTCGTGCTGATGTCGGCAACTTCTCTTGGAGAAGTAGATGGCGAGCCGGTAGCAGATGAAGTTGCTGAGATTGCTGTGTTCCATCGAGACGGCCAGACATTTATTACATGGCAGGAAGACACTTCGATTGCCGGCGAAGAATACCACGTCTACCGTCATACCGAAGCTATCAACGAAGGCAATCTGGCTGCCGCCGAAAAGCTGACGGCCAAATGGGGCCCGCTGGATGAAGACACATCAGTCCATCAAAGTGCGGGTGCCGGCGCGCCGGAGCATTTTGTGCTCTCAAGCCTTGCCGCTGAACTGAGTGATGACGTAGGGCTGTTTGTGTATACAACACAGGCCGGCGAAGCAGGTAATGCCTTCTACGCAGTTACTGTTGTGATTAACGGTGTCGAACAGCCACTCGGCTCGTCGGTTCGAACACTGCCGGTGGGCGTCGCTGAATCAGTCGCCGCAACATCTCCAATACTTGTGAATTCCGTGAACGATGGCAAAGGTCAGGTGTTCACGCATTTCATGGACTATAAGGCATGGAATCCTACATTTAATGGCTATGCCTATAACTACGCTGTAGCGCTGCCGGACGATTTTGACCTCAACGTTCAGTATGGTCTAAGGCTGGAACTGCATGCTTACAGTGAACCACGCCACTTTCTAACGTTTACGGAATCCAACTGGCAGACCATTCAACTATTTGTCGATGACCCCGGCGCCGCAAGTGGTTCGATTCATTCATGGTGGTACGGTTACGCTGCAGATCACAACTATAACACGGATGGCCCCATTCCCGTAGCAGGTGTGATTGAGAACTTCACAGAGCAGCGAGTACTGCAGGCTGTCGACGAAGTTATCGCTCTGCACAATGTCGACGATACAAGGATCAACATCCGCGGACATTCCATGGGCGCATCCGGAGCATTGTCACTGGGAATTCATTACGGAGACATTTTTTCTGGAATTTATGCCAGTGAAGGCATGACGGACTATGCGGCCAGTCCGGAATTTCAGTCTGAATTTGAACAGCTGTGGGGCACACAGCAATCCAATCTTCTGATTGTTAACAATGGCCCCCACGCTACCTCAATTGCGAAGTATGGTGCGAGCGGCAGCGATCCGACCGGTGTCTGGAACTGGCTGGACCACGGCGAGCAGTTGATTCGTCGACGTGGCGAGACAATTGCGTTTCTAATGTTTGGCCACGGCAAAGCAGACCGAATTATTGACTGGGCAACGCAGGGAGAACCGTTCATCGCTTCAGTAGAAGCTGCCAACGTCGGCTATTCCGCAGAACACCAAAGAGACATCAGTCACGCATGGATGGGATTCGGCTTTGCCGTTCATTCGCTGTTTAGTGCTGGGTATCCGGATCTTGGAGAATGGATGTTTGAAAATGACAGCAGTCATCTGGCACTGACTAATAACAGCAACTCGGGCCCAAATGGTTCGGGACCGGACAACATTGATGAATACAATCTGACAATTGACTGGGCCACAACGTGGAACCCGTTCCATACTCCAATCGTCGACACAGCTGACCAATACGAAATATCCATCCGCTCACTTACAGCGGATCAAATCGTCGACGTGACCCCTAGAAATTTCCAGACTTTTGACCTGTTAGCCGGACAGACGGTTCAATGGCAAAACAGGGACAACACAACGGGACAGATTCTACAACAGGGACAGGTTGTCGTAGACTCTGATGGCCTGCTGACGATTACCCAGTTTCAGGTTCGCCCAAACCTGGGAAGTCGCATGATTCTGTCTCTGTCAGATGGACAGGTTACTCCATTACCAGTTGTCTCAGTTCAAAACATTCGGGTTAATGAAGGCAATTCCGGCACAACACAGGCTGAACTTGTTGCACAACTTAGTCGCCCGACTGACGTACCGGTGACGGTCCGGTACCAAACCAGAGATCAATCGGCGACCGCTGGCCAGGACTACGTTGCCAGCAGCGGGACTGTCGTTATTCCCACCGGAGAAACTTCACTTGCAATTCCTGTTCAGATTATTGGAGAAGATCTGTTAGAAGCGGATGAAACGTTTCAGGTTTCGCTGTCCGAAGCAGTCAACGCTTTGCTTGGCACATCTACAGCTCAGGTTGTGATTGCTAATGACGACCAGTCAACCGGAGGCGGCGGTGATCCAACGCCCACACCTCCATCACCCACTGCGAGTTTGGTTGGCAGCGATCTTGGAGAATGGATTTCTGGTACAGAAGCTAACGACATCATTGATGCACTCGGCGGTAACGACGAAATTCACGCTTCGGTCGGTAACAACACCATCGACGGTGGCGATGGAGAAGATACGTTTGTGGTATACGAAGGCACAAGCTCTGACTTTCAGGTTGTCAGGTACTCGGACGGAACCGTGATTGTTTCCGGAGTTGGCGTGAATGGTGGCCCTGTTACAAACCGGCTGCGGAATATTGAACGCATTAGTTTCAATGATCGAATTCTTCTAACAGCAACTCTGCCGATCAGTGATCCACCTACCAATTCACCTACCGATCCTACGGGCACGGGCACGGCGGCTGGTGAGTGGATTTCGGCTACGGCAGGAAACGATGTGATTAGCGGTGGTGGTGGAAACGACGAAATTCACGCGCCTATTGGCAACAACCTGATCGACGGTGGCACCGGCTTCGATTCATTGGTGATCTACGAAGGCGATAGCACTAAATTTCAAATCTCGGGATATGCTGACGGTTCGTATCAGGTGACCGGCCCTGGAATCAATGGTCAGCCGGTGACGAACACATTACGCAATGTTGAACGTGTGGTCTTTAACGACGTGATTGTTAACCTGGACACCATCCTAATTACAAACGGTCCGCCAGCTGAGCCTCCCGTTGGCGTGCTGCTTGTCCCACCAGTCGATCCGCCTGATGAACCTTCTGTCGACCCATCGACGACGATCGTGGGCACCAGTGCCAGCGAATGGATCTCAGGCTCGGCGGCTAATGACATCATAGACGCACGAGCTGGTGACGACGAAATCCATGCATCGCAGGGAGAAAACTTAATCGACGGTGGCTCCGGATTTGACACTCTGATCATCTATGAGGGTCTACGCTCTGATTACGTTATCACTTTTCTCGCCAACGGTTCAACTCGACTTGTCGGGCCAGGCATCAACGGAATCCCAGTGGTAAACGAACTGCTAAACGTTGAAAGAATTGTATTCAACGATACTGAATTACGCCTGACTTAAGCCCGTTTGCTACAGACAAGTCTGACCCTTCACTCTGTGGAAACCTGAAACTAATCTGCCGTTCAAGGGGAATGCGTTACTGGCTTCCACGTCTTGAAATTGCAGGTGGATGCAAACATCGTATATCGGACGATATTCACGGATTCCGTCGAGCCCCCCAAGGGCGTCTGGGCTCTCAAATTTAATGTCGTCTGCTGCCTTCAGTAAATGGATTTGCCGCAGCGTGCAATCCATGGCCACCTGGCTGACTATCGATTTGTCAGCGGCGATGCGGCCTGAGACAGTTCCGGCGTGAGAGCGTCAATCGGTTCGATGATCGTTCGTAGATGTTCCCTGACGACTCTCGCACGGGCTTGACCCAGATCATGTTGAGCGGACTCGATTTGTCCACTCAGGCCCAGCAGATAGCTGGCTTCCGCCTGCTGCGGTACGGCTAGATCCGTGTGTTTGCTCATTTTCTCAGCCGCTGCGACAGCAGCCTTGCGTCGACTGTTCTGACAACACAGTGCACAGATGTTGTTGACGGCCAGCAACTGGGCACCGGCTGGGCATGTGCTGCCCCACTTCCTCATCCATCAGCCTTCACCACCTGCCGTGAGCCCTGTCCTCTTCCCTTAGGTTACTTTCATCGTTTAGTCTTTCATTAGGGTCTACTAACAGGCAGTCCATCTCGGCGGTTCCCAAGACGACGATGAATCTCGGCATCAATCGAGTAACTAATTGCCTTAACCGATCCGTCACAAAACAGCATGTGACAGGCTTGAGAATGCGCGCTCCCAAACAGTCGATCATTATGGGACGTACTGTCTCGAACAGGAGGATCGATAACCCAGCGACTAATATCGAGATCAACTCCAGAATACATGGACTGATCGTTGCCATCGTCATTAGACGTAGAATAGCTTTGGACTTCCCCGTGAATAGTGGGCGCTCATTTAAGCGTGCTATGCTGTACGCAAGGAGCGAAATCGATGTCGAAGAAACCCGTTAAGATTGTTCGTCGCAGTTATAGCGACGAGTACCGTCGGAATGCGGTGTCGCTGATT
>JBDNFN010000305.1:0-5965 GCA_041689795.1 Fuerstiella sp. | reverse complement strand
TTGGCCAGGTTTCTGCCAAGTTCAGTCGAAGAATTCAACCCCTTGGAATCCGTTGACGCTCAACGATCGTTGACTTCCAGCGGCTGCACGTTAAATCGGGCTAAATACGATGCGTGTCGGTTCAGTGACCGGGAATTGCTGCTGAAATGCCGCCTCGCGGGCGCTTCGGGTTAGTAAAACGCACTAACTCGACAGCCTGCTTGCAAAGAGTGACGCCGTCCAGCCAAGACCTATCTTTCATTCCAACAATTTTCGCCGCTCCGCACACGCATCGAGCAACGATTTCAAACACGCTGCATCACCCGCCTCAATTGCGTTGCGAAATTCCTGCAACAGTCGCTCCGCAGCATCAATGCTTTCAACGCAGTGTTTCGCATTCCCGAGCAGAATGGATGTCCATAAACTGGCCGATCCAGCAGCAATGCGTGTCATGTCGCGAAATCCCGTGCCCGTGAATGGTAATTGCTCCGGTGCGACGCAGCCACTCATCACAGCAGCAATGATGTGCGGCAGATGACTGGTCAGGGCCAGCACGCGATCATGCTCATCCGGCGACATTTCCTGTACAGATGATCCGATGGATTTCCAAAAGGAAACGATACGGGCTGTTTTAATTGCGTTCGCATGCAAGGGCGTCACAACACACAAGCGATTGACGAACAGATCAGAATCCGCGTGTTCAAACCCAGTATGTTCACTGCCGGCAATTGGATGGGATCCGATAAACGTCCTGCCAGAATCGTTTCCCAACGCCGCGTAGATGCTGGCTTTTACACTTCCCGCGTCCGTAATCAGTTCACATCCCGCATCGATCAACTGCAGAACCGCAGCCGCGATTTGATCGACCGGCAGGCAGACAATTCCCAAACTGCCTTCAGGAATGGAAGCTGTCGAAATCTGATCCGAACAAGCAGTTAACAGCCCACGTGTACAAGCGGCCTCGAGTCGTTCACGATTGCGGCCAATGCCAATCACGCGACATTCAGGAAATCGTTTACGCACGGCAGCGGCGATCGAGCCACCAATCAGCCCAACGCCGACGATGATAATAGATTTTTCGGTGTATCTGCGGCTTCCATTCTTCATGGCGAAGGATGATAAGGACACCGCACTAAAACCGCAAACCGGCACATGCTATGGCCTACTCCACACGTTTAACAGCTTTCGGCATGTTGGCGGTTGTAGTGCCTCCCGGCCATTCGCGGGTTGCGAGGTCGCCGAGGCTGTCGGTGGCGAAGCGAGGTGCTTCGCCGGTGAGCTCTTTCCATGCCAGCAGACAGGAGTTGGCCATTTCGATTTCGAGCGGTGCCATTGTGTATACGGATGAAGGCCCTATTATTGTTATGTCGATAGCCGAATCCAGGAGAATGCTGTCCCGTCCAGGAACAATTTCAAATGAACCGTCACCAACTGGTTGCTGTCCAAACAGACTTTGGAATTCCGCGCGAAGAAGTTCAATCGCCTGAGGACTCTTTGTTCCAGTTCGAGCGACTATCTCTATGGCCAGCAATCGCATGTTGATGTAGTAGTAATCGACGTGACGGTTGTCGATTGGATGTTGCATACGCGACTGTTCGTCGTACTTATCGGTCATACGTTTCACGCTGGCTTCATCATCACCGTCATGGCCTTGTCGAGCGATGATTTTCAGCAGGAAGGGAACGGACGGTTCGGCGTGTTTTCCGAGCGCCGCTAGTCCCACCCACAAATTCACTTGCCTTTGCACTGATGTTTGTTCTTGAACGCCGCCGCCGCCGCCGTCCATAAAGAATCCGCCACCTTGCCTCAAAGAAGCCGGGTCCGGGGTTTGCAAATCATCCTCAATCGCTCGCACGAAGATCTGGGCAAGCGAATCGTCGGGCGAATATTCTGCCAACAACAATGCAGAGAATCGTGCGACGGCTAAGGTTTGCGGATTGTCTGAATCCTGCTCACGGTTCCCAATTTGCTTTCGAAGAAATTCCAGAATCCGTTCCGACGCTCCTGCTGTTTTAAGGTGGGAACCGATGAAATCGAAAATAATCGTCGAACCGACGTCAGTCGTGTGACTCGAATAGGGGCGGACTAATAAGTAATTTGTTATGCCGAAGTTTGAAAATCCGAAGATTTCATACCCACCTCCAGTCTCTTGCCATTTGCTCCTTTTTGAGTCGTACAGATCACACAATTCGCCACAGAATTGCTCGTCATCGCGGAGCAGTTCTTTCAGGGGTAGATATGGTCCGAGTTCGATTTGCAACTGTGTACTGTTGCTTGAACCGTGATTTAAGTGTTCGGGGAGACCTGCAACTCCAGCAAGGATGAATTCGTGAACAGACGGAGCGCGATTTGCGAACCTTGGCAGAATGACGGCCGCGACCGTCTTTGGATTGATAGCTCTCACCGAACGAACGGCTGCGATTGTCAACTGAGCATCAATGTCTGATCTTTGGTAAGGATGTGCATACGGTCGCTGTTCGATGACTTTCAAAATCGTCTCAATAACTTCACGGTCATGAGATCCTTTGCCCAGAACGCCAAGGGCGTCCACGGCTTTGACAAGTTCGCTGGTGCTGCGTTCGGTTTCGACCATGTGTTTCCACTGGTCGAATGTTTTGCCTTCGAAGACAGGCTCATCGGTTATATTAGGCTGAGCTTTCCGAGCGCCGAATTCTTCCACCCTCAGCATCCCTTGCATTTCGTCTCGGGCACTATTTGATAGTTTGTGCGCTAACAGAAGTTCTTCCAGCCCTTTTGATACATCTGGATGTTTATCGCCCCGAGTTTTGATCAACTCCGTATGCGAATCCATCAGACGGTCGTTCTTTTGGAGCAGCTCCGCATAGCGCTGACGCAGGCGGGCGAATTCGACTTGTCGAACGGGATCTTGGATAATTTTTGAAACGTCACCAAGTGGTAAGTCGATCGCCGCTGACGGCATGTCTGTTGTGTTGACGGGAGTCTCACCAGTCGTCGATGCGATTGCCGGCTCTGAATCCTTGTTTGCGATTTCGCTAATCTTGACGATACGCTTTTCGCCGCGTCGGAGTTCCACTGTTCCAGCATCGACCGACAATG
Source organism: Fuerstiella sp. (assembly GCA_041689795.1). Lineage (GTDB taxonomy): Bacteria > Planctomycetota > Planctomycetia > Planctomycetales > Planctomycetaceae > Fuerstiella. The sequence goes on along the minus strand of JBDNFN010000305.1, from coordinate 2,908 downwards.
AATCAATGTCTTTCGGCAGCACGATCTCGTACGTGCCACTGCGGAGTGTCAGTTCATTCGCTCCGTTCGAAACGGTCAGAGTTTCCACCGTCTCTTTTCCCTGACGAATTTCAATCGGCACGTTGGCGGAATCGCATTCAATGACCAGTGTACCGGTGTCGGTTTTCAGCCGGATGATGAAACCAAACGCCAGCACAGAAAGCATGGCTGCGATTAAAGTCGCCGTCACTTTCCAAGTGAAGAATGCCCCTGTCCGAACTTCGCGGGCCGCGTCACTTGGAGAGAGACGTCGATTTTCTAATGCGTCAGGGTGGCCGGGGTTGGACGGAGCAGAGCGAAGGAAGCCCCGGGATTTCGAGCTGTCGCCCTCCAACCCCGGCCACCCGACTGCACTCTGCGAATTCTTCCGCTCCAATCGCAAACGCATTCCTTCCCGTGTCAATTCCGCCAACCGATGGCCATCACAGAACGGAGCGATCGCCTCAGCCACATCATTCGCCGTCGCGAATCGAGCGGCAGGGTCTCGCAGCAACATCCGATCCGTGACGGCGACAACATCCGCAGGAAGATCAACACGCCGTGACGCCACAGAAGGCGCATCAACCGTCGCGAGAGCTTTCATCTTTCGCAACGGCGAAAGTCGCCCTGATGTCTCGTACGGTGCGGTGCCGGTCAGCAGCTTGAACAGCGTCGCGCCGAGACTATAAACATCGGCGCGGGCATCGACGTCGTGACTGTTGTCGGCCTGCTCGGGAGCCATGTAGTCCAGCGTTCCCATGAGCTGCCCGACCGTCGTCAATTCGTCCACCGCTTCACTGGCCGCACCAAACAATGCCAGTCCCAGATCGAGCAGTTTCACCGATGCAACATTTGGCTGCGTCATTGTCAGCATGAGGTTGCTCGGCTTGACGTCGCGATGAATCAGCCCTTGTTCATGGGCGTACTGCAATCCCAGCGCGGCTTGACGAATGATCTCACACGCCGACGCCACATCAATCGGACCTTGGAGTTTCACCAGTTGCGACAAATCGATGCCATCGACAAAGTCCATCGCGATAAAATGCGTGCCGTCATCGTCGCCAGCATCGGTGGCTCGCACGATCGCTGGATGATCGAGTCGCCCGATGGCTTTCATTTCGCGATGAAACCGCGACACCGCGTCCGCATCTCGCAGCCGCCTGTTAGGCAGCGTCTTCAACGCGACGATGCGATCCAGTCGGCAATGGATGGCTTTGTACACCGTGCCCATCCCGCCCGCTCCAAGGCGTTCGATGAGTTCATAATCACGAATGCGTTCGCCGCCCGATTTGAACGGCGGATTTTCGTCGGCTTCCGTCCAAGGATTTTCTATCCGCCGCAGTGCTTCAGCGCTCGGTGAGTCTTCTTTCGGTTCGGCGTCTGATACTGAGACATTGCGAACCGCTTCCAGCACAGAATCATCGGTGTCGTCAAACCCGGAAAGCGTTTCTTCGCATTTCGGACAATCGGACACATGGGCGGCGATCACGTCTGATTCGCCCTCGTCAAGTTGTCCTAAAGCAAACGCTTTGAGTTCATCGTCACTAACGCAGATTCCTGATTGCATATTGCCACTCCCGCTCGGTGAATACGAAGGATGTTCGTCTATTCCCCAAGATTCCGAAAGCGCGACAGCATTTTTGAATAAATCTATTTTTCGCCCAGCACCTGCCGCAGTCTGCGAAGCACGCGGGATTTGATTTGGCGGACGGAATTCGCCGTTGTGCTGAATTCGGAGGCGACATCTGCGGTTGCTACCTGATCGACCGCGACGCGCAGGAAGATTTGCCACGTTCGGTCTTCAAATTCGCTCCGGACCATGTCGAGTCCGCGACGGTACAGGGAATTGATCGCCGCGCGCTCAGTATGTTCATCGGGATTGTCCGAGAGTGATTGAGCGAACTCAGCCAGCTTCATCCATGCGTCGGTACCGCCCGTCGCCTGCACGTTTTCAGCACGGCGGCGAAAAAACCGAGCCAAATGATTTCGAGTGATCACCCATAACCAGCCTCGAAAAGAACCGCCATCGCGATGCTGAAACTTGGCAATCGAAGTGGCAACACCCGCGAACACATCCTGCAGCACGTCCGCTGCATCATGTTCGCTTAAACCTTGCCGCCGAACCCAATACAGAATCAAAGGGCCATAAAGATCAACCAAAACCTGCCACGCCGCCGGATCTTTCGCCGTGACGCGCGATAGCAGTGTCGGAGACGTGGCGCTGAAAGATGATTGTGCGGACGCTGAAACATTCATTGGGGTTCGAAAATCTATCCTGCACACGGTCAGGAATGAAGCCTTCAACGGCCATCGTTACCATGTCCCTTCTCCCCCGAGATCGGGGGAGCCGTGTTGTCTGCATTGGCACGGACTTGGCCAACGCTGGGCCGCAAGGCCGGATGAGGGGGGACATTCGCAAGACAATCGACCACCTTAGTTTTGACCGCAAGAAGTACATTATCTGCCGTTCGGCTAACTGTTAATCACACGGCTCGCCACATCATCTTTCAGCAATCGTGCAGACGGCTGTTTATCTGTGTCCGGAACAAAGGTGTCGAACGGAAAGGTGTCAAGTCCCGTTTTGATTATTCAGGTGATTTCCGTGGTCGTCCTCGCGCTCGAATTGTCGACTCAAGCCCCAGTCGTTTGACAGTGGCTGCTGTCCATTGTTCGCTGCCAAAGGGGGCACTGCGATTGATACTTCTCGTGAATGCTTCCTGTTCTTTCTTGGTCATGGCCTGATTCACGCGGTTCGCCCAGTTGGGCAGCCGCCGCAGCGGCCACGGTGCCAATGCGATCGCTGAGTCACCGCCCAGCCAGTTGTAAAGGCTGCCCCAGCGGTAGTCCTGAGCTTTCTTGACGACGTTGGCTGACACGGCATTCCGTTCGA
>JBDNFN010000304.1:0-13055 GCA_041689795.1 Fuerstiella sp. | reverse complement strand
GAAACAAACAGAGAACTCATCACGCGCTGAGTAACGAATCCCCCAAATCCTCGCCAGACCAATCACACATTCACCACTTCAGCGATTGTTTACCTGACAGGTAAGCTAAGTCTAGCCTTTGGCTGGGTTTACAAAAAATACGCCTGATTGGATTCGAACCAATGACCTGCGGTTTAGAAGACCGCTGCTCTATCCAACTGAGCTACAGGCGCTTATTTCGTTTTCACCAGCGTTTTTGCTGTAATTTTCACTTTCACTGAACAGCGCTAAAATGCCTCTATCAGTGATACGATACTAGCTTCGATACCAGCAAGCTGTTTTCGTCGACGACACCAGCAACGACACCAGCCAAACAATCGCGGGATTTAATTGGCACAGAAAGTACGTCCCGACAAACCATACCCGGAATTCCCGTTGTTTGCACATCCCAATGGGCAGTGGGCAAAGAAAATTCTCGGTCGTCCGTGGTATTTCGGCACATGGGATAGACCCGACGCTGCACTTCAGCTGTATTTCGACCAAATTGATGATATTCGTGCCGGTCGAGATCCGAACCGTCAGACGCAAAACGACGGCTCAATCAACATGGCGGACATGCTGAACACCTTTCTCGTCGCCAAGCGAGATCAATCCCAAAATGGCGAGATCACTGTCAGACACTTCCAGGACTACAAACGTTCCTGCAAGTTCGTGCTGAACTTCTTCGGTCGTCAACTAGCCGTTAGTTCACTCACCACAGCAGACTTCTCGAACCTCCGACAGACATTCCCCCAAGGCCTGGGGGTCAACAAAAATTGGGAACGAGATTCAACGTATGCGAGCTGCCTTCAAGTGGTCCGCTGTAGCTGACCTGATCGACCGTGAACCGAGGTATGGCCCGGGATTCAAAAAGCCGCCCAAAAGCGTCGTGCAACGTGCCAAAGGAGAAAGACAGGCCATCTACGGAACACTCGACTTCACCGCCGAGGAACTTATCGCCATCCTGGCCAAATCATCGTCCTGGCTGAAAGCCTGCATCCTGCTCGGAATCAACGCAGGCTTCGGCGCTGCTGACTGCGGACGTCTGCGATCCCAGAACATCGACTTTTAAATCGGAGGGTTAATCTCCCGAGAAACAAGACTGGCGGACCACGTCAATTCTGGACCTGGCCTGAGACGCATGTTGCCATCAAGGAAGCTATGCAGCACAGAGTCATTCCGCGCGTATCAGAAAATGACGATCTGTGCTTCCTCACGTCACACGGTCGACCTGTCTGGTGGAAATCAGATCGCGGCAACGCCATGGACAATGTTGGAAAGTCGTTCACCAAAGCCGTGAAGGCCTGCAAGTCCCACAAACCAGGACGAGGCTTCTATTCACTCCGCCGAACCTACGAAACCGTAGCTGGCAACTCCAAGGATCAGATTGCTGTCAATTTCGCCATGGGCCACTCAGATGACTCCATGGCGACAGTCTACCGACAGGGCATTGACGATCAGCGACTCATCGACGTCGCCATGCACGTGCACAACTGGTTCTTCGGTTCTTAGTGAATTCATAACTCAACTACTCAATATTGCCCCTTCATACCTGAGTCTAAGCCGTTTTTAATCAACTTGAAGTCTGTTTCCGGACAGCATGTCGTAAGCCATTAACCGGATACGGCCTGCACCACAACTGCTTACTGAATTGATCGAATTCCATTCCCGTAGGATAGTCGCTGCGCAAATTTGCGCAGCGACTATCGCCGAGATACATCTGCAGCGTGTCGCCCGCGACCCGCGGAGCTTGCCGCCGACGTTGATATCGTGATAAAGTTTATCCGCCCATCGAGACCCAAATTAGTCATCTATCGAATGCAGCCACTTCGCAATTGAATTCAACAGTTCACCGAGTTCGTCCTCTTGCTCGTCAATCAGGCTTCGAATCGCTGATGAGTGTTATATTGCAGTCTGTTTGTTAGGAGTTGCCGGACTTGGCATCGACTCCAAGCAGTCGGCAATCAGTCTCAGCAATTGACCGAGTTCGTCCTCTTCTCCGTCGATCAGATCGCGAATGATCATTGCGTGTTCGAGCGCGGCGTTCATTAAGTAGGCTTTCGTATTTTGGGCAGTGTCCATTGCGACAAGGACCATTTTGTTCCAGAACGAAATCTGGTAGTAATAGTGAACCGCACGAAAACCTACGTTTGAGCCGCCGGGTTCGTCACGTCCGACGGCTCAGGAAAACTGGTGCGAGTTGCCTACGCAGAGTGCCAAATCTGGAGTGCTATCAGCACTTGATGGCATCAACGATGAGCGAGTCCCGGAACCGACAGATATAGTCTGTCCGAAAAATGATGTCGGAGTCGCAGTTGTTGCCGTAGAATGCAGTGTCGGCAGTTGGCGGATGAATGAGATGCGTTCCAAATTTATCGCAGTAGACGACTCCACGCGTTCGAAACCCAACCAGCTCCAGAAGACACGAAAGACTGTAGATTGACCACCTCGACTTGTGCTTGTCGGGGTGAAACCACCGGTGGTCTCCAGTCGTAAATCCGATCGGTTCGGGATCCATATAGGTGCGAAGATCCGCGTCAGGAACGGCGATGCGAAGACACGCCCCGGGTTGCAGCACTCGGTGACATTCGCCGAGCAAACTCGCCGCCTCGTTCAAAAACAAGTGTTCAAAAAAGTGTTCTGAGAATGCGAACGTGAAATGGTCGTCAGGAAACGGTAGAGAATCGTCTTTAGTGAAGTAGAACGAGACATATCCCGATTGACCATCGCGTGACGATTCGTCACTTTGCTGCTGTTCAATCGATTCGGGTGCACCAAGATGAACCCAGGCATCGGTTCGCAAGGCAGAAGTATTCGGGGCCGCAAGTTGATGCCGCGTTGCGCCAATGTGCAGTCTCATGAGTCCTGGCCCTTCTCAGTCGTGGTCGGAAACCTGCCAGCAAATTCGGCGGCTCTGCGCGATGAAAATGCTCGCGCGTCCGGAAACAATGAACTCACGTGTCCAACGTGCTGAACGAGACTTGGCGAGCACACATGCACGGACGTATTCGTTTCGAACGCCCATCTGCCGATCGGTTTGCTGGTGTTGACGACCCCGTCTTCGCCTAATCGATGAGCAATAATTTTCGGGTCCGCCAGTAGACTCATCATCACAGGCCTAGAGTAAACCATCGCCGGTCCGCCCCAGACCAGTTGTTCCGGCAACGCGTACCACCCTTGATTCGACGGAGCGTGTCCACGCGAACAGAACAGGCACACGATTCCTGGATTACGCGAAGGCCATAATACCGACTCTAAATAGCTACGGACGCCAGGATGCCTGAAGAACACAACATCGTCCTGAACAATCAGGTAGGCATCGGCATCAGGGGTCCGCATGAAAAGCTCAGTCATTGTCAGAAAGTAACTCGGCCAAGCGCCTATTTGAGGTTGGCGATGAGTAGTGGAAAGATGCTTCCATTCCGCGGGCAGTGCAACCTCGCCATCCACCACAATTCGGGGGTCCGGCCAGCCTGCATCTGCTAGGCTGCTTAGACAATCGCTAAGTGTATCCTGCTCTCGAGGAGCGGTTGTGACCGCCACTGCCCATTTTTTCACTACCGATCCATGTCGTTTTGCGGGACGCGGAATCAAAGCGCCAATGTCAGCAATGTCGGTATTCATCTGCTCGTGAACGTCTGCGGCGATTGGATGAGAATCGTAGTCATGCGGAATCGACTGTAATGCGCGTTGTTTGAGTCTCTGTGCTTCGTCTGTACTGCAGGTTGCACAGCCGCCAGCGTCAGTGATGTCCGAACATACGCTGTACAGTAGAGATGCGACGACGGGATTCAGCTGCTTTTCGGTCGGTGGATACCAACGGATACAATCTTGACACGCCGACGGATGTACGGCGCACGACGAATCGTCACGGAGGCCCGTCAATTGCTGCAGCAGGCCACAACGCGAGCCTTTGTCTGCTGATCTAATCAGCCATGAGCAGTTGGTTTCGACATTTTTTTCACCGCGGTTGTGCTGCGTCATCGTTGTCCCAATTCTCGGCACAGCAACCTGCTTTTATCGACCCAGCAATGATGCGTTTCGATATTGCTTCGAGCCTGCCGACTGAATTCCGAAATGTCACACCCCACAAGTGGACGTAATGTGGTCACGAGATCTTCGGGGCGTAGTATTTCTGAGCAAATGAATCCGTCGCCAACCCGGACAACTTCCTGTTCGGCAACCGGAATCGTTTTCCAGGGATGATGTTCGTTCATCGGTCTCGTGTCTGTTGTAATCAGCGGCATCCCGGCGGCCTGACATTCAAGTAGTTGGAGTCCAAGTCCTTCGTAATGACTTGGCTGCACACATACATCACCCACGTCATAAAGTTCGGCGAAATCGGTGAATGCCGGGCGGACTTCGATGTTCTTTGGAAGTGCCGATGGCAACGGCGCCAGAGAGCAGACGACGAACTGCAGGTCCGGAGCCAGGCGTGCAGCGGCGATAATCAGTTCCAAACCCTTACGATTATAGCCGCAGGCAGAACCATCCAGGCGATGCGGAGTGCCTCCACCCCAGCCGTTGACAAACAGAAACCGCCGGCACTCAGATCGCTGTTGAAAGCGAAAGTTGCCTGACGGAATCGGCCATTGGAACTGAACTGTCTTCCAGCCAAAACCATATCGGGTCTTCCAGTCGTCCATCAGGTCAAACGTCAGTTGCGTGGGGCACAACATCACATCAACAAACTGCAGCCAGTGGTGATGAGGCTGAATCCATTCCCACATCGGAATACAGGCGATGCCGATGCCGCGGTGAGCAGCCATCCTGGGCAACTCATCGATGACGGGGCGTTCTACAAACAGAAGCCAATCGAGTGGTTTCAACCATGTCTCTACGTCTGCCTGACTGTGAAACCCGTGGGAGACCTTCGTGCCCTGACTGACCGGGTCGCGTGCATTTTCCAGCTCGGGATGCGGGGGGATGACCCATTTCCTAATCTGCGGTTGAGCAGAAAGATCTCGATTCATCGCGCCCAGTCCAGTCGCAGTGTTCCAACCAACGAGGCCAATTTTTCCGGCAAGCGACGAAGGAGGATGCCATCGCGGCAACTCGCTGACATCGTCGATCGCGTTCGAAAGGTTTCTCTGATCCGGCTGGCCGAGATACACGGAAGAGACTTCTCCGACGTGGTCAATCAAGGACGGCGTGTGATACGCCAAACCCAGCCCCTCTCGACTCAACCAGCCGCCAAGCACTGCATCGTCGCCGTGCTGCCTGGACATTAGACAATGAAGCACACGGGGATCCGACAGAAACCGATCCAGCACGTCTCACCGAAACACCAGTGCCTGGGCCCCGCAGACGCGCTGGAAGCCCGGGCTCAGAATTCTCCAGCCACGTTGAGTATCGGCGTGCAATCCGGGAGTAAACAGCGAAACGACACCGCAATCCAACGGCCACAGCTGTTCCTCGAACCACGTTCGCAAGCCCTTCGCAGCTCGGATGTCATCCTGGAATACAACAAACGCGTCTGCTCTCGGCATTTGTTCGCGAAGCTTTGTCAGCGCAGTGCAGAAGTTTCGGATATTGCCGAGTTGCTTTTGGTTAACGGTGACCTGGAGGCCAATTCTCGCCACGGGCAGTAGAGATCCCGGTTCCGCATAGACGTGGATCCGATCAAAGCCAGCGGCGAACAAACTTTCAATTGTCCCTTCAACTTGCGGGATGCCGCGGGGAGCAGTGAGCATCGCAACCGCCCACAATATCGAGTCCTTTGCCTTTCTGCCGGTGTCTGCCGGACTTGTTGCCGTCATGGGAATGATCGGTGGAAATCGCTGGCCTGCATCTGGAAGGTCCAGTGTCAAGTGGTCCGTTGCGCATCGACGCAGGGATTCTGCACGGCTGAACGAGCATTCCGGGTGTCCCCCGATTTCGCAAATGTGTTCTGCGATCCCATAGATCAGGGAAGCAATTACGGGATTGACCTGATTCGCCTCCCGGACTTCCGTGCAGCATGCTTCGCAGGCATCTCTACTGACGCGGCAGAGGCTGAAATCAGTCAGCCCCGTTAACTCTGGCAGGATGCGGCAGGTGAACTGTTCGTTAGCAGAATCCTTTGCTCGATAGGGGCAGTTCTCAGGTGAGCGGATCATTGCTTTACGCCCGGGACTGAGCCTCTCGGCGAACGACTTGCCCTTCATATCGCCCAGGACTCATCGGTGGAGTGACTTCGAAGCCAGGGGAACTTAAATCTGACTGAAGTTGCCACTTCCCGTCACGAAACAGGAAGACACCGAATCCCGCAACTGACTCTCCTTTTTCGTCGCAACAGAACCTGTTGCTGTCAAGCCCGACAAACGAGCTTCCAGCCCGTCCGCAAAGTCGATTGAGAGTCCAAAGGATTCCGCAAAGACAGGAAGCACTGATAACAAGTGAGGCGGCAACAACAAACTGAAACAACGGATGCATATTTTAACCTTTGATTGAAGGCAGGTTTGTAAGAGACGTAGTGCGTCCTACACCCTTACCGCAGCTCCGACGGTCGGTCCGAGTCTACAAGTTTTGACACACAGAATCCAGTTCGGAGAACGGAAAGAAAAGCGACGTGAAAATTGATACCCCGCGCCCGATCTCACACATTGCTGCTTCGCCGCTTCCGGACATTCAATGAACAGCCGCGTCTCAAAGCCTAGCAGCCTGTTCCGCAACTCAGGTCAGTGCACTCCGGCTAATTCTCAACTTTCACCACACGAAACCCCATCTCGGGATTGCGCAGTGCCGCACCCAGAAAATCTGCAAATGAGGATCTCAGGAAACGCTGAGTGGAATGATAGTCGCCGCCACGAACCGGATGCCCCGTCGCAACAAAGTCGATCTCCGCTTCGTGACACCATTCAAGTGCGTTGCCGTAAACATCAAACAGGCCCCACGGATTCGGGCGTTTCATTCTCACCGGCCACAAGCGTTCTGCGGAGTTGTGAACCCACCATGCATAATCGTTAAGAAGGTCAGGTGAGTTTCCAAAGAAGCGACTTGTCTTCGAATCCGCTCGGACCACGTACTCCCATTCATGAACTGTGGGCAATCGGTATCCAGGCCGCAACAGGAACCCCCGCAACAGGTGCATGTCCGGACCAATTTCTGAAACGGATGGGTAACAGCAGTGGTCCGGGTTAAAGTCCGGTTCCTGTTCACTCAGCAATCGACAGAATTTCATTGCCTCAAACAATGTCACCCGCCCCATCGGCGAATCTCTGGAAAACGAAACTGTAGCAGAAGGTTGCGTGGACTGTATGTACTCATGCATCTGCTGAACCGTGATCTCCGTGGAACTGACCTCAAACGCATAATCTATCTTTACGGTTCGATGAGGCTGTACGCCGTCCGAATCATCCGTGGCCGGTGTTGTTCCGACATCGATCGTTCCGGGCGCTTCGATACGAATCATGCACAGACCGTTCGGAAGAATTCTCCAGTTCCCCTTGCTGGGACAATTTTCGCTCATCTGATTGAGTGTCTCATCTTCCCCAGACGTCCGAAGAATAAATTCGGCTGCCGCATGAACACCTGAATCAGGATCGGAGATGAAGACTTCCTTCGCACGAGTCAGCAGTGTTGAATATTCGATCGGAGGGAGATTCTGGCTGATGTGGTGGAGGCCCAGCAGCAAACCCTGCCTGACCAATGCCGACTGCTGGTTGAAAACGTCTGTGTCCAGAAAAGTCGTCGCGGCTGTTTCGGCAAACCGGTTAATCAGCTGCGTTCGCACACGTGGATCGACGGTCTGTCCCATTGCACGCAGAAACGCGCCGTCGTGACCCAGTTTCTGAGCGACGATGATCGCCGATGCTGCACGGCTGATCTGCTGCTGAATCGCCTCACTGTCCCCCTCAGGAATCGCAATGTCGGCTGCTTCGATGACTGCCGGAAGGAGTTTCTCGCGACGGGCAAGCATCGTGGCTGCTAATGCATCGCGCAGATACGCCTCTTTCGCGATAACGATCTCCTGTAGTCTTTCGGGAGTGGGGTATTCCGGCTGCTGTCGACTCAACGCAGAAATCAGTGAAACGGCCATCAGCCGCTTTGAATCACTCTCAGATGTGTTCAGGCAGACGCTTTCAAGGTGTGGTCCAAGATGCGGAATGACGCGAACCAGTTCCGGAAGCCACTCGTTCGAGAACAGGGCGTCGCATTTTACCAGTGCCTGCACCACCGTCGGCGAGAATTCCTGCCATCGCGGCGACTGAGCGTCCACCTGAGCCAACGCCGAAGACAAACGAACAATCTCCTGAGGTTGCATTTTGTCCTGAAGACGCTCCCACAACAGATCAGAGACTGCGGCACCGGATCGCTGAATGCGTTCAAGGACAATGGCATGTTCTGCAGGACTGCAGTGCGTCAAGTGCCGCGTCAGCTGCGATAACCACTTCGTGTCGGTTGATGCAAGCGCGATCATCGCGCGAATCCTGCGATCAGCATCAGTGGTTACATCGTCGGCGATTTCCGTCACCTCTTCACGCCAAGAATCGGACGAACCGTCGAGATCCATGAGGATCGACGGCAAGTGATCCGGAGCGGCTCGCCATAGATTGCTGACCACGTTGTCCAGTCGATTCGCTTCGTTTCGCTGTTGAATCGTGTAGCGTACGAACAGACCGGCGGCGGCAAGCATCACCAGTGCACATGACGTCATGAACAGACGCGAGGCATGCTGTGACGTCGCTGCTGACATCATCAACTGCGTCTCCGATCCGCGCTGACTGCGGGGTACGAATCGGCTGATCTCCAGCCACTCAAAGAGCGAAGGCAACTGACGCTTCTCACGATGAACGGACCACAGAGAGCTTCGCTCTTCCAGACAAAGCTGAGCCCGACCTCGACGCGTTTCCTTCTGTTGACGATTCAGCCATTCGCGAAGTGACGGCACCAGATAGTCGTGCGTCAACTGGTAGTGCCGGGCTTGAAAACTGCTGTCGGAATCGGAATGAAAACCTTCGGGATCGGTCGGAGTAATCAGTCTCAGGTCTCCGTCTAGCACTCGCAGAAGATCGTTGAGTTCGAGATCCCGGTCCTGATAGCCAGCTGCCTGCAGAAGGTCTTCACGAGACCGCATGTGTCCCTTGATGTCGCTGCCAATTTCCGGCAGCAGCGCTTTCAGAACTTCGCGAGCCGCCTGTTGATGCTTCCTGTGCGACGGATTTGCGCTGCGGCTGCTGAAGGTCTCTTCCAGAAAATTGACTCCCACGCCCGTCGTTCCGCCGACCTCACGCAGCGTACTGACTTCCCAGGGCTTGGACTCGATCATTTCAGCAAACAAAGCCAAATGAACCGGCACAACCTGGCCACCGTTGGAAAGCCCCTCGGCAACAGACTTCAGAAAGCTGGATTGAGCAAGCGTGAAATCCTGCCGATTTGGCGGCAGTTTTCCAAACGCCTGCCCAAAGCGACCCAGCACTTCGGCGGCGTGAGTTTCATCAAACAGATCGACCGTTGCAAAGTTGGTGCCCTGCACGATGGGAATGTCCAGAGCATCCATGAAACGCGCGGCCGGCATCGCAAAGCCATCGCGGATCATGACGACAGCCTGAACGGAACCACCGTCGCATTGCCGAAAGGCGCTGATGAGCTCGCCCTGAAGATCCAGCTCGTGAGCGTGCAGCCATTGTTCGAACTGATCAATTATGACCAGCGTCTTGCCATCTCCATGCTGACGCAGCCACTGTAAGCTGTGGGCGAGGCTCAGATTCGCAGGCAAAGAGGATTGCCGTTTGCGAAGACCTCGCAGAATCCTAAGCTCCGTCTCGATCGCAGTTGCTTCCACATAAACCGTTTTCACGCTGCTGCAGAGATGCGGTAGAACTCCGGCTTTCATCAGCGAAGATTTTCCACAGCCGGAAGGTCCGTAGATCAGTCCAACGCTGAACGTGGCATCAGAGTCCATTTCTTCGAGGCGACGAATCCAGAAGTGCACGCTTTCCGGCATACCGTCACGGGTACGCGTTCCTGGCAGCAAATCCCAGAAAAAATCGGCGTCGTCGGAGTTAAAGGACCGCAATCCATGAGGCACCATGGTACGCGTCGCCGTGCGTGACATCGGCTTGTCATTCGCTTCCCATTGCCGCAGATCGTCAGCAAACTCCCCTGCCGTGCGGTGACGGCTGGAGATTTGCTTGGCCAACGCCTTCAAGCAGACCCGCTCCAGCTCCGGAGGGACAGCTGGATCGACTGTGGAGGGCAGCGGCGGGTTGACGCTGACGACCTTGTGCAGAACTTCGTTGGTGGTGGCACCAAAAAACGCTTTGCGTCCCGTCAGCATCCGATACAGGATGGCTCCCAAAGCAAAGACATCACTGCGGACACAAATTCTGTGACCTTCGCCCCGTGCCTGCTCGGGGCTCATGTAGGAAGGAGTGCCAGCGATCAATCCATCCAGCCGGACATTCTGATCCCGTACCGCCAGTCCAAAGTCCGTAATGTAGGGACTCCCCGTGCGGTCCTCGATCAGAATGTTTCCTGGTTTTACGTCAAGGTGAATCAGCTGTCTCTCGTGCGCGTGATGCAGCGCCTCGGCGATCGGGATCAGCATCCGCACACATTCACGGAATGCCAGCCGACCGCCTCTAAGTTTTTCCATAAGCGTCACGCCTTCCACGAACTTCGAAACAATATAGATAGCGCCATCGGTTGTCCGGCCCACATCATGGACGGGAACGATATGTGGATGATCGAGTCCGGCAACCAGTCTCGCTTCATGCAGGAACGAGTCAGCCTCCTCCGACGTCTCGAAGCGATCCGCGTTCGGAACTTTCACCGCGACGGGGCGCTGGAGTTCTTCGTCCGTTCCCAGATAAACACAGCCGAACGTGCCCCGTCCCAGCACTCGCCCCAGGCGATAGCGGCCAACGAGTTCCCTCGGCGCAGATCCAATCAACGTCTTCTCGTCAGCAACTTCATCCCTCGCCAGGGTCTTCTCGGTTTGCAACTGACGCCGCAAAATATCCGCCATGTCAGAGAATCGAGTTACGAACTCTTCGATGGTGGGAGCTTTCTCGGAATCCTGTCGCAACCGATACTCGTTCAACACAAGGCGTAGTCGTGCGGCAGGCTGAAGCGTCACATCCGGCAACCGCGCCAAATAGTCTTCGACCTTGAGTGGCATTCCCGACTGCCAGCGATATCGCTGGTCAAGTAAAAGAAGAGGAAGGGTCTCGTCCGTGCCTGACAGTTGTCGTGCCGCTAGAAATGCGAAGACCTCGGGCGGCGTATCCGCTGATTTCCACTGAGATTCGAATTCTATCTCCGCGTCTGTTGGCATCCTGTTCTCCATGGGCTACGGCGACGCAGTCATACGACAATCATCGATCATTGCGGTTACGGTGTCTATGCCGCAAAATACCGAGTTTTTACCTGTTATGCCACAGCGAGGTATGGCAGACTTGCAGGCAATGCCCCCAACGCCGCCTGTCTATTCTCCTGCTTTGCTTTGATAGCTGAACGTCACAGTCTGGCTCGCTGATACGATTCCATAGATTCCTCGGCAACGTCCTTGCCAAACTCCCGCAATGCCGTTTTCTACGCCTTGCCACGCCCGGCACTCAGCATATCGAAGATAATGCGTTGGGATTTCGCCTGAATTTCGGGGCTGTTAAAATACTGGTTCCTCTGGTTTTCGTGTGTTCCGCCGCTGTCTATCACGGCGTCGTCGGTGGCTTCAGGAAAGTCGCCCAGCAAAGCCTGTTCTGGTGAGTTGTTGTCAATCTGGTGCATCACTCGTTTGTTTTCACGCATCTTGTCGTGAATGGTGTAGGCGTAATTGATCATGTCCTTGTCCGTTAGCCCATCGGTGATGAATAACTCATTCAACCGACCGATGATCTGAGACAGCCATTCCTGCTGTTTGGATTTGGCTTTGCCGTTACCAATGTCTGTACCGGGGCTGAGTCCTTCGCCGCCTTCTTTTTTCAGCTTCAGGTCCTGTTGCTTTATCTTAGACAGGCGATGGTGGCTGAGCGCTATAGAAGTCCGATCAATCGGATCGTCTTCCGGTGCTGCTTCTCGCAGCAGCGGCGCAAGATGTCGGGCGTCAAGATTCAGCTTTTCCAGATCGGTGCTGTCATAGTCGACAATCTGGGACATGAATTCATAGTAGCGAGTGAAGGAAACAAGGTCGGCTTTGAAAAAGCCTCTCGCATACAGGTCTTTCCTGGCTTCTTTCATGTCACCTTCAGCATTAGCAATGAAGGCTGGATCGCCGAGTAATTTTGCATGGTCGAACAGCTTCTTGTGCTTCTCGAAGTCAGCTTTGGCTTGCTGGAATCGCTTCTGCCATCGATTGACTGCAGGCTGGCACACGTTCCTGATTGCGGCGTTGCTTTTGCTCTTAACGAAGAAGATTTCGCTGAACAGAGACACTTCCATCCGGAGGGAAATGTCGATTGTTCGCAGTTTGTCGAACAGGTCCCAAATCTTGTTCGGGTCCGACACATCCAACAGTTTTACTGTTTCAAAGTAGTCTTGAAACGCTTCCAGCACCTCGTCAGGCACGTTGGTCGGTGACAATCGTCTGCTGACCCTGACGGTTGTAGCTATGGGTGACAATATCACCGTTCGTGCCGTCGGAATCCGGATGACGTACAAACCGCAGCAACTGGCTGGATGCGATTCCGGAATTCGCCAGCGTGGTGCCATAGGTGTGAATTGTCTGCTGATTGCCAGTATCACTGTTCGACGCAGTGAGCGTAAAAACCTGGCCATCAGCCGTGTAGGCCGTCCAGGTCGGGCGATTCTGATCGGCGTTCGTTCCGCCGGAAACATAGTTTTCGGTCTGCAGACTTTCCCGTCCGGTATCGTCATACCCAAACTGTATTTCGGTGTTCTGCGGATCGAGCGTCGAAAACACTTCGCCGTCATCATTGTAAGTCGTGCTGCTGACCAGAATTGTGTCCGATCGCGTGTAAACAATCGCTGAAGTGGTGAATGTGTGATTGGTCTGGCGAGGATTTGGGGGATTCGTTACTCAGCGCGTGATGAGTTCTCTGTTTGTTTCCTCAGATGCGGTTGTTGATCAGCTTCAGTGGCTGAAGTTGGTGGTT
>JBDNFN010000303.1:0-2836 GCA_041689795.1 Fuerstiella sp. | reverse complement strand
TTGTACAATTCACGCTCACTGGTCATGTCCGATCTCCGGATCAACAGTTTTGAACTCTGCGAATCAGACCAACACGACCACCTATCCTGAAATCTAATCTAAGCAAATACTTACCACACGCACTGCATTTCGCGCAGATCCGGAATTCCGTCGGCGGTGCTGTTGAGTGCTGTCGCACCGTAGTTGATTGAGCCGTTGATGATTGTCGCAGGAACGTTTCTGTGTTTCGAAGGCTGTGAAAAGCTGGCTCACGGGTTTCTGCACTTCAAGACTTAGCAGCAACAGCGAAAACAACACGCGGCCGCCGTCGCCGATCCCGAAGTGGATTTGGTGGCAGCCGAGAAGTCGAAAGTCAAAGGCGCGATTCGCACCGATTTTATTCTGTCGGCCGAAATCATCGTCATTACTCTGGGAACGGTCGCCACGTCCGACTTTGCAACCCAGCTTGGCGTATTGGCAGCCATCACCGGTGGCGTTGGTCTGTTGGCGGGTGATTTTTGGCTGCCGCTGCTGCCTGTGCTTTGTGCGCTCACCCAATTCGTGATCCGGCGGGAAGAAAATCTCCTTGCCAATGCGTCCGGTAAATCTTACTTGGCCCACAAGACTCGCGTCCGTCGGTGGCTTTGACTTGCGGCAACACGCGTTACAGAATCACGTCCGAAGTTTCAATGATCTGAGTCGCACGAGTGATTCGGTACTGATGGAAAACCCAACATTTCCGAAATGTCTACAATCTTTGAGTTGATATTGAGTCTCAGTGGCATAAAACGAGAGTAGAGCGAGCAAGCCATACCCCTTTTTCGGAACAGCCAGCCAGCTACAGTCTGCACGTTTTCCAATTAAGGCCACTGAAGTTATGTTCGGTTTACGCAATCGCGCCCACCTCCATCGCGGGTTCACACTTATCGAATTACTCGTGGTCATTGCGATCATAGCCATTCTGGTGGCTTTGTTGCTGCCCGCCGTTCAGTCTGCCCGAGAAGCGGCGCGCAGAACGCAGTGCAAGAATAACCTAAAGCAAATCGGTCTGGCGTTGCACAATTACGAGTCGACGTTTGGTTCGTTCCCACCGGGTTTTATCTCCCGAGTCACTGGTGCCTGGCCTGGCGGCGGTAACGATCCTGTTCCTGAAGTCGGCCCCGGCTGGAGCATGTTTGCGATGATCCTGCCACAACTGGAGCAGACCCAACTGCATGAGCAAATCGACTTCAATCGCCCAATCACTGCTCCGGAAAATCATGGCGCACGCGCCACCAACGTGGCGGCTTACCGCTGTCCGAGTGACACGTGGGTGGACCCTGTAACAGTCTGGCCCGCATCGATTGGAATCAACGATCTGGCGGCGACAAGCTACGTGGGCGTGCTCGGTGGTGCCGATCCCTCTGGCAACGGGCCGACCGGGAGCTACCTTGCACGGTACGAAGAGCCTAACTTCAACGGAATGTTCCATCGCAATAAAGCGATTCGCCACAGAGACATTACGGACGGCACTTCAAATACGATCGGCATCGGAGAACGGGCAAGTATGTTTTCTCCGAATGGTTGGGCGGGCGTTATTCCCGGTAGCCAAACAGTTTTCTCTGAGATGATCTCCGCTCGCCGCGGAGAGACAGTCGGCGACACGGTTCGCCCCGCCATCACGATGACCACAGTTCATGTGCGATCTGGTGGACCCAATTCTCCAACGGGAAGTCCGGGCGGCTTCTGGGGACCTCATTTAGGAGGTGCTCAATTTCTTCTAATGGATGGCTCAACGCATATAATCGGGACTGACGTGGACATTCGAGTCTTCCGAGCTCTCGCCGGACGCAACGACGGTGTTGTGCTTGGCGAGTATTAACTCAGCACTCGGCATGCCGTCCGATCTTCTCGTCGCAAATCGGCGGCGTGGTCGCACGTCTTCAAGCTGCTAGTGGCAGAAGGTATTCGTTTTTTATTCGGAAGACTCCGAGTGTGGTGCGTCGGTGGTTGCCAGCAGACTTTCCGGTTCATTGATCGCGGCATGCGTCCTGTCGGAAACTTCGGGGTACATTGATCCTTGCTGGCAGGGGAATGTTTTATCAACGTCACAGAACGCATCAAGCGTCTCAATCTTATTGTTCGCTTCAGTCGACGTTTCTTTCGGCAATTGTCATTTTCGATCAACGCGGTGAAGTCGCTCAGCAGGTCGCCAATATCGTGCAGCGGGCCGTGAGCTGCGTCGATGTTTTTTTCGTGGCAAATGCGTCACGCACAGTATCGCGCAGGCTCGAAAGTTCCTTTAGCATTTAGTCCAATGTTCGCTGCTGATCGAGGCCTTCGCTGGGATTCTGATTCTCCGAATGCTCCTTGTCGTGATCTGAATTTGAAACGTTCTTGGCGGAACCCGTTTCGCTACAGCAGGCAGCCTGAAGAATGCCCAGTCTGATCGATAGCAAGTGACGCATTCTGTTTTCCGTCGTCGTACAGCGTTTTACGATGCCTTGGTGGCCGTGGAGTATATTTTTCCACAATAGTTTCCATACTGCCACGGGCCAGTACCGGTCGCGACAAAAGGTAAGCTGCTCTAGTGAAAATGTTCCGGCACGTCGACCGCGTCGATCTTGCCCAGCGAACCGCCAACCTTGAAGCGAGCCACAACTTTGATGTCCATCATCGAAAAGACGTTGAGTATTCCTTCACCTGGTTCAGTGAACACAGCATTGCAGGGCAAACGCGTAAACAATCGCTGAAGTGGTGAATGTGTGATTGGTCTGGCGAGGATTTGGGGGATTCGTTACTCAGCGCGTGATGAGTTCTCTGTTTGTTTCCTCAGATGCGGTTGTTGATCAGCTTCAGTGGCTGAAGTTGGTGGTTG
>JBDNFN010000302.1:0-7329 GCA_041689795.1 Fuerstiella sp. | reverse complement strand
TTGAGCAACTTTCAGGCGTCGCTGACGAGCTTTTGTTTTCTGCTTTGGGGTACGCAGAGTCTGCACTCGAAATCCTTTTCTGAGCCACGTATTGTGATGTGTTGACACCATTCAATACGCTGTAGAAAAAGGAGATTTCGAGGCTTTCTGTTTCACAAAACGAAAATGGTCGCCTGTGCTGGGACTAGAGTTCCAATTTGCTGACACTGAATCTGTCGTGCCTGTTGACGACCGGCTAGGTTGACTACACACACACAGCCACGGAGCGATCTTGCCGATCTGCAGCATGGTCTCATGCCCCTCTAAAACGGACAGACGAATAGTTTCAATCTTTCCAGAGTCATCTACTTTCTCGAAGAACGTCAGGAGATCACAGACTGAAAGTCTCCCGTCCGCCGCTCCGGCGAACTTCCCAGGACAAGCACGACGAGTGACTTTTGTAATGCAGGGATTCAATTGCTCGCGTCGCCAGCTTGTAAACTTGCGATTTCAGAACCGCCTCCGGCGATGTGCGCCAGTTAGGCTATGGCTTCACTGGATTAAGAATACTCAATGTTCATGCGTGCGATTAGTAGTGATGTCGATTCAGAATCCGACTGCACAAATGTCTGAAACTAAACCGCCAGCTACGGAACGGTGAGTCGCAGCAACCGCCCATCGGAATATCCGGCAATCAAAGCCTGGTCCGTGGGATGATTGGCCAATTCGCTGACCCACGCATCGGTTGGCTCGGCCAATGCTTTCACTGTAAGAGTTTCGGGAGCGATGCTGTAGATGGAACCATCGCGACAGCCAGCGATTACCTGTCGTCCGTCCGTCGTCCACGTCACGGCCGTTGAAGGTGAAGTAAACCTTTTGAATCTTACCATTCGGCCGATTGTTGGTTGAAATAATCGCACGGTACGGTCGTCGCTAACCGAAGCCAACATCGACAGACCCGCGCCGCTGGCCGGACGGACAGAAATCATGCGGACCGACTTCAGGTGGTTAGACAAAGTGCGGACCAGCACGCCGGATGTTGCGTTCCATACCCGAATCGTTTCGTCCATGCTGCACGTCAGAATAAGATCCGATTCAACAATCGTAGTAACATCGGTAACTGGCCGAGTATGCGAAATCAATGGCGAAGGCGGTGTACTGGAAGTCAGTTGCACGATGTAGGCCGAATGATCGTGACCTGCAACGACCACGGTCGCTGAATCCTCTCCAGCAGCCGAATTCTGGAGGAACGCTGCACTGTACAGAACGTCGTCGCTTATCTGTCGAATTCGGATGGTTTCCAATTCCGGCCATGACAACAGAACGACGCTGCCAGATTCCCCGGGGACACCACCTGCCAACAAAAGTCTCTTGCCATCCGAAGAAAAAACAGCGTGGTGAATTTTCAACAGCGGAACAATCGTCTGCTTGACAAAACCCAGGTCATCCCACCGATAAACGTGCAGCCGGCCTTGGTCGCCAGCCACCAGTTGACGCCCATCGGGAGACACGGCCAGGCATGTGACGGAAGCCAGGCCGTCAGCTGCGCTGCAGTTCACCGCAACCATCGTGCACAGCAGCCAACAGCCGGCCAGGTACGACACCCATTGGTGCGGTTTTGCAGACGAATGCATCATGAAAACAGTTCCGTTACCACTTGAGCGCCGTCTGCCACAAGTCGTACGGGACGGCCGTCGTCTGTATGCAGATGATTGCTCGGGTCAATCCCCAGCGCAGTGTAAATCGTACTGACAACGTCAGCAGGTGTTACCGGCCGATCTTTCGGCGACTCACCAACCGCATCGCTGCAACCCACAACCTGACCGCCTGATATCCCGCCGCCAGCCAGGGCAATGCTAAAAACTCGGGGCCAATGATCGCGACCGCCCTGAGTGTTTATTTTCGGAGTTCGGCCAAATTCTCCCATCACAACAATCAGCGTCTCTTGCAGCAGTCCACGTTCTTTCAGGTCGTCTATTAACGCCGACAACGCCAGATCCAGAGATGGAATCAAACCCACTCCAACTTTCGCGCCGGTGTAACCTTCTTTCAGCCGAGTATACAGGTTATCGTGAGTATCCCAGCCGCGTTGGTTCACGGTCACGAAACGAACTCCGCGTTCAACCAAACGTCTCGCCAGCAGGCAGGACTGCCCGACAGTTTTGTAGCCGTAGCGTCTTCGCGTTTCTTCGGATTCTTCATCGATTTTAAATGCAGCTGCGGCAGCGGGTGACGTCACCATCCGGAATGCTCGATCCAGCACCGACCTGCCGCTCGACGATGGCAGCTCTGCAGTGTCCCATTGCATCAGCTGTTCGGCAAATCGCCGACGCTGTTGAATGCGATCCAGAGTCAGCCCTTTACCTGGAAGCAGATTGCGGACAGAAAACCCCTCAGCGGCCGGGTCGGCTCGCAGGGAAAAAGGTCCGTATTCAGACCCCAGAAAACCCGTTCCATCAAAGCCCGCTCCGCCGATTTGATATTCAGGAATGGCGATGTTGTTTGGTAGTTCTTCCTGAGATGTCTTCAATTGCTGATTTGCGACGGCGTGAAAAGAAGGATAGTTTATTACAGGCGTGGGTCGGTATCCGGTCAACAGATAATGGGCGCCAAGATTGTGTTCGCCCAAAGGGGACGTCATCGAACGAATAATGGCGAAGTCCTGCATGCGCTGAGCAAGCTGCGGCAGGCATTCGCTAAGTTGAATGCCTGGTACAGATGATGATATCGCAGCCAACGGACCTCGCACTTCGGACGAAGCGTTTGGCTTCATATCGAAGGTTTCGAGATGGCTCGGACCACCGTCAAGCCACACCAGAATGCATGACTTTGCCTTTGAGGGCGTTGCACCGTCGGAGGAAATCTGATCGGCGGCAGCAAGGTAGTGCGGCAAGCCGATGCCGAGTCCAGCCAACTGTCCCAAACGAAACACTTCGCGCCGCGAAACACCATCGCAGCGTCGGTTTGGCTCACCAGTCTTCCACATAAAGAATTTCCCACGAAACACACGCGTCAACGGATGGTAAAAAACTCTTTAGAATTCAGCAGACTCCACACAAAGTCCTGAGCGACGTCCACCAATTGCTGACGATCAGCGACATCAGCAAACACCTGCTTCCAGTAGACACATTCACGATCATTCGGCGAACGCGAATATGCCTTTTGATAAAAACGCTGTACCAGTTCGTCCGGCCCGATTTCTGACGCGAGGCACTGCATGAGCTCACCGTCGGGAGCTCGCACCAATTGGTTCAGTAATTCGCCGTTGAGAAACTGCAACTGAATGGCGAGCTCGGAAGTGGCGACGGTATCAAGACTGCAGTCTCTGCCAGGGTCGCACCCACCGAAAGGTTCAACGATTGATGCCCCGCCGTTATTTGGCTTACCGACTTTGGAAGTCAAACCGAACAGCGAAACAGCTCGCGACATCCGGACGTTACCATTCTCAGTTGTTCCGCCCGTGCCATACGTGACGTCGGTCACCGCATCCAAAAACACTGCGGGACTAAAGACTTGCGGCCGCGCAAAGCTGTAGAACCCAAGATCAATTGCCTGACCGGAAACCTTTCCACTGCGCTGATAGGCGTTACTGCGGCAGATTGTGCGAACCAACAGACGCAGACTGTGATTGTTCTCGCCAAAGTCCTCAGCCAACCACTGCAGCAACTGCGGGTGAGTGGCAGGGTTGGTGGAACGCAAATCGTCGATCGGCTCGACGAGTCCTTGCCCCATCAGATAGTTCCAAACGCGATTTACCAAGGCTCGTCTAAAAAACGGATTATCCTGCGATGTAATCCAGGCAGATAACTCAATCCGTTGATCCAGGTCTCCAGTCATAAAACGCTGCCCAGGGATCCGCGGAATGGCCGCTTCTCCGGTAACAGGATGAATCACTTCTCCTCGTCCAGTGGTTACAACGGCACCACTTTTGACGTTCGCGAAGACGGCCGCCATGCCGTGATAATCGTCCTGAGTCCAAACATCCAACGGGTGATCGTGGCAATTCGCACATTGCATGCGAACTCCCAGAAACAGACTACTGACAAGTTCGACAGTCGCACGAGGATCGCCTGACACCGCGTAGAAGTTTGCAGGACCGTTGGTCTGGATGTCTCCTGTGGCTTGCAGCAGCTGCCGAACCATTACGTTGTAAGCAACGTCGTTGGCGACGCATTCGCGAATCCACTTGTAATAGGCCGGAGAAGACCTTGGTCCGACTCGAAACGCGTTAGCCAATCTAAACGTCCAGAACTCGATATAGTCGGGCGAGGCCAGCAGCCTATCAATAAGCTGTTCCAGCTTATCTGCGGCAGCGGAAGCAACAAACACATGAACCTCTTCTGGCGTGGGTAGCCTTCCGCACAAATCCAGATACAGTCGTCGAGCCAGTTGCGAATCCGTTGCACAGCCAGCCGCTGATATGTTTAGCCGTTGCAGCTTGCGATCGACGAAGAAGTCAACGTTCGGCGACAGCACACTGTCCGGGCTGACGGATTGAGACGCATTGGCGACTGGCGACAAACGAAAAGCCAGTTTATTCGTCCCAGCGAACGGAACGATCAATTCCACCGCCGCGACTCGATCCAGATAACGTGCCACAATAACGTGTCGTCCCGTTCGACGAACGGTGGCGATTCCTGATTCTAAAACTTCAACTGCTGATGGATCATCGGGGCGAAAAACAGTCCACGGCACCACCGATTCATGAGCCCCGTCATCAAAGGTGGCAACAGCCGTCAGCGTCACAGAATCTCCGATAGAAATCACAACGTCCTGAGCGGCTTCAAATTGAAAACCGACCAACCGACGACGCTGAATTCGGTTCGCCCCTTCTTCAATCCAGCGACGAACTATCTGGAAGTCATTTCCATCCACATCCAACCGAGTCCCACCTTCGTGTGATAGCTGCTCAGTTGGCTTTTGCAGCAGCAGACTATCGTCCGGATGCGAACGATTGATACGACGACCTTCCAGAACCCGGACAATTTCATCGTAGTCTTCAGTCGGACGAGTGCCATATAGCGACAATCGAAATTCGCCTCGCCCCGCCGCTGAACCGTGGCATGCCCCAGCATTGCAGCCAGCCTTTGTCAGAACGGGCATCACCTGAGTATCAAAGTCGACGGGCGACTGAATCGTTTCCGATGCCAGCAATACCAGCAGCAACAAGCCGTACATTGTGGTTACTTTCGGCTGGGCGTTGATTCATTATTTTCGGGCATATCCTTCTTTACGCCGTCCACTGCAATAAACTGTGTTGCCCATTTCTTCAGATACTTCTGACAAGCCGCCGTCCCGTAATTCGACAACTTGTCTGCATCAATAATTCTTCGAGCAATATCGCCAATTTGCAAACGTGCTTCCGGATGTTCTGCAGCGTATTCTTCGATCTTGGTTGCTGCTGCAGCCACGTCTTCCTCGGTCGCCGTCTTTTGAATCAGCGGCTTCAGCAAAGGTCGGAGATTCGGATCCTGCTGGGCAGGCTGAGTCGCGCGACGAACATTCATAACTTGTGGTTGAAAGTCGGAAACCTTCGCCACATTCGGTTCTCCCAAAACATCGGCAATGGCTTTAAATATTTTAGGAGCGTCAACTTCCAGGCTGGGCTGCACCATCGCAAAATTCGCTATGACAGTGTTGTTCTTCGCGACTAACACTGTCACCGCAACTTTGCGATTGAGTCCGTATGCTTCCGGACCTTCAATGCCCCCCGAAAACACGCCTGAGTGAATTCCTTTGGGGAAATTCTTGGAAACGTTTTTCATCCATGTCGCTGCTTCAGTTGGGTCGGCAGAAAGATAGATCAGAGATGCCGCCAATTTTTCGGCCCCACGATCAGCGGCCAGTTTCATCACAGTGTTTGACAAGCCGAACGCCGGTCGGCTACGTTCATGAACGAAAATCAACAACTGCGGTCTGTCATTTGCCTCAGGCACTGTCAGCGTGGGCCTCGAAGCATCGGGGAAAAGTGCGTTGATCATCTCGAACGCCACAAGTTTTTCGCCCACCTGAGGGCCCGAAAATACGTTTTCGTCGGCAGCTTGCGACACAAAAAACAGAAGTAATAAAACGTTGCTACACATCGTTTGAAACTCTTTGCGAAATAAGCCAGCACAGATTGCAGACAAACAACATTCAGACGAACCTCGGTTAGAATACTGGTTATCTCCTAAAATTGCACCAGCTATACGAAATTACAGACAGAATTCATTCATCGCAAACCACAACAAAACGCTACTAAAACCGAAGTCAGATGCCACAGAATACGCACCGCACACTGAATCGCCCGAGACATTGTTCGTGCAGGAATCGACAGAATCCGAGATCAACTGCACGATTCATGGCAAGCAACAGTCGCTCATTGTCGCGAAGGATTGAAGAAAACTTGGCATTGTGAGATGCTTCAATCGCGATGCCGGTTTCAGTTATGATTCTTTCAGCTAATTGGCTGGCCCCAGCTCTGGAACTCACCATGTTGGGAAACAACATCTGGATATTTCCGCGGGTCCGTTCATTGCTGGTATTGCCGTTCGGAAGGCAATGGCCGCTGGCTTTCAACCGATTTAATCGACGCAAGCTGAAGGAATAACGGCCGCTGAAAATAACGTCGATGCCAGGAAACGTTTCGGCGGCCAGAGTATCAGATTAAGAACATGAAAAGCGGGGGCATCAAATTGATGCGCACGCGTTTTCGTATTGAGTATCTCGCTGGCTTCCGTTTGGTTGCTTTCGCTATCTACTTTTCGCCTTCTGCATTGCGGAGACTCTTCAGTTCGTTTTCCAGAATGGCCAGTCGCTCACGAAGTGACTTCAGTTCAGCCCGCAATTCTGCAGATTCGCTGTTTAATTTCGCTTGCTGACCTTTGCTCAGAACCAACGGCCACTGCATCTGCTTCCAGCTCAAAGCCCTTGACATTACCTAAACGCAAACCCGGCCCAACTCTTCGGAAAACGATTTTTTTTCCTTCACAGCGGCGTGTGCTGCAGCGGTCGCCTTTTCCAGTACCTTCGACATTTACTCACCGTCGACGAAGATCGACGGAGAACGCAAAAAGAAAAAACGCAAAAAGGAACGCAAAAAGAAAAAGAACGCAAAAAGGAGAACGCAAAAAGGGGACATTCTACTTTTTCGGCTTTCTGGGGCGTCCGCGTGGTCGGAGCGAGGACTCCAGTCCGAGTTGGATGGCCGTTGACGGCTGCCATGTCGAATCGCCGAAGAGTGTCCCCCGCGAAAGACTGTGACGCAATGCTGTGAGTTCCGCTTGCGTTTCGGCGCCGTTGACGAACCGTGTCCACTGCGAATGCTTCGGCAATGGGCCTTCGCACAACAGACCGTCGGGGCCACTGCGA
>JBDNFN010000301.1:0-7801 GCA_041689795.1 Fuerstiella sp. | reverse complement strand
TCGCTGGCGAAATTCCAGAAAAGCAAACGCGGACCCCAACGCCAGCAACCCCAACGCAAGTACTCCGGCAACGGACAACACGTCGCCACGGCAAAGCTACTCGCCAGAAGAAACACCTAAAAACTCACCTTCAAAGGGCTGGGTTTAAAGGGGCAGTTCCATGCGACGGCTATTCGCCACGTCGTCCTTCCGCCCGGGAAACGATTGTTCCGCCGTTACGTTAAACCCAAGCCGTTCGTACAGGGCTTGTCCGCGTGGGTTCTCGACGGATACATCCAATGCCATCGTGTGCCGACCAAGTTCCAACGCAACTTGCTTTTGGTGATTCAACATTGCTGTGCCGATGCCGAGGCCCTGAAAATCGGGATTGACTCCCAGGTTGGCGATGTAATGAGTCGACCGAGCAGGCCGTGGCATTAGCGCGCTGAGTTGCAGCGATCTGCGAATGACGTGCAGCGCAGAAATCGGTAAATAATTTCGGATGATCTGCAACGTTGTCTCGAGCGACAACCGGTTGTATTCGCGTCCACTGTAAAACGCTCCCACGCCGACAACCTTGTCGTTGAGAATGGCAACCGTGTGATTGCGCCATCCGAAAAACCCTTTCCCATGAGCAAATGCAAAGTTCAGAAACTGGCGAGCGTCGCGATTTCCCTGAGTAAAACCGTATTCAAATGGCCCAGGTCCGGCGCTGTAAATCAATGCCGCTGCAACGTCATCTGGCTTGGCGGAACGAAACAGCGGCTGCATTTGCGAGTGACTTATTGGAAGATATGAAGTTCGAGTGCGATTATCGTAGCAGCCTTGCCGAATGGATGCTCGCGATACTCAGCGGCTGCATTTAACCACGTTCTTGACTTGATCGAACTTCTTCCCATTCTTCCGGTGTATACATGACTTCTCGTGCATTCGCACCATTGTGTTCACCGACGATTCCGTCTTCGGCCATCCAGTCAATCATTCGGGATGCCCGACCATAGCCGATGCCCAGACAACGCTGCAGCAAAGAACAGCTACCACGGCCTTCTCGCACAACAACGTCAATTGCGTCTTCGTATAGATCGTCAGCCTGTCGCGGCCCTGCATCCTCGCCTTTTTCGCCGCTGGCTGCGGCCGCTGTTCGAGCCACAATGCGTTGCAGTTCGTCGCTGTATTCCGGTTCGACGTCGGCGAAGAAGGCAATAACTTCGTTGATTTCTTCGTCACTGACGTATGTCCCCTGAGCTCGAGTCAGAGTACTTGTGCCCGGAGCCAGATACAACATGTCGCCACAACCCAGCAGACGTTCGGCTCCGCCTTCGTCCAGCACGACTCGGCTATCCATCTTGCTGGCTACCTGAAACGAAACTCGAGCCGGAAGGTTAGACTTGATCAATCCGGTGATCACGTCCACCGTTGGCTTTTGAGTTGCCAGAACAAGGTGAATTCCAACAGCGCGCGACTTTTGAGCCAGCCGAATGATGTGAGCTTCCACATCCTTGCCGCTGGTCATCATCAGGTCCGCCATTTCGTCGGCGATGATGACAATATACGGCATTTTGTGTGGCAGGTTTTTCGCTTCTTCATCCAGTTCGCTGAGCCCCAGTTTAGCCATCACAGCGGGACGTCCAAGCTTGTTGTAGCTTTCCAGATGACGTACGCCAACACGTGACAGCAGGGCGTAGCGTTCTTCCATTTTGTCGACCGCCCACGCCAGCACTGCTTCCGCTTTTTTCATATCTGTAATTACGGGATGCATTAGATGAGGCAGGTTTTTGTAAGGACTGAGCTCAACCATTTTCGGGTCGATCATCAACATTTTGACGTCTTCTGGAGTTCGCGTCATCAGGATTGAAAGAATCAGCGTATTAAGGCACACACTTTTTCCAGTGCCTGTCCGACCGGCGATCAACAGATGAGGCATCTTGGCCAGGTCAACTGCCAGAGCTCGACCGCTGACGTCCTTGCCGAAGAACAGCGGGATTTTCAGATCATCCATCTTTGACCCCGTTGCCAGAATCAGTTCCTTCAGTCGAACAGTCACCTGCTTTTCGTTCGGTACTTCTACGCCCACCGTGTTTTTACCGGGAATCGGCGCGACAACACGCACCGACGGAACTCGCAAAGCAATCGCCAGATCGTCTTCCAGTGCTGTTACTTTATTCAGACGCAATCCGGGTTCTAAATCCAGCTCAAACTGAGTCACGGCTGGCCCTGTGTCGACTTCCGATACGCGGATGTTAAGGCCGAACTGACTGAATGTTTTTTCTAACGTCGCCGCGGCAATGCGAGCCTTCTTGGCCAGCATTTCGTAAGGAAATTCTTCCGGTTCTTCCAGTACGTTCAGATCCGGAAGATTGTATTCGCGACGCACGTATTCTTCATTGCCTTCGTCGCCGCGGTGAACCGTAAGTTCGACCGGAGGATTGATTCGCAGTTTGTGAGCCGCATCGTTGCCGACTTCTTCGTCCTGTTCTTCTTCATCGTCCCAGACGTCGTCGTCATTGGCTTCATCTTCTTCGATGTCGGCGGTAATTGGTCTTGAAGATTTCAGAGGTGTATTGATGGAAATTGTGCTGGGCAGATCGTCGTTAGTCGCAACGGGCTTGGTGCGAGTTCGCGGCTTCAGCTTCAAGAGTGAGCCCATGGAAAGAATGCTTGAACCGACTGCCAATGGTAAAGAAGCAATTTTTACGCCCGGAGTCGTCACCAGCCATAGGGGCGACAGCATCCATCCCGATACGAAGCCGCAGGCTAATAGTATGACGACGCCAACCGGAGAAAATGCTTCACGTAATCCGATGCCCGTCCATGCGCCCAGAATGCCACCGCTGCCGTAAGTTGATCCGGAATTGAGTTCAGGAAAGACAATCTGTAGAGCCGTGCAACTGGAAAGCACCAACAACACGGTGCCGGCAACCGCCAGCCAGTTGCGTTTCGGGATTTCACGTGAAAACAGACTGACGTCCCACGCGATCATCGCCGCCATCATCATCCAGACACCAGCGCCCATCATTTGCTTGCCGTAGAACGCGATGCTGGCCCCGGTAGAACCGCAGATGTTGATTGGCGTTCTTCGTGACGGGAATACCAGATCAGAAGGCGGGTCCGCAGGGTCGTAGCTTAGAAAACTCAAACCAACGAACACCACCAGGGCCAGCAGCCCCAGTGCGAGTACGTCGTTTCTGAATCGTTCGCGATCGAACATTCGTACGTTTTCTGGATAAAGACAAGTGAAAGGAAATACGTGAATCGACTGATAAAATCTGCGCGCAAGGCGATCTCAAACCAACCCACGGCGTTTTGGGTTAAAGGGTTAGTAGGTAGTATTAAAAGTGTGAGTGCTCCGGGTGGGATGACCGTGCTGCGAATCGCTGCCGGTCATTATGGAGCGGAATAGTGTTTCTCATTACGATGAAATCTATCACTCCGGCATGAGTCGGGAGAACGAATTTGAATGATCGTGGTTCAAAGCGTCGACACGAAAGCTAAAGATGACAGATATGCGAATCAGCTAAGAGGGCCGTTCATGTCAGCAAAGCGGATTATTAGGGCCGCTCGGTATCTGTTGGCCATGGTTACTGCATTCCTGACACGTTCAGGCTGTTCATCCTTGACAGAAACCTGGGCAGCAAGCCAAACGACTGCGGTCGCAGCACATGTCGCACCTTGTAATTCCGTTTTTCACGCAATTAGGCGTATTCCATCCAATCGTCACACCCTGTTGCTGCAAGAAGTCACGAAACGCCTGGACCTGATCACAGGTTTCGGTAGGCTATAGGCAAATGAGACTGACGAGATCTGCTATGAACTTCAAAACAAAACTACTTGTAATTTCTTTCACGTGCTGCCTGGCGATGCATGCCGCCAGCGCCGACGAAGTGTTGCCTGAAACGGTCGACTTCAACCGTGACATCCGTCCGATTCTGTCTAATCACTGCTTTCAGTGTCATGGCAAGGACGAGCATTCGCGAGCCGCAGATTTGCGGCTTGATGACCGCGGCGTTGCGGTGGAACTAAAAGCCATTGTTCCCGGAAGCCCGGATCACAGTGAAATGATCGTTCGGATTCTAGCGGACGACGAAGATCTGCGAATGCCGCCTGCAGAAGCGAACAAGCCGCTTTCTACCCGCCAGAAACAACTTCTGAAGCAGTGGATTACCGAAGGTGCCGAGTATCAGGATCACTGGGCATTTCAAAAAGTGCAGCTTCCTGTTCTTCCGGAAATGAAACCTGACGCGTGGGGCCGCACCGAAATCGACGCGTTCGTGTTTGGTAGATTAAACGCCGCGCAGCTGCAACCTTCACCACCCGCTGATCGAACAACGTTGATTCGCCGGCTGTATCAGGATTTGCTGGGACTGCTGCCGACCATCGCTGAAACAAATGCGTTTGTTAACGACGAATCATCCGGTGCTTACGAAAAGTTAGTCGATCGTCTGCTGGCGAGTCCGTATTATGGCGAACGCTGGGGACGGCACTGGCTGGATCACGCGCGCTATGCCGATTCACACGGATTCACGATCGATGGTGCTCGGATCATGTGGCCATATCGAGATTGGGTGATTGCCGCCATCAATAATGATATGTCGTTTGACTCGTTCACAATTAAGCAGCTTGCGGGCGACCTGTTACCCAATGCATCGCCCGCCGATCTGGTTGCCACCGCGTTCCATCGCAATACGATGATTAATCAGGAAGGTGGCGTCAAAGCTGATCAGTACCGTCACGAAGCGTTGATCGATCGCGTCAACACAACCGGAGCTGTCTGGTTGGGGCTAACCGTCGGGTGTGCTCAGTGTCATTCACACAAATTCGATCCACTAAGTCACAACGATTACTACAGCTTGTATGCTTTCTTTAACGGTGCCGCCGATGCTAATAACGAGGGCCCAACGGTCAATGTATATGAAGGTGAAATGTTTGGCTGGAGTGACAGGGACTACGCGGACGTCAAAGAACTGCAAAAGCAAATTGCAGTGGTGAAGGACCTGGAAGCCAAAACAAACCAACAGTCCCGTTTAGGAAAAATAAACTGGAACTGGACGCAGGCCGAAGTGGTTTCAGCGAAAACCAACAACGGACAGCTCACACGACTTGATGACGGTTCGTTGCTTGCCAGCGGCAACCGGCATCCGAACGATACTTATAGAATAGAATTGGTTCTGCCGGCTTCGAAAGGCAATAGTGACGGTGCCGGCCAGTCAACCGAAGTTGCAGCCGTGCGGCTTCGTGTGCTTACAGATTCCGGCCTGCCAAAGAATGGTCCGGGGCTGGCTGCTAACGGTAATTTTGTGTTGACAGAAGTTGAATTGCTTAGCGATGGCAAGCCGGTCCGTCTGATCGAAGCCTGGGCTGATCATAGTCAACCCGACTACCCCGTTTCGGCAGCTATTGATGGCCAGTCAAAGACCGGCTGGGCTATCAATGTTGGCAATGGATCTGCCCCGAAAGCTCGCATGAACGCAGCTCATGAAGCCGTCTTCTTAATGGAGGTGCCTCTTGCCGCTGATCAACGTTCGCTAATGTTCACTATGGAGCATGGACTAAATTCAGGATATCAGGTGGGAAGGTTTGCGATTGACTTGGCACCGATGCCCAACGATTCGCCAGACCACGACGGTTCTCTGCACAACAAGCTGGCGGCCGCTCGAAAACGTGTTGATCAATTGCAGACCCGACTTCCCGGAGCAACCTCACCGGTTAGGCTGATGGTCATGAAGGATATGGCAAAGGCACCGGAAACGTTTCGTCTGGATCGAGGCGACTTTCTGACGCCCGATACGGACGCCGGCCCGCTTACTGCGTCCGTTCCCGGTTTTCTAAATGCAAACGGCAAAACACTCATCCTTAATAATCGACTGGATCTGGCTAACTGGCTGGTGTCCAAAGATAATCCGTTGACTGCACGTGTCGCCGTAAATCGAATCTGGGCGAAGTACTTTGGAAGAGGATTGGTGGAAACCGAAAACGACTTCGGATTTCAGGGTACGCTGCCAAGTCATCCGGATTTGCTGGACTGGCTGGCCCGGCGTTTTATGGATAGCGGCTGGTCAATGAAGGCGGTGCACAAACTGATTGTTTCGTCCGCCACGTACCGGCAAAGCAGCGATTGTTCGGCTGAATCACTGGCTCGTGATCCCGGCAATTATCTGTTAAGTCGCCAGTCGAGATTTCGGGTCGAAGCTGAAATTGTTCGAGATCAGGCTTTGGCAGCCAGTGGACTGCTGAATGAAAACCTGGGTGGCCCCAGCGTGCATCCGCCGCAACCTGAAGGAATTTACGCGTTTACACAAAATGCAAAATCATGGCCGACGGAAACCGGACCAAACCGGTATCGTCGTACGATGTACACGATGTTTTATCGCAGTGCTCCGTATCCGTTGTTGACAACCTTTGATGCTCCAGACTTCTGCACCACCTGTACAACTCGAGTTCGTTCCAATACTCCGCTGCAGTCTCTGACAACCGCCAATGACGGGCTGTTTCTTGAGATTGCTCAGGGGCTGGCCGAAAGTGTTCTGGCAATCGATAATCCTGCATCCAAAGAAGAACGCTGTCGCGTGATATTCCAACGGCTGCTGACGCGCCATCCCAACGCTCAGGAAATTAGTGTGCTGCTTGCCTTTCTGGATCGCGAACTACTGCGTTTCGAAGCTTCTCCACATGAAGCCAAAGAGTACACATCCAACCGTCCGATCCGCGACGGCATTTCCACGTCGGATCTGGCCGCGTTCACCAGCGTGGTTCGAGTACTGATGAACACTGATGAATTCGTTAATCGCAATTAGAAACTGTGTGAAAACCGGTCCCGTAAACTCTTCAATACAAGCACGACGCACGAGCGAGTAAATTTCACAATGGCTGAATTTATCTGTTCCCGCCGCGTGCCTGTAACTTTCAGTTTTAGAACCGCCTGCGGTTAATTGAATCATAAACAGACACGATTTGACGCTCTTCGTCTCCAAAGAAGAATGAACTCGCTGAAAGTTAGTCATGAGTATTTTAGCCGATCATCAGTCCGACAATCGCCGAGCATTTCTGGCTCAATCCGGCATAGGACTCGGTTCTGTGGCTCTTAGCAGCCTGCTGGCAAATGAATGTCAGGCCAGCGATTCAGCGTTGCTGCAGCCGCATTCGTCTGCAAAAGCCAAAAATGTAATTTTTATGTTTATGGCGGGTGGCCCCAGTCAGCTTGAGCTCTTCGATCCCAAGCCATTGCTGAACAAATATCACAAGCAGACGCCGCCGGAAAGTTTTACCAAGGGCCGTCGTTTCGCCTTTCTGAAGGACGACGCAAAACTTCTGGGATCAAATCGACGCTTTAGCCGCTATGGGGAATGCGGCATGGATATCAGCAGCGTGATGCCTTATCACCGCAGCATTGTGGACAAAGTCTGCTGGGTGCGCAGTGTGGCGACAGACGTGTTCAACCACGGACCAGCCAAACTGTTTATGAATTGCGGCTTTCAGTCTCCGGGGCGTCCGAGTCTTGGGTCGTGGGTGAATTATGGACTCGGCAGTGAATCTTCCGACCTTCCCGGATTTGTTGTACTGCAGTCGGGCCCGCGTGGTCCTCGGGCTGGAAACACGCTGTGGTCCAGCGGCTTTTTGCCAACTCGATTACAGGGAGTACCTTTTCGAAGCAAAGGCAGTCCAATTCTGAATCTGACAAACCCGGATGGCATTACACGTGACGCTCAGGAAGACTTCATCGACACAGTTGGCGCATTGAATCGGCAGCGACTGAATGTCGTGAACGACCCGGAAATTTCGACTCGCATTAGTGCCTACGAAACCGCATTTCGAATGCAGTCTTCGG
>JBDNFN010000300.1:0-55827 GCA_041689795.1 Fuerstiella sp. | reverse complement strand
GCCCTACCTGACATATGAGACCTCCATGACTCAATAAAAAAAACGCCACGAAGAAGTCTGCGGCAAACCCAACACTCACGCCAGATTAATTCGCGGATCGACATCTAGGGCAACCTTTCCCATGTGAACTACAAAGAACGGCTATTCCAAATTCCCAACCGCCTAGTGCCAGCCTGCTGGTGAAGTCGGCATTTAGCCGGTATTCAAAAGTGCCGAGTCGACATGGTTTCACCGGTGCTCAGGCTGCGGCTCGGTTGCTGCATCTGGCGGGCATTTCTGACGTGCAGATTGTGCCCACACATGGGTATCTGAGCGATCACTATAATCCTGCAACAAAGCAACTTGCTTTGTCTGAGGAAGTTTATGCCAGCAATTCGCTGGCAGCGGTGGGCGTCGCATGCCACGAAGCCGGTCACGCTATACAGCATGCTACAAATTACGGTCCATTGGGGTTGCGGTCGGCCATTGTTCCATTGGCTGGAATTGGTTCCGGCCTGGGCTATGTGGTGATGGCAGTCGGGTTGTTTGTGCATCCGTTCGTGGTTGGCATCGGGGCAATTGTTTTTTCCGGCGTTCTATTATTTCAACTTGTCACACTTCCTGTTGAATTTGACGCAACCGCACGCGCGAAGCGGCTGGTTCTGGAAGCCGGCGTCATCGACGAGGACGAACGCTATGGCATTGACCGGACGCTGAATGCGGCTGCTCTAACCTATGTTGCAGCAGTTGTTTCGACATTGCTGACATTGCTGTACTTTTTGATTCGTTCCGGTTTACTTGGTGGCCGAGACGAATAGAGGATGTGTCGCGTACTGCACGGCTTGTGATTCTTCGGGTGGGCT
Organism: Fuerstiella sp.; assembly: GCA_041689795.1. Classification (GTDB taxonomy): domain Bacteria; phylum Planctomycetota; class Planctomycetia; order Planctomycetales; family Planctomycetaceae; genus Fuerstiella. The sequence continues at coordinate 54,985 of JBDNFN010000300.1, read as the reverse complement.
TTGTGAATTAACGATTTCTTTGCGTCGGTAATTACTGCTACACGAAATCGGTGGCTGAATTGCCGCGTGGAATTTGTCTATCGCTTGCGGGGTTACTTCGGTGGCAACTTTGTTGTGGGAGCGGTGAAATTCATCTCGTTATCAGGCCATGGGGCGAGTAGAGTTTTGATGTCGCTATGCTCGGCAATTTCCACCGAGCAATATCTGCGAATGGCTTCGGGGTCAGTAAGCAGCACAGGTTGCCGCATTCGTCCGTTACGAGTTGATGCGACCAATGCGTTGGCGTCTGTGGTGAGCATCACGCAGCTATCGATTTTTTCCTGATCGCCTTTGCTGTCAACGCCTTCGAAGTGGTCCCAGATTCCCGCGATGGCGAAAACGTCGTGCCCCGGAATAGTATAGTTGCCATCGCCTCCGTCTGTGAACGGTTCATAGAAGCTGCTTGCAAGTAAGACGCAGCGTTGATTTGGAAAAGCAAATTTCCATGGCCATGTTGTCTGAACGGTTTCAGAACGAGCATTTATTTTTCCTCGCTGAAACGATTTGCGAGTGCGGGTTTTATCAGTTGGCTTCCATGCCTTTGGCAGGAAGCCCCATGATCTGAATTCCAGCTTCCATTGGTCGTCGTCGACCATTCTAAGAGTCAACACATCATGTAGCGGAAAATAATCTGATGTCGGAAACAGCGAGGGCTGTGCCGTAACGGAAAAAGCCTGTAGGAAATCCACGATCGCGTCTGGTGAAGATGTGATGTTAAATCGATGGCACATGAGGGAAAGTTTCCACGCTGCATACTTACGAAGTTGAACGATGAAATTTCTGCGAATAACGGGTTGCGATCCTGTTGACCGATGAGGCAGTCTGACAGATTCGGCATCTGCTTGGAGCGTTTCACAAAATGAGGTAGCGAAACGCGTTTAGGTTTTCGGGCGGAAAAATCACAGACGATGCCACAGGTCTTGACGAGGTTCGCTGAGAGTGATCGCACCTTTTCGTGACTTGCTCTAATACTGAAACTGATAATTGATCACACACCCCGGGATGTGTCGGGCAGTCGATTCATCAGCATTCGACTCAAAATCAGTTATTGAGACTGCCAAATGCTATTGCTCGAGTGTTGTGCCCGGCACAGCGTGTTTTGCAGCTTACAGCTGATTGTAAGTTGCTGCCAATGTTATGGCGTTGCGTGTACGGAATCCCGCTGGCAGAGAATTTAAAAAATTCGAAATGAACTCTACCCACGCCATCCTTGTTGCAATCGGTCTGTTTTTTACAGGAAGCCTGATCACGCTGGCTTTTTGTTTCGCGTCAATGGAGTGCCGTGTGAGCGAGTACTTCGAATAGCTTGGACACCGCCAGGAACGCCGCCGTGTGCTGAAGAAGCTGGCCAAACAGGATGATGAGGATTCTGTGAGGATCGAGGCATCTGTTGCTACAGCACGAAAAGCGACATCTGTCAGTGAATTGGTACGGCTGGGCGGACAGCTGCCGGATTTCCCGATCCGAGCGCTGCAGAAATCCTAGCTCTGACTGAAAGATTTTGCCCTTTTTTTTTTTCGCACAATGACGATGACGATGGCCGGGTTGTGGCTGCATAGGGTTGCGGCGTAAACCGCTGATTTTTCTCGGTAGCAGCGTCAAACAACAGCCAAAGCACTTGTGGTGCAGCTTTGTTGGGCCGTCACAGCATTCGGTGGTTGCTTCGGAAAAGATTAGTTCGCAAAATCCAGTGAGCTCGACTACACTCCGCGACCTATTACTGAAATTACAGAAATTCGGAAAGCGAATCGTGGCGAAGAACAAAGACCAAAAAAAGAAAGAGCGTGAACGCAGGGTTGCTCAGAAGAAACTGACTGAAACTGCGAAACGGCGTGAAGTGGCCAAGAAACAGGAAGATGCGCCTACCGGGATTCCTCGTGCCAAGAAGGTTCTGACCGCCGGTGTGAAGCAGGCTCAGATTACAACCAGCAAGCCATCTGTGACGCACCGCCGCGCTGGCGGATAGTCTTGGTTCGGCAACTTTCCAAGACATTACTGCCGGTCGGGAGTACGTCTTCGCTGCAGATTGAAGTTGTGCGAAGTGCTTTGCGTGAACGGAATCTAAGGAGTGATATGCCATGGATCTGGCAGATAAAGTAATCGTAGTGACTGGCGGCGCCAATGGAATTGGAGCGGCCATGTGTAGACGGTTTGCGTCAGAAGGTGCTCGGAAGGTTGTTGTTTCTGACATCGATGAAGCTGCAGCTGCGCAGGTCGCGAGCGAGTTTGATGGGTTGGCAATACCCTGCAACGTCGCCATTGAGCAGGACGTCAATCATCTTGTGGAATCGGTGCTCGCGGAATGCGGCGTCATCGACGTGTTCTGTTCGAATGCGGGCATTACTGTCAAAGGCGGGTTGGAAAGTAGCAACGATGACTGGCAACGCATGTGGGACGTGAACGTTATGTCTCGTCTGCATGCAGCCAGAGCTGTTGTGCCGCACATGCTAAAGCAGGGCAGCGGTTATCTTGTTCACACGGCTTCAGCCGCCGGGGTGCTTACGGAAATCGGATCGGCTTCGTATTCCGTTACCAAGCATGCTGATGTGGCGCTGGCCGAATGGTTATCGGTTTGTTACGGGCGGCACGGAATTGATGTATCCTGCGTTTGTCCTTTGGGAGTGAAAACAGACTTTCTTGACGACGAAGATCCGATTCACCGCTATCTGCATCTACACGTGATTACAGCAGACGAAGTGGCTGCTTCGATTGTGGAAGGCATGAGAGAAAAGCGTTTTCTAATTTTGCCTCATCCAGAAGTGGCCGACTTCTTTTCGATGAAGACGGACGATCACGACCGTTGGATCCGAGGCATGCAACGTCTAAGACAAAAACTAACTCGAGCTCAAAAACGTGACGCGGCGTAAGCGCGAAACATTGACTCAGCTGACAACCGATCCGACGCACCTGTATTGAGCCAGTTGTCTGCCATGATCATGTTCGGTTTAGAGTTTGCCGATGGCGCGTCTTCCCGAGCCCTTCTTGTTTTTATCGCCAAGGTCTTCTCGCATTTCATCGGCTAATGCGGAAAGCCGCTCGACAACTTCCGGATGTTGTCCGGCCACGTCTGTGGTTTCGCCAATGTCCGATTCCAGGTCGAACAGTTCCATGCCAATGCTGGCCTGAGTGTAGTCTGTCGGATTTCCATCGGTGCCACCCGGTTTTCCTGCCATTGTGCGATAGGTATGTGCGAAGTGTAGCTTCCATTTACCGCTGCGAACGGCCTGAAGTTCGTTGGCCCAATAGAAAAAGTAGGCTTCATGCGGCGACGTTGCCGCTTCGTCACCAGCCATCAGTGGCCAGATATTCTTTCCGTCAATCTTGTGTTTTGGAAGTTCAGCACCGATCAGGTGAGCCACCGTTGGCAAAATATCGATTGTCATTGCTGGTACGTTACATTCTGTACCGGCGGGGATTTTCCCGGGCCACCACATCACGCAACTTTCGCGACAGCCGCCGTCGAACATAGTGCCCTTGCCTTCTCGTAATGGCCCGGCACTGCCGCAATGATCGCCGTAGCTAAGCCAGGGGCCGTTATCAGATGTGAAGATAACCAGAGTGTTGTTATCAATTTTGTGCTGGCGCAGAGTGTCTAAAATCTGGCCAACAGACCAGTCGACTTCCATCATTACATCGCCAAACAGTCCTCGTTTACTTTTGCCTCTGAATTTGTCGGAAACATACAATGGAACGTGAACCATGCTGTGCGGCAGGTACACCAGAAATGGTTCGTCTTTGTGATCAGTAATGAATCGAACAGCGCGTTCCGTGTATTGCGTTGTCAATTGTTCCTGATCTTGGGGGGTCACCATCGCATTGACGACTTCGTTTCCATCGATCAACGGCAAGTGAGGCCATCGTTTGATACGTTCGTTCATTTCCAGGTGACGCACGCCTGGATGATACGGCCACATGTCGTTGCTATACGGAAGGCCGAAATAGTCGTCGAAGCCGTGTTGCAGTGGCAGAAACTTCTTGTGGTGGCCCAGGTGCCATTTGCCATAACAGGCTGTGGCATAACCCTTCTGTTTAGCGATTTCACCAATCGTAACTTCGTCTTCATGAATGCCGACGGTTCCGTTCGGTCCCAGAGCACCGCCAATGCCGACTCGCACGTTGTAACAACCTGTCATCAAGCCGGCTCGAGAAGCCGAACACACAGCCTGCGTGACATAGAAGTCGGTGAAGATCCGTCCTTCTCTGGCCATGCGATTAAGGTGCGGGGTTTCGTAGCCTTCTGCTCCGAACGGGCCGATGTCTGCATAGCCCATGTCGTCCATAAAGATAATGACGACGTTTGGTGTTCGTTCGGCGACAGCGCATGCGGAGAAGCAGGTTGCGACAAACAGCAGCACGCAAGTGCCTGAAAAAGACAAAGCCTTCATTTGGTCTTGTTCCTGTGAAGGTAGAGTTGCAGTGTTATGGCCGTGGAGGATACGACGCAAGACATTCGCCGACAAGCAACGTGCGACGTCGGTGATTTTGTATTCCGACCTCACGCCTGCGTTTGGTATGCACGTTCAACGTGCCAGACTTAAGCGATAGCCAACGATTACGAGCCTTCAGCTTTGTCGGGGCGTTTACGTTTACGTCAGCAGGCCAGCAGTTGTTACGACATTTCGTAGACTTCGATGCGTCCGAAGTTCGGATACTGGTTGTCTTTAGTTCTCTTTGGCTGCCCTTGTGTGCCGGCAAGAATCAGTTTGCCGCCATCATGTGTAAAGATGGCTTCCGTGACACGATAGCCGGTTTTTAACGTGGCCGTTCGGGTGCCGCTGCTTAGGTCGAAAATGGCGACGTTCCAATCGCCACCCCGCAGACGTCCGCCCATTACAAATTGTTTGCCATCGGGGTGAAGGGCTACGGTTTCCATTAAACCTTCCCCAGCTTCGTCTTTATGAGTTTCGTCAATCTTCGTTGGCGTTGGTTCTTTCCACGCCCATTTTTGCCAAAGCTGTCGGCCGTTACCCGCCATAGGATCGCGCATTGGGCCCATGCCGGCCAGCAAAAGTTGGTCACCGCCGGGAGTGAAGGCCAGTGAAAAAATGCCACCCAAATAGCAGTGGCTCTTGATGATTCCCCAGCTTGTGAAATCAGGCGTTGTCCAGTTGGCTACAAGTTGGCCTGAATCCACGTTCCAAACGCGTACTTCGCCCATCAAATTTCCAGCGGCGACAAACTGGCTGTCGGGACTGAAGGCAACTGCCTGCACGGAAGGCACGTGAGCGAGGCTATGTTTGAGTTCGCCCGAATCGGCCGCGAAGATACGTACGGAAGGTTCGCGTTCCGGTGCGGGTTCGTATTTGTAACCACCGGCGAGATATTGGCCTGTGACGGACGCAATCATCTTTTGATCGGGTGAAATGGCCATGTCCCACGACCAGAAATCATGCACGTTAAGTTCTCGAGTTCTCGATTTCTGATTCACGTCAAACCATTGAATGCGTCCGTCATAGCCGGCGGTGACAATTGTTGAGCCGTCGTCGATGAACTCTGCCGAGCTGGCATAGCTTTTATGTTCATCAACTTTTTCAAACAACTTTGCCTTCAGGTCAGCCACGTAGACACCATCCATACACGCCGCGGCCAGCGAGTCGCCAGTCTGATTTACCGCTGCTCCCAGGATTCCTGTGGGCAACTTGAAGTGATTTGCGAGTTTTAACGTGGGTTGATTCATGGGGTCTACAAACGATTCGAATTGCCGTCGGAAGTCCGATTTCAAATGCACGCTGTCGGTGCCGAATTCCGTCTTTCAGAAAGGACGTTTAAAAATCGTGTTACAGCAAAATTTCGGTGATTGGATTTGCAGTACCTTCCACTCGCTGGAAGGTTGGTAAGTCTGGCAGAACGTATTCTTCCTGAGGATCGATACCCAGGGCTTTAAAAATTGTGGCGAACAGTCGATGGTTGTCGACTTCGTTTTCCGCTACTTCAATGCCGTGCTCGTCGGTAGCGCCGTACACTGTTCCGCCTTTGATTCCGGCTCCCGCCATGGCCATACTCCATGCATTCGGATAGTGGTCTCGGCCGCGAGCTTCATTCATCCATGGAGTTCTACCGAATTCTCCCATGGCAATCACAAGAGTGTCATCCAGCATGCCTCGCAGATGTAGATCATTAACAAGCTGATAGATAGTGTTGTCCAGTTCCGGCACCAGCATTTGATGCATCTCGTGCTGGAAAACATGGTTGTCCCACGGCATGCCATTCGCCACCATCACAAATGTTGATCCGTTTTCGATCAGATGCCGAGCCTGCAGTGCGTGCTGGGAGAACGCTCCTCCGCCGTATCGCAGCCGATCTTTTTCAGGAAGCGTGTTCATGTCGAACAGCGGAGCACAGCTCATAAGCCCACGGACACGTTCAAAGGCGGCGTTGTATGACGAGGCCGCTTCGCTGCGTTGCTCATTTTCGAACTTGCGGCTCAAGAACTTTCGCAATGCTTCACGATCTGAATGATCAGATTCCGAAAGCGCTTCGGGACGCAGAATGTTTGGAATTGAATACTCACCGCCAGCACGCACCGGGCCATATTCAGCGCCCAGCCACCCGGCCCAGTTGCCTGCCTTGAATCCTTTGAACTCGTTGCCTTCCGGGCATGGATCCAGAAGCACAAATTGCGGAACAGGGCTGTCCAGTTGCCCCAGCTGTTCTGCAATCACCGAACCCAAAATCGGGCGCACAAAGGGCGGTCGAGGCTTATCGCCTCGCGTCAGAACATCGATGCCCTGGAAGTGTTCGCTCGGTTCCGTTTTCATGGAACGAATCACGGCCAGCTTGTCCATCATCGTGGCGCATTTTGGCATCAGCTGACTGATTTGCACACCGGGCAGATTTGTACTGATGGCCCCAAATGGCCCGCTGGTGGGAGTGCCCGGTTTTGGATCCCATGTTTCAAACTGACTGGGAGCTCCGCACAGCCACAGCAGAATGCACTTCTTACCGTGTCGCTTGACTTCATCGGCGATGGCGGGCACGGAAAAAAGTCCGTTGTAGCTGGCGATTGACGCAGCGCCTGCCGCTAAAGATCCCTGCAGAAAAAGGCGACGGTGGACGTCGTGTTCCGGGCTGCCGCAGCCGTGTGGCGTTGAATTTCTTGAGGCGCTTTTCATGAAACCATTTCGTTAGCGCTGATAGATGGATGTCTTAGCGGTGGTCGAGCGACGTAGAAGGCGACGTTTAGTGATTGAATCGGAATTCAGCACTGGTCAGCATGGCCCATATAATTTGCTTCAGGCGATCTGCTTTTTGACTGTCTGATGCCTGCAGGTAATCGGTCAGCCTCTGCTGTTCTTCAGCGTCTGCTGAGCGACCGAAGATTGTCTGGCAAAGTAAGTCTGACTGTTGATCGCCAGATGGCAGTTTGCCTAGGCGAGCCATGAGAGACTGGTCGCTGACGGGACGGTCCAGAAAGTTTTGTATTGTGGCGTTGTTTGTTAGAAATAATGCGTCCTTCACTGTGGTGACGCTTTCTTTCGGCATGACTTCTCGAAGACTTTGCCGCAGGCTCTGCACCAGTTCGTCGTCGTTTTGAAAACTGCCCTGCACGGCAAGCTGCATGGATCTAGCCAGTTGTTCGGCCGTGAGTTGTCGATCAAGGTGCCATGCAAAAGATGCTGGATCGTCGATACCTTCGGGTTTGCGAGAATTCAATTGATAGGGGCGGCTGAGGCAAATGGTTTGCACGAGTCGTCGGATGTCGCAATTCGACTTGCGAAAGTCATCCGCCAGAAAGTCCAGTAGTTCCGGATGAGAGGGCGGATGCGTGCTGTCCATTTCGTCGAACGGGTGCACGATGCCTCGACCTAGCAGCATCGCCCAAATACGGTTGACGAATGCTCGGGCAATTAACGGATGATCGGTGGCGACTTCTTTGATAAATTGTTCTCGCCGAGAAAACAGCGGTACGCGTGGATCGTCTTCGATGCTGGCAGGCACGTAAAGTTCGTCAGTGTCTTCTTGTTTTTCGTCTTTATCGGGCCGTGCCTCCGAAACAGTTTTTGATCGGAAAAAAGTCAGCAAATTGGGGGAACTGTCGCCTTCAAGGTTAGCGAAATCAGAAAATCCGCCAGTCGCAACTTCGCTGACACGAGGCCCGTTTTGGGTTTGCACGTTCTTGCTGCGATTGAAGAACGCGACAAGGCCCCAGTAATGAGCCTGTTCGATTTCATGAGCAATCATGTGATTGTGGCACTGAGCACAATCGATTCGGATGCCAAAGAAGGCCGGAGCGACCGCTTCTGCAATTTCCTGATATTTTTCTTGGCGTTCGAACAGATACCAGACGGCCCCTCGTTTTTCGTTGGAAGTCGGACGAGCCAGTAGAATTTCGGAAGTAACGTCACTCCACGGGCGGTTGTCACGAAACGTCTGTTCCAGAAAACTTCGCCATTTGTGTTTCGAACGTTCGTTGTAGTCCTTCTGAGAACCTCGGCCCATCAGTAACGCGTCAAACATATCGGCAAAGTGCTGAACGTAGTCTTCGCTGGTAGTCAGCAACTGAACCAGCAACGCTTTTTTGTCCGAACGTTGGTCGGCTACAAATGTTTCGTGTTCTGCGATGGTCGGAATGCGACCGACAAGGTCCAGATAGATACGCCGCACGAAAGTGGAATCTGAGCAGTCGGCGGCAGGTTGAAGCTGCAGGTCGTTCCATCGCTGTTCGATATGTTGATCGATTACGGCAGTCGGCAGCGGCTGTTCTGCATTAGCCCCAGCGGTAGCCAGTGCTGAAAGAGCCAAATACATGAGGCTCGGCAACGCGGTGCAGAGGAATGTTTGATAACCGCGCGACGAGTAATTATGGGTGGGCAGAATGTGTAACACGGCAGTGGGCAAACGTAAGGAGGGAAGCGAGCAGCCGCATATTGTGTTCAACACGCTGACGTTTTACTACACGCTTCTGCTGTTGTGGCGATTCTATAGCGTGCTGGATTTGGGAATAGTGAATTTGACAAACGAAGCACGAATTTGCTTTTCACGCTCTTAGGGCAAGCGGAGTTCCTGCATAGTTTTTTGTCGATTTTCTTTGCGAACCAATTGTCCGCAGGCCGCGGCGATGTCGTTGCCAAGTGAATAGCGAACGGTTGTCTTGCGTCCGGCACTCTTAAGAATGTCTGCGAAAACGGTGATGTCATCCCGCTGGGTGCCAGTCAGGTGAGGAGCATCGTCGATTGGATTGTAGGGAATCAGGTTGACGTGTGTTTGCAGGCCGTCCAGCCAGTCTGCCAGTTGAACAGCATTGTCGGGTGAATCGTTAACGCCGGCCAGCATCAGGTACTCAATCATGACTTCCCGCTTCTGCAGGCGGTTAATCTTCTCAAGTGTGCGGCGAATTTCATCCAGCGGGTGCTTCTTCGCCAGCGGAATAATTGTCTGCCGCACGGCTTGGTCGACACTGTGCAGGCTCAGAGCCAGATTCACCAGTGGAAAGCGTTCGGCACATCGCAACAAGGCATCGTGTACTCCGACGGTCGACACAAGTGTGCTGAATGGCGATCGATCAAACAGATGCGAAGCCGTGAGTGATTCGAGCGTAGCAAACAAGTTGATTTCGTTGTGAAGCGGTTCGCCCATTCCCATAAATACGATGTTGTCCAGACGCCGGTTTTCCAGAGCAAGCAACTGGCCTGCCTGCAGAACCTGATCAAGAATTTCTCCGGGAGCAAGGTTCTGAGCAATCCCCATCTTTCCGGTAGCACAAAAATCGCACGCGGCGGCGCAGCCAACCTGACTGGAAACGCACAACGTCGTTCGTCCGGTGGCGATTCGCAGAATGACGCTTTCGATCAGCATCCCGCGCGATGTTTTGAACAGCAGTTTTGTGGCACCGTCGATGTTGGAATCGACTCGGCGAAACAGTTCGAGTGTGTGACACTGAATGCGATCACCCGCTGGAAAAGCGTTGAGAGCTGATTCGTCGCTGCGGAATTTCTTGAACAGGTTATTGCGCAGAACCCGAACATGCTGTGGGTCAAGTCGCAGTTGTTTACGAAGCTGTTCGATTGCAGCAGCATCAAAAATATTGACCGAGTCAGACAAGGGATCTCAGTTTATGGATTAAAAAAATGGGCCGGAAGGACAATGCTCTACGAGGATACATCGATCTTTTTGCCAACCACAGTCCACAGCGAATCGGCGGTGGCAAAAGGACGAACAATTTCGGCAATCCGCGACGTCAACATCAGTGCAGTGGAAATCGGTTCGGCCCAGGGGCCTCTGGTTGCTAGCTGAAATCCGGTCAATGCGATGGCCACGGCGGGATCGCCGTCTTCCTGAAGTGGGTCTGGTGGTAATTGGTCGTAATAACGGCGAAAAGTAGTCGTCGCCGCCAGAAAATCGCGAAGTCCGAAGGGGGTTGTTAAGGCCGCCTGCAATCTCAGGCACGCATGTTCGCGAATGCGATGAGCCGGGTTGTCGATCTGCAACCCCCAGTCCGGAAGGGTAAACGAATCTGGTCCTTCTATGAGTCCGTGGCAGGCTTCGTGAAGAATCATCTGTGCAAGGCAATCATCGGGATCCAGCGTTTCGGGAACGCCGATTCGAAGCACACCGCTGCCGTCCCATGACGCAAACACTTCGGCATCGCGTTCGATCCGCATTCCCATTCCGCCAGCTGCGTTCAGCCAGACAACGTCCAGTGGGTCTTGATAGGTGTGGAGTGTTTTTCGCATCGCTCGGTAGATCCTGCAGTCAATTTCAGTCGCATATTACTGAGAAATTCGCTCCTGAGTAACGCTGTCGATAAAGCTTTTCGTCGGGCAAAATCGCAAATTGACTCTCTCCGCGGTGTTAGGGATGAGAAGAAAATATCGCGATGATTTTGGTGGATACGATTGCAGCGTTTACGATCGCCTGGAGTGATGATCGCTGGCCGCCCGCGTCATTTTTTCACCGATCATTACCAGCTTGTAATCTTGAAGTCGTTTTTCGTTCAGCCAATACGGGCTGGTGATTTCCTTAAACGCATAGATCGCCGCCTGAATACCTTCTGCCCAGGCAACAGTCACCAGCTTGATGTCTCCATGAACATCACCAACAGCAAAGATACCTTGCCGAGATGTTTCGAAGTATGGATCGATGGCTATGCTGCCATCTTCGTTCAGTCGAATGGCCAGTCGTTCGAACGTTTCTTTGGCAGATAGAAAGCCGATCTGTACGATAGCCAGTTCGGAACTTAGTTGAGTGCTGTCCGTTAACGTTGTGGCAATAAGCCCGTTTTCCAGAGTGGCGTTGGCGATTTCAACCTGAGTTCGGATGACTCCTCCGAGTTCTTTAATTCGGCCGATGGTGTCGGCTTTGCCGATTGGTGTTTCTTCGCGAATAATCACGTCGACTTTGGCATTGCGCTGCATCGCCATCACGGCGGCGTCCAAGGCGGAATCACCACCGCCGACAATCAGCACATGGTCACCATGATATTCGTTTACTCGTGGCACTTTGTAGTACACTTTTTTCCATTCCAGAGCGTCCAGGACAGACAGTTTTCTGGGATAGTGCAACAGGCCACAGGCCAGAATGACTTTGCGGCAGAGATATTCGCCCTTTGAAGTGATCACCTTTTTTAGAATCTCGTCCTTCTCGGATTCCTGAGTATCCTGAATTTCGACCAGCTCTTCCTCAAAGCGAAACTGCACCAGAGCATCTGTCGCCTGGCGGAACGTTCGTTCGGATAGTTCGTGGCCTGTAATGCCATCTGGAAAGCCGGGGATGTCGACGATTTTCTTGTCGGCGTAGAGAAACTGTGGCTGACCACCAGGTTCTGATTTCGCTTCAATTACCACGGTCGTTAAGCCGCGATGAGCTGTCGTTAGACTTGCCGCCAGGCCGCCGGGACCGGCTCCGATAATCACCACGTCCCAGTACTTCAGATTGGCGAAGTCGGTTGTCGGATCAAGCTGTGTTACCTTGAAGTCTGCCATAAAACGACGCTCCTGTCTGGTTGATCACGACGAATACAAAACTCACCCGATCAGCAGTATCGAAAGCGATTCCGAGACTCAACATCGCGAATACCATTGATAAACCGGATTGCCAAGGTTCGAAAAGAACGGAATCCGACTTCCCATGAATGGGGAGAGCCCGAGAGGCTGGCAGCCGCACAACGTAATTTTTTAGAGAGCAACAACGGAGCGTTTTTCGGCGAGAGCTCGACTTTGAAGCGAGAGCCATACGCTTGTTATGCGATCAGGTCGTCCATGACATGACCGTGAACGTCGGTTAGTCGGAAGTCGCGTCCCTGATACCGATAGGTCAGTTTGTGATGATCGATTCCCAGGAGATGCAGGATTGTTGCATTCAGGTCGTGGATGTGCATTGTGCCGGGAGTCCACTTTGCTTTGTTGGGCTGAGGATTCATTGGCGTGCCATCGTTATTGGCGATGTTATAGCCATAATCGTCGCTGCGGCCATAAGTGATTCCCGGCTTGACGCCTCCGCCTGCCATCCACGTTGTGAAGCAGCGTGGGTGATGGTCGCGACCGTAATTTTCACGAGTCAGGTTTCCCTGACAATAGGCTGTGCGTCCGAATTCGCCTCCCCAAACCACAAGTGTGTCTTCCAGCATGCCTCGCTGTTTCAAGTCTTTGATCAGCGCGGCGCAGGCCTGATCGATGTCGCGGCATTGTGATTCGTGTTCCCGTGGCAGACCGCCGTGAGCGTCCCAGCCGCGATGGAAGATCTGAATATTGCGGACGCCTCGTTCGGCCAATCGTCGAGCATTCAGGCAGCAGGCGGCAAACGTTCCGGGGGTTTTCGCGTCTTCGCCATACAGTTCAAACGTCGAATCCGTTTCGGTTGACAGATCCATCAGTTCGGGAACGGACGCCTGCATGCGATACGCCATTTCGTGTTGTCGAATTCGTGCCAGCACTTCAGGATCAGCAAATCGATTGTGTTGTTCCTGATTCAGAGCCGCCAAAGCGTCCAGCTGTGTGCGGCGGTCGTTGCGAGACACTCCGGGTGGATTGCTAAGATATAAAACCGGATCACCCTGGCTTCTCATCAGAATGCCCTGATGATCGGACGGCAAAAATCCAGCACCCCATAGTCGGTTAAAAAGGCTCTGTTCTGCAAAGTTTGTCCGTGCGTGCATCACAACGTAATGCGGCAGGTTTTCGTTTAGGCTGCCAAGCCCATAGCTCAACCACGCTCCAAGGCTGGGGCGTCCCGGAATCTGACTTCCGGTCTGAATATAAGTGATGGCTGGATCGTGGTTGATTGCTTCTGTGAATGTGCTGTTAACAACACACAATTCTTCGGCGACGCTGGCCGTGTGAGGCAGCAGGTCGCTGATCCAGACTCCATTCTGATTATTATTGTACTTGCGAAATCGGTATTTACTCGGACACAGCGGCAGCCCGTTTTTTTGATTAGCCGTCATTCCGGTGACTCGCTGACCGCTGCGAATATGGTCGGGCAATTGCTGGTTAAACATGTCTTTTAGTCTGGGCTTGTAGTCCCACATGTCCAGTTGACTCGGCCCACCGCTCATAAATAGATAGATAACTCGGCGAGCGGTTGCTCGGTGATGGGTGGCACCAAGATGTCCCGTGGTTTCAGCCTGCAGTTGCGGACCAAGCAATCCTGCAAGAGCGGCGGTGCCAACACCGAGAGCTGACCTGCCAAAAAGCTGTCGCCGAGTTGTCAACAGTTGTTGTTCGAGGATTGGGTCCATGACGTTTTATTCCTGTTTTGTTCGCGTCTGATTTGGCTACTGGATCTTGCAGAATTTACGGAAATGGCCAACCAGTTTTGTTTGCTTAATACAGCAAAATAGCCGCATCACTTGCCAGAACTGTTGTGGCAACCTGTGACCAGGCGGCAACTTCGGCAGGGTTCAATGCGGTGTTTCTGGCCACTTCGCCAATTGACAGCAATGCGATGGCATCACTTTCTGATGTGAAATACCGTTTCTTCATCGCAGCTAACAGGTTTGTGCAGGCAGTGCGTTCCGCGTCTGACGGATGGCGACAGGCAAGCAGCGTGTACAGAAGGTCCAGTCGAGCCGTGTCGTTTGGCCGATCTGTAATTAGACGTTCGGCAAGCATACGCGACATTTCAATTCGCTGAGTTTCATTTAGCAGACCGAGTGATTGCAAGGAGGTATTTGTTCGAGACCGCCTCACACAACTGGTTTCTCGATCGGGAGCATCAAACAGCGTCATCATGGGATGTGGACTGGTGCGTTTCCAATAGACGTACAAACTGCGCCGGTATAGCAGTTTGCCTGTATCACGTTCGTACAGTTTTGTGTTGCTTCCCGGATGAGCCATCGCCAGCCACATTCCGGCGGGCTGATACGGTTTTACACCTTCGCCGCCCATGTGATGATCCAGCAGATTGCTGCTCAAAAGCCCAACGTCTCGCAGAACTTCTGCATCCAGTCGATAACTTGCGGCTTTTGCAAATAGTCGGTTTTCAGGGTCTTCGGCATCGGTTCGCCATGCCGAGCTTTGTTTGAACGTGCGACTATTCACCATCAGTCTCAGCATGTGTTTCAGGTTCCAGTCATTATCCTGAAGCTCAACGGCCAGCCAATCCAATAGTTCTGGATGAGTTGGCTGTTGGCCCTGAAGTCCGAAGTCTTCCGGTGTTCGAACCAAGCCATAGCCAAACACCTGCTGCCAGACCCGGTTAATGAGTACACGCGATGTTAGCGGATTTTGCCTTGACGTCAGCCACTCGGCCAAACCCAGGCGATTACGGGGAGCGTCATCAGGAAACGCTCCCATTACAGCCGGAGTACTGGGGGCAAGAGCCTCGCCGATGGGAAGGTTATATTCGCCTCGACTTAGTACTTTTGTGAGACGCGGAGTCGGCAATTCTTCAGCAACCAGCGTTGTCGTGAAGCCAGCGGTAAGTTCGTTAAATTGTTGAACGAGTTTTGCTGCTGATGTCTGTAGATTGGTAGCCGCGAACGCTCCATCAACGGCCGCAATGATGGCAAGCTTTTCAGTCGCGGACGCTGTTTTCCATTGTTCCTTCAGTTGCTGTGGGAGCTCAGATTCGGCCTCTGTATTAAGATCGTCTTGCGATCGCTCCAGAATGGTCCACTGGTGCCATCCGTCAGGTCCGGCAGGCGCTTTTATCACGGGGCCGTATTCGTACTTGTTGCCGTCCATTGGCGATTCGGCAGTGCTGTTAAAAAACGCCAGCAGCTGATAGTACTCTGAATGTTGAATCGGATCGTATTTGTGAGTGTGGCAGCGAGCACATGTGAACGACATTCCCAGCAACACTGTGCCGAGTGTTTCCGTGCGGTCGAAGTTGTTCTTAGCCTGAAACTCATCCGGAATAGCGCCTCCTTCCGAGGTGCTGGGATTCATTCTTACAAAACCGGTTGCAACTTTCTGTGCCAGAGTTGGGTTTGGCAGAAGGTCTCCGGCCAGTTGCCAGGTGATGAAATTGTCAATCGGAAGGTTGTCGTTGAACGCTCGGACAACCCAGTCGCGATAAGGAAAAATTCCGCGTTTGTTATCCAGGTGCAGACCGTGTGTATCGCCGTAGCGAACCGCATCCAGCCAATAGCGCGCCTGGTGTTCACCGAAGCTCGGGCTGGCCAGCAAGTCTTCGACGTATTGCTGATAAGCCTGGTCGCCTGTATGTTCCATAAACGTGGCCAGACGTTCTGGATTCGGAGGCAGGCCAGTGAGGATCAAGGCCGCTCGACGAGCTAGCGTGGCGCGGTCGGCGGCTGGGGCGAAGTCGAGACCAGCGGCGTGGATATTCTGTTGAATGAAAGCATCGACGACGTAACTGCTCGTGGCCGCAGGGGCAGAAAGCGGGACGGTTTTCTTTGGCGGAACAAAGGCCCAGTGTTTTGCGTAACTGCCACCCTGTTTGATCCAGCCGGACAGTAATTCCCGTTCCGGTTCGGTGAGTTGTTTTTCCGCATCTGCGGGCGGCATCGGATCATCAGCGGAGTGAATTCGCGACAGGATCAGGCTATTATGTGGCGCATCTGGATCGATTGCTTGTCCAGCATCGTTGGCTGATGTGGCGGCTTCAAACGAATCCAACCGCCGCATATCTGCTGCGTGTTCTGCGGCATCGGGGCCATGGCAGACAAAACACTTGTCAGACAGGATTGGCAGAATCTGACGAGCAAAATCGACGGCTTTCGCATTGCGTTCGTCGCCGCGAGAATGCGGGGTCATCAGCAGGGACAGTGTCAACGCGAGTAATATATAACAAGGTTTCATGCAGATTCACTTCCGATACAACGTGTTTGCTACAGGTCGCTTGTTACACGTTAACGTCTGTTTCAGGTCACAGCAAACAGCGTTGGCTTTCCGGATTGATGGGCGTGTTTCGACGATGTAGTTTCGCTGGGGCGAAAGTGGTCAGGCTGTCGTTGAGTCACGGAAGCAGCGGCCGGCTGTTGGCTGTGTCGTTTGGTACGAGGCATCTAAATAACCGAGCGGGATTCGCGGACACGATTTTGACTTGGGAAACGACTATGATTGAGCGGAGTTATTTGGCTTTGAGGCGTGTCAGTCAAACGGTGCCCCGATTTCGTTCTGCTATGGAAGTGTTTCATTCCAAGTGGTGAAGTGACGCTCAACACAGTTGACGTTTGCTGTTTGGAGCAACACAGCCAGCACCGTGTTTTTATTTGTCTGGGAATCAAACTCGCCGATGTAGCAAAACGGGGCAATGATGAATGCTGCGATCCGAATTTGGGACGAAAATTGTCGCAGGGCCGCTCTATTTTACTGACAAGGCATCGTTTCTGTCAGGCCTCACTTTGCCAGACGGTGGAAGAAAAGTATTGCCAGAGTCGCCAGATTAAGTCAGCGAAGTTAACATCGTCAGCGCGGTCTACGATTGTGTGCGTTTCCAGAAGGGCCAGCGTTGATCTGTTCCGCAACCTTCAGCATCGCTGAGTGGCAAAGTAACTTTGCTGAAAAGCGGGTAGCCGATCTTAAATTAATCCTCGCACGCAAACTGAACGTTCGAGGCAAATCCGTAAGGCTGCTCCATACCACTTTGCCAATTTATCGGGAGTGCTCACGGGGCGGTCTAACAAAGGGGAGTCTTCGTGGCAGAATCTGAACCGAAAGTGAAGCAGCCGGGCAAAAGTCACACCATGCTGATGGTCGGAGCAATTGTCGGCGCATTGCTACTCGCGTGGCTGGCTCCAGGAGTTGCCGTCAGTTTGAAGCTTGGCGGCGAGATTTTTCTGCGTTTGCTGATGATGGTTGTTGTGCCCCTTGTGATGGCAAGTGTGATGAGCGGCATTTTGGGGCTCGGTGATGTTCGAAAGCTGGGCAGGCCAGGCGCGATGGCGGTTACTTATTACCTGACTACCACGGTGCTGGCTGTTGCGACGGGAGTTTTTGTTGTCAACCTGATTGACCCCGGCGTTGGACTGGACGCTGAGTCTCTGATGAACGCGAGTGACACTTCTGAATTTGAAAACAAGATTGAAAACGCGGCGAGCACTAGTGATGGGCCGAAGAGTATCGGTGATATTTTTCACAAGATGGCACTGATGCTGTTCACCAACAACCTGTTGAAGTCGATGGTTGAAGGAGACTTACTGCCGTTGATTATGTTCAGCATCGTGTTTGCCGCATTGCTAACGACGATGGGCAAAAAGTCGGAGACCATTCGGGAACTCATTGTCAGTACCAACGATGCCATCATGGGCTTTGTTATGTTTTTAATGAAGTTTGCGCCGATTGGAATCTTCTGCCTGGTCGCATCATCTTTTGGCGGTTTCTTCCTGGAGGGTGATGCCTGGGCGAAGATTGCTGGTCTGGGATGGTATATGGCGACGGTGCTGATTGGGCTTGGTATCCATGCATTTGTGACATTGCCGCTGATTCTGTGGGCTTTTACGAAACGCAGCCCCGTTCAATTCTTCAAACAAATGTCGGATGCAATCCTGACGGCGTTTTCAACGGCAAGTTCGTCGGCCACATTGCCGGTTACAATGGAATGCGCTGAAATGAACGCGGGTGTTTCACGCCGGTCGGTCGAGTTTGTTCTGCCGCTGGGAGCCACCATTAACATGGATGGCACTGCGCTTTACGAAGCTGCAGCTGCTATCTTTATGGCTCAGATCTACGCCGGTACTCACCCGGAATTTGTATTCGGATTTCAGGAACAACTTCTGATTGCGGTCACGGCGACTCTGGCTGCAATTGGTGCTGCTGGAATTCCGGAAGCGGGACTTGTGACAATGTTGATTGTTCTAAACGCGGTTGGGTTGCCGGCAACTTACCTACCTTTGATTCTTCCGGTGGACTGGTTGCTGGACCGGTTTCGAACAGCAGTTAATGCGTTTGGGGATTCAGTGGGAGCTGCGGTGGTGGATAAATCGTTTGAGTCCGCTGCTACGGAATAGACGCTACCGTTGAAGTTATGCGGGGCATGGACGTTTGTCTCGATTAGCTGTCAGTCTGGTTGAAGTTTGTTTTCTGGAAGGCAACTTGATGGTTGATGAACAGCCAGCGACGATTTTCCGGACTAAGCGATTTTGGTTTCGCATTGCTTGCGCGGTAATTGTTCTGGTTCCGGTTGGGCTTTGGCTGTCTGGACGGCAGACAGCAGACAGCAGACAGACAACTTGCCGAAATTCGTGCGGCGGGTTTGCCGACGAACGCTGCAGAATTGAATGACTTCTATCGCGTTCCCGATGATGTGACCGATACGACAGATTTATGGGTTGCGGCGACTCGTTCCGTGGAAGCCTGAGGACTCAACCAGCGGGCATCCGACTTGCCGTGTATTGGCAATGTGGACGCACCGGAGATGGGTGAAGACTGGGTAGGAATGGAGTCTGCTGAAGAATTACTGGCGGAACTGGATGATGAATTGGCGCTTATTTACACCGCCGCAGTCGCTGGTGGGGCGGTGCGTTTTCTGTGAACTTCAGTCAGGGAATTAACACTCTGCTGCCGGACAGTCAGGCGTCGCGAGGTGTTGCTCGATTGTTGGCGTTGGATGCTGTTATGAACGCCCGTCGCGGACAATCGGACCGAGTCGCGAAAGACGTTTTGGCAATATTTTCGTTATCAGACGCAATGAGATTCGAACCCTGCCTGATTTCACTGTTGGTGCGCAATGCGATTCGGGCCATTGGTATCGGCTCGACCGAGTCGTTTTTGTCGACGTGCGACTGGACCGACCAGCAGTTGAAGACACTGCAGTCGGCGATTGGCGCGGCAGACTTTAAAGACAGCATGCGGCGGGCGATGTGCAGAGAACGGGCCGTATTTCGAACTGGCTTGAATCAGTTTTCACTGGGACCGTTTCGTGCAGCAAGTACCAAAAACGCGTTGCCGGCGTTCAGTGAATGTCTTGACTCGTTTGATCGGCCCGGGCACGACGTTATCAGCGTTCAACAAGAGATTTCTCAAGGGGTCGCGAATTCCAGCCGCACGTTGGTTGGCAAATTCACGAACATTTCACTTTCTTTGATGTTTCCAGCATTGGACTCTGCATCAACATCGGGGGCTCGGGCTGAGGCTCGCCAACTAAGCGCGTTGGCAGCGCTTTCTGTGAAGCGACATTTTCTGCTTTATGGCGAATTTCCTGGATCGCTGGCGGACATTGGTCCCGAATTGTTGCCGGCGAGGCTTAAGATGTCAGGATTCACAGATCCGTTTTCTGGCGACACGCTGCTGTATTTGCAGAACGAGGCGGGCGTCAAAATTTACAGCATTGGCGAAAATCAGGCCGATGACGGTGGCGACGTTAATTCTAATGGCGACCAACAACGACTTGATGTCGGGGTGATGCTGCGGAAGCAATGATACTGTTTCTGCCTGCGGTCGGCCGAGTATCGCGTGAGAGAAAACAGTCTCTGCTGAAAGTGATCGGTCAATTGACTTGAGATGTGCCGGGCATTTTTGGACCATCTCGGCTGGCGCGAGTAATCCATAATTCGCTACCGAGTAAAGTTGAACGTACAAAAAAGTTGTTCAGGCAAGATCTGGACGAAGTAACAGGATGTCATTTGATGAGTGATCAGGTTTGTCGTTGGGGAATTTTAAGCACCGCTGGCATTGCCATGAAGAACTGGCATTCGATTGCGGCGTCCGGAAATGGCAACGTTGTCGCTGTGGCAAGTCGCTCCGTGGAAAAGGCTCAGGCGTTTATCAACGCATGTCAGGCATCGGTGCCGGTTCCGCATTCGGTAGAGGCACTCGGTAGCTACGACGAGTTGTTAAATCGATCTGATATTGATGCTGTATATATTCCTCTGCCAACCGGCATTCGGCCCGACTGGGTTGTGAAGGCCGCAAAGGCTGGCAAACACGTGATGGTTGAAAAACCATGCGGTGTGTCTGAGGCGGACGTTCAGGCGATGATTGACGCGTGCGAAGCGAACAACGTTCAGTTTATGGATGGTGTAATGTTTATGCATAGTGCTCGGATGCCCGAAATACGCAAGGTTCTTGACGACGGAAGCAGCGTTGGCAAGATTCGTCGCATCGCCAGCCAGTTCAGTTTTTGCGCCGACGACGAATGGATGTCCAGCAATATCCGTGTCAGCAGCAATCTGGAGCCAGCCGGCTGTTTAGGAGACCTCGGCTGGTACACCATCCGCATGACACTGTGGGCGATGAACTACGAAATGCCGACAGAAGTTCGCGGACGAATTCTGCACGGTGTAAAACGCGCTGATAGTCCGCATGAAGTGCCAATGGAATTTGAGGGAGAGATGCATTTTGCCAGTGGAGTCTCGGCCACATTTTACAATTCGTTTCGAGGCAACCACCAGCAGTGGGTGAACATCAGCGGAACAAAGGGGTATTTAGAACTCAAAGATTTTGTACTGCCATACTTCGGAAACACGGTTTCGTTTGACGTCGCGAACCACGATTTCGTAGGCGATGGCTGCCAGTTCAGTATGGAAAAATACGTGCGTACTGTTACCGTAAACGAATACAGCAATAACCATGCGACGGCTCAGGAAACGAATCTGTTTCGAACGTTTTCAGCACTCGTGCTCAGCGGTTCTGTTGATTCTCACTGGCCGGAAATTTCATTGAAGACACAGCGAGTTCTTAATGCGGCACTGCATTCGGCTCAAAATGGTAGCGTACCTGTAACGTTCTGATCCGTGTATTTGTTTTCATTGTCGAATCGGCGGTGTGGGATCACGCGTTTCAACCTGCAAACACGGGACGCATTGACTGGAGTTTGACTACAGTGATCGTTAAACTTCCGACCAGACGGCTGCCCGCGCGTGCCACTTTTTTGTTAGTTTTAGCCACTGTGAGATCTCATGGAATCTGTGATTGATCTGTTTCAAAGTTTGGTCAACGTGTTTTGGTCGTTGATTGATGTTGTAATGGCCTTGGTGAATGTGATTTTGCCGTGGTTGCCTTTGTTGGCATGGATTGCATTTTGGTCGTTTGCGGTCAACTGGGCTAAGACGTTCGACGTACTTCGCAAGGGCGGATTTATCGGTGTTCTATTGCTGATGTTTGCTGCCGTGATTGTTTGGGGGGCAGTGGTTCCGCCAACCGAAGGCACACATACCATTTTGGGCCTGACTGTTAGCAATTACGCCGGTAAGTTTATCTACGTCACAATGTTGACGTGTATTGCATTGTTGTGTGGATCTGTGCAGATGTCCGGAACGTTTGGCTCGCTGGTGGACTTTTCCCAAGACGATGCTGATGCGGCTGACGATCATACTCACGGCCATGAAGCCCATGCTCACTAGTTCCTGCCTCGACCTTTCTGTTCGTTGAAAATGCCCGCCATGCGAATCAAACTACTAATTGCTGTGTTAGCGATTGCGCCTGTCGCTTCCGCCTCGGCTGGCGACTGGCCAACCTGGCGTGGGCCACATGGTAACGGCGTCGCCGATGGTGAGGCTTATCCTGTTGAGTGGACGGAAAGCGACGTAAAGTGGAAGTTCGCTTTGGAAGGAAACGGCGCATCGACTCCGGCAGTTGTCGGTGATCAGATCTTTTTAACAACCACTCAGGCGGGAACCAATCACATAATTTGCCTTGGAATGGACGGCAAACAGCAGTGGTCAAAACAGCTGGGTAAATCCATTGAAGGCAAACAGGGCAAGGACGGAACTGGTGCGAATCCGTCACCGGTTTGTGATGGTGAGCGAGTATTTGCGTACTTCAAAAGCGGCGACTTCGGTTGCTTTAGCCTGCAGGGAGAGCTTGTTTGGGAAACGAACGTGTTCGATCGTTTTGCAAAAGTGACCAGCGAGACGCTGTGGTGGGATTTGGGGACTTCTCCTGTACTTACCAAAGATGCCGTCGTCGTCACTATGATGCACACCGGGCCATCTTACCTGGCGGCGTTTAATCGAGCTGACGGTAAGTTGCTGTGGAAGCATGATCGTGTGACTGATGCTCCACGCGAGGCGGCACAGAGTTACACAACTCCAGTGGTAACGACAAATCCAGACGGAAACGAAGTAATTGTCGTAACCGGGGCGGACTACGTGACGTGTCATGACGCTGCGAACGGCAATGAACTGTGGCGAGTTGGTTCGTTGAATCCAGAAAAAAACGAGTACTTTCGGTCGATCAGTTCGTCTGTGGCTGCTGATGGTATCGTGGTTGCTCCTTACGCTCGCGGCGGAACGTTGACGGCGATTAAGCTTGGCGGTTCAGGAAGCGTGAATGATTCTCACGTGCTGTGGACGAATAAAGATACTTCTGCTGACGTCCCGACTCCGGCTATTGCCAATGGCAGGGTGTTTGTTGTTCGGGACGTGCAGAATGATCGTGGAACCATCGATTGTCTGGACCTGCAGACGGGGAACACGATTTGGTCGGGTCAGTTGGAAAAACATCGTTTGACGTTCCGGTCTTCACCAATTTTGGCCGACGGGAAGCTATATGTGACCCGGCAGGATGGAACTGTCTTCGTTCTGGACGCGTTAGGCGACGAATTCAAGCTGCTAGCCAAGAACAAAGTCGCTGAAGAGCACACCGTGGCGACCCCGGTATTGTTTGATGGCAAAGTCTTGCTGCGGACTCAGGACCATGTTTTTATGATCAGCAAATAACCGAAAAGTCTTCACCAGCAGTATGTTGGGTAAATGTGACGGTCTGTGCCGGCTGTGGGGCGAGGATTTTCGACGAATTCCACGCTTGTTTACGAGAAATGCTGAGAACTGGCCGACACCTGCATCAAGAGGGTGGTTTTTACTTGCCGATTTCAATCTACAGGTTTAAACTCCGTCGCTTCGAATTTCTGACACCTCATTCACTTACTCTCGGTGGCGTCTTAGGGCTGGTGTACTTGTCACTGGCTGACGACTACCGAAAAGGCAACGATTCAATGAAAAAGGACATCCACCCGGAATACCGGGATGTGATCTTCCAGGACACTTCAAACGGCACGCGATTTCTCATTAAATCGACCATCAAGTGTAAAGAAAAAGACACTTGGGAAGATGGCAAAGAGTACCCGTTGTTTAAGGTCGAAATCACCTCCGCCTCCCATCCGTTTTTCACTGGAAAGATGAAGTTTGTGGATTCGGCTGGTCGTGTCGAAAAGTTCCAGAAGAAGTACAACTGGGGCAAAAAGGCTGTAGAAACAGTAGAAACGACAGAAGAAGCCGCCAACTAGCGACTTCAAATCAGACAACAAGATTAGGGACGCGCGCGGTTATCTGTGTGCGTCCCTTGTTTTTGTGCCGCAACTGAATGCTCCGTGCTTCATGCTTTTCATCGTTTTTACAGTCTACGTTTCACAGGCACCAGTTGTGAGAGTCGACGTTTAACGCGGCATTTGGAACGATCGGGCACCAGACGGCTTTGAGGTTTCTGACAACGATGGCTTGACTGTTTTCGCCGCCCTTTTTCACTTATTGACTTTACGATTATGTTTCCAAGTCTCGAACAAAAACTGCATCGCTATGAGGAGCTTGAAAAGCAGCTGGAAGATCCAATGTTGTTGTCCGAGATCGACAGGATGTTGGAAGTTCAGAAGGAAATCGGCGGGCTGATGAAAGTCGCCGAAGCAGTGCGTGCTTTCTATAAGCTGGAAGGTGACATTGAAGCAGCGCAGATGATGGTCGACGAAGAAACCGACAGTGCCTCACGGGCCTATGCTCGAGAAGAACTGAATGCCTTGGTTGCTCAGCGGTACGAACTTGAAGAAACACTGGAAGACCTGGCAACCGCTGGAGACTCAATCACTCGCGGTTCGCTGATCATGGAAATCCGTGCTGGCACCGGCGGCGACGAAGCAGCTCTGTTCGCCAAAGATCTGTACGACATGTACATGAAGTACTGCGAAACTAAAGAATGGAAAGTCGAGTTGCTGGAGTACACTTCTACAGAGCTGGGCGGAATCAAAGAAGCCGTTTGTTCGATTACGGGCGAAGGTGCCTTCCACCAATTACAGTTTGAAAGTGGCGGTCATCGCGTTCAGCGAGTTCCTGAGACGGAAACGCAGGGCCGCGTTCACACCAGTGCCGCGACTGTGGCTGTGCTTCCAGAAGCGACAGATGTTGAAGTGGATATTCGGCCGGAAGATCTGCAGGTCGAGACAATGCGAGCAGGGGGGCCCGGCGGCCAGAAGGTCAATAAGACCGAAAGTGCTGTCCGTATGACTCATCTGCCTACAGGTATCGTTGTGAAAATTCAGGACGAGAAAAGCCAGCACAAGAACCGGGCAAAAGCTCTGCGCGTTTTGAAAAGTCGCATTCTTGAGGTTCAGCAGGATGCGGCTCATCAGGAACGTGCGGAAGTGCGACGAACTCTGGTGGGGTCGGGCGACCGAAGTCAGAGAATTCGGACCTATAACTTCCCTCAGAATCGAGTAACTGATCATCGTTGCGGTTTGTCGATCCATAAACTGGATCGCATTATTATCGGAGAAATGTCGGAGCTGATTGATGGGCTCGTTGAGTTTGACCGTCAGGAACGATTGAAGGGAAATCGCGGTGAGGCCTGATCGCAGAGTTTTGTCCTCTCATTCGATGCCTTGCGGCATGTTGCAGTTGTTGAAATCTGCTATCCTGTGCGGCTCAGGCTGAATTCACAGGGGGTTCCAAGTTTCCAATGACAGATTCCGCGGCAGCAGCAAATGATGAGTGGACAGTGCAGAGAATTCTGCAGTGGACCACCAGCTTTCTTGGTCAGAAGGGGGTTGATTCGCCGCGACTGGAAGCGGAGCTATTGCTAGCCCATGCGCGAAAATGTGCCCGAATCCGTCTGTACACAGACTTCGAAGCACTGCTGACAGAAGATGAACGATCCAGTATGCGTGGGTTCGTCAAACGGCGTGCTCAGCGCGAACCATTGGCCTACATCACTGGAAAACGCGAATTTTACGGTCGAGACTTTGCCATTGGTTCCGGGGTGTTGGTTCCTCGGCCGGAAACCGAGACCTTGATCGATGTTTGCCTGGAATTTCTTGTTAAAGAAACCACAGCGCGAGTTTGCGAAGTTGGATTTGGATCGGGGTGTATCGCAGTTACGCTCGCGAAGCAACGGCTTGGCTTATCTGTAACAGCAACAGATGTTTCCACTGATGCGATGACATTTGCATTTCGCAACGTGGCTGAACATAAGGTTGAAAAACGGGTGTCACTGCTGACCGGGGACGGATTCGAACCGGTTCGTTCAGCTATGGCGGAACTATTTGATGGTATCGTCAGCAATCCGCCATACATCCGCGAAGACGAACTGGCAGGCCTGCAACCAGAGGTCGCTCGGCACGAACCGCGTGAGGCACTGGTTTCGGGAGAGGATGGCCTGCAGTTGGTTCGCCGTTTGGTGGCGGAGGCTCCATCGATGCTGGTTCCATGTGGCTGGATGGCAATGGAAGTGGATCCCCAGCAATGCGATGCACTTTCAAGCCTGTACGAAGCAGCTGGCTTTGTTGATGTGAGAGTTCATAAAGATCTAAGCGGCGACAATCGGATTGTCGCGGGACGACTGGCAGCCAAAACCTGATTCGGTGAGGTTAAAGTATGGACATGCTGGTTGTTCAGGGAGGACGACCTCTGCAAGGCGTCGTTCATGTGGATGGCGCGAAGAATGCTGCGCTTCCTATTATGGCCGCGGCTCTTGCAATTAAAGGGCCGGTTCGCCTGCGGCGAGTTCCGGATCTGGTTGACGTCCGGACAATGACTCTGCTGCTTCGAAGTCTGGGTGCAAGCGTCGCCCCGATGGTCGACAATGAAATTGTTGTTGACGCGGCCGGCGCCAACGACTGCGTCGCCGACTATGAACTGGTGCGGCAGATGCGAGCCAGCGTGTGTGTGCTCGGGCCGCTGCTGGCAAGATTCGGTCGCGCGCGAGTATCATTACCGGGGGGCTGCAACATCGGTCATCGCCCAGTCGACCTGCATCTAAAAGGTTTGACAGCGCTGGGAGCCGACCTGCGAATCGTCGGTGGCTATATCGTGGCAGAATGTCGTCAGCTTCTGGGGGCTGATATTTCGCTGGGCGGGGCCTTTGGCAGCACTGTGACGGGAACGTGCAATGTGCTGATGGCGGCGAGCATTGCGAAAGGGCGAACGATCATTCGATCCGCTGCGTTGGAACCGGAAGTGGTGGATCTAGGGGAATTTCTGGTTGCCGCTGGTGCTGACATTCAGGGATTGGGTTCATCTGTAATTGAGGTAAACGGTGTCGAAGAACTGAAAGCCACCGAATATCAGATTGTGCCGGACCGGATTGAGGCGGCGACGCTAGCCATTGCTGCCGCTGCAACGCGTGGTGCCGTACACATTCCCAATGCGCCCGTGAATCATCTACAGCGAGTATTGGATGTGCTTTGTGCTATGGGTGTTGACATACAGGTCGATCAGTCTGGGTTGAGCGTGCAGACGACTCGTGAGTTGTCTCCTGTGAACATTGTGGCCGCACCGTATCCTGCGATCCCGACAGATTGCCAGGCTCAGTTTATGGCTTTGCTGGCGACAGTAAACGGGAAAAGTACTGTACGTGATTCCGTGTTTCCTGATCGTTTCATGCACGCATCAGAAATAATGCGAATGGGGGCCGCCATCCGCCGTCAGTCGGGACTTGCGGAGATCGATGGAGGTCGACAGCTGACGGGCGCGAACGTTATGGCATCAGACCTGCGTGCCAGCGCCGCATTGTTGATTGCGGCATTGGCAGCGGAAGGAGTTTCCTGCATTCGTCGCATTTACCATCTCGATCGCGGCTATGCAGGACTTGAACGCAAACTCAAAAACCTTGGGGCCACTATCGATCGAGTGTCCGATTCAGAAAACCATCGTCCACATTTCTTGCAAACTGATTCGTATCGACAAATACAGCTGCCAAACGATCGTTCCATGTAGACTGGCATTTGCAGCAGGAGACAGCAAATGATTTGTGAGGTACTCCTGAATCGCATGATTGTCAGTCATGTTTTGTCATGTGAGAGCCACCTGTCGTGTCTGCCCCGATACATGACGCATGCTGTTTTGAAGCGTGTGAAACTTGTCAAAAGCTTCGCTGCAGCTTAGTGGTCACAATCGTCGCAGCGAGGATCTTCTCGACGGAGGATGTAGCTTGGTCCGTATTGGCTCGACACGTCGCGGATTGTATACGGTGTATATTCCATCCGGTAGGAATCGCATGGATCAGCAAACATATGTCCGAATCCTCGAGGTCGGAAACTATCATCACCACAACGTTGGCACTTTGTCAACGTTGCTGCTTTCGGTCGATGCCAGAGTGTGTAGTTTTGAAACGGCAGCGAGAAGTGTTTGAATCCGTAACCTGCCGAATTTGGGCCACCAAGGTCCGGAGATCTTCGATATTGATCGAATCCGTTGGTGGAGTACGACTGGGTTGTGGCTGAACTTGAAACTTGAGAAAGGTTTTCGGGTGAAACCTGAGGCTCGTCAGCTGTTGAGCGAATTTGCAAAGTCAGAATCGCGACAACAAAGACAGCGAGCGGCTTGAGTGAACGCATCCTGCATCTCTCCGCAAACAATCTGGTGATTTAGAAGGAGCGACATTCCGTTCGCTCCACACTGAGGGATATTTCGGTTGTTCGATATTAGCTGCTGCTGTGTTGGTGCGAGTTGCTTGGAGCTGTGGCAGGTTTAAGGTGGGTCGAACCGGTGTTGAGGATTGTTCACGCTGAATGCCGCCCAAACATCAAGTAAAAAGCGACTTTTCGGCAGAGTTTCCTTGTTGGGTGTGATCGTTAAAGTCTCCGCAGCAAGAAGATTCAGCAAAACAGCCAGTAAATCCGTTTGGTAAGAGAGACCGGCTTGGTAGCTACGTTAAGGTTCAAAAACGGAGGCGAGGTGGCTAGTATGGGCCAGTGTTCGCTTTTCTATGTTTCTCCTGCAATGTTGTTTCGGGCTGCTCTATGAATCCTCAGAATCCCGTCGCACCGGAAAAAAACGGGGATCTGGTGTTGGAAAGGAAGCCCATTCCGGAAGCAAACCTTCAGCCACCGCGTTTACTGTTCCGAAGGTCGAATCGAACCTGTCGGGTGATGGGCGTAGGTGTAACCTCAATCGGCGCTTATATACCGGACCGCATTGTCACCAACGCGGAGCTCGAAAACCGTTACGGATTTGAACCTGGTTGGGTCGAGAAGCGAACAGGCATTAAAGAACGTCGGTATGCGGCGGATGACGAAGGTACAAGTGATCTTGCTGTGAAAGCTGCGAGACGAGCGATCGCCGCAGCGGGGGTTGACCCTGCCGAGATTGATTTGGTTCTCGTGGGTACATTTACTCCGGACTACACATGTCCCTCAACCGCCTGCTTGGTGCAACACAAACTCGGTTTGGATGCCGCCGCCGTCGACCTGCAGGCTGCGTGTTCGGGTTTCATGTATGCACTGGCCACCGGTGCACAATATATTGCAACGGGTAATTCGAAGCGAGCTTTGGTGATCGGTGCGGACATCAACAGCCGCATTGTTGAACCGTCCGATCAGGGAACAGCTCCATTATTTGGTGACGCCGCCGGTGCCGTGCTGCTGGAGGCGGGGACATCTGAACAGGGCCTTATCTGCTACCAACTTGGTGCGGACGGTGCGGGAGGTTCGATGTTGGATCGCCCCGTCGGTGGAACCGTTCGACCGATGACTGCGGACCTGATTGCGTCCGGCCAGCACTTTCTGAAGATGGACGGCCGCAACGTGTTTAAATGGGCCATACAGGCGGTCACTGAAACGATTGAACTAATTCTGGAACGTGCCGGCGTTGGCGTGGACGATGTAAAGCTGTTTGTGCTGCATCAGGCAAACATACGGATCATTGATCATGCCATGAGCGTACTTGGTATTCCTGCCGACAAGGTATTCAATAACCTTGACCGAGTTGGCAACACGTCCGCAGCATCAATTCCCGTCGCGCTTGAAGAAGCTTTTCAACAGGGGCGTTTGGAATCAGGCGATCTGGTGTTGATGTGCGGTTTTGGTGCGGGGCTCACATGGGGAACTGGATTGTTCCGCTGGTAAGATCTGGCGATTAACGACGTCTTGCGGGAGCAGGCTGGTTTCGCAGAGGCCCACGAGAACGCATTGATGTGGGCAGAAGCAGGGCGGTCGCTCAGGCGTTGTCTGGAAACGAACTTCGATAACTGATGTGTCCTGCCCGACTCAGTCTGTCGATGTCTTGTTGTTTTTCTTTCCTGAGCGGAAGTACCGCTTAGATTCGTTAACTGCAGTTCGTCTTGTGGTCATTCTGACCAAAAG
Organism: Fuerstiella sp.; assembly: GCA_041689795.1. Classification (GTDB taxonomy): domain Bacteria; phylum Planctomycetota; class Planctomycetia; order Planctomycetales; family Planctomycetaceae; genus Fuerstiella. The sequence continues at coordinate 25,318 of JBDNFN010000300.1, read as the reverse complement.
AGTCAGTAGGTAATTCTTCCAGCCTGGTACAACGTATTGTCGCCGTTTCTCAAGTGCCGACAGTGCTGTTTTGACAACTCTGAACGTTGTGTGTGACGAATGTTTGTCCAGCCAGCCCGGCGCGCCAGCCTGCTGGAAAAATTCTGTTGTGGTCACACCGGGACACAAAGCGAGGACGGTGACTCCGCGGCTTCGGGCTTCGGCCCACAGCGCCTCGCTAAAGTGTAGAACGTAAGACTTTGTTGCGGAGTACGATCCCATAAAAGCAACGGGTTGAAACGCCGCGACCGAGGCAACGTTAATGATCGCTCCATGACCGCGTTCCAGCATGCCTGGTAGAATGCGATAGGTAAGATCCGTAAGCGTCAGGATGTTCAGGTTAAGCATCCGCTGGACGTCTTCTGGTTTGGCGGTTTCGATTGCACCAATCAGTCCAACTCCAGCATTGTTGACCAGCAGTTCGACATTTACGCCAAGGCGATCGATCTCGTCCATCAGCAGCCGGCCAGCGTCTGGCGTGGCCAGGTCAATGGTGACAATGTGACAATTTGTACCGTGCTTTGTCAGAAGATCCTGCGCCAATGCACTCATCTGTTCTGTTCGGCGAGCCGCCAGAATCAAATGCATGCCGCGACCTGCAAGCCGCGCAGCAAACTCAGCACCGATGCCTGACGAGGCACCCGTAACCAAAGCCCACCTATCGTTGAACGAGTCCAGCAAGGAGGAACCGCTTTCCGCTTATAAAAAGTCTTGACCTGCAAATGTATTACTGTGAGTCGCTCCGTATTCTACCAGTTTATGGAATTGCGTCATTCCCGCGATGCTGTTTCACGTTGCGGGAAACCGAAGTTTGTCACTTCTGGCTTCGCTACAAGTGTTAAATTGGGACGCTGACTGGCGGAAAACGCCTGATTTGAGATTCGCCATGAATGATGATCGCGAAATTGTTCTTTCACGAGACGAAGCCAGAGCCATTGATGCGGCTGCTATTTTACGGCTGGGCCTGACCGGACCACTGCTGATGGAAAACGCGGCTCGTGGTGTCGCGGATATACTGGTGCGGGAATTTCGCGAATTCACGAGAAGCGCCGATAGCGCTTTGCCGGTAGGCCGTGTGATAATTATCTGTGGCCCCGGCAATAACGGTGGCGACGGATTAGCTCTGGTTCGGCAGCTTACCGCTCGTGATATCAATGCGGACGCGCGACTGCTTCGAGCCGGCAAGTCGCTGACTGATGATGCTCAGTTTAATTTTAATGTTCTGCTTGCTGCAGGGATTCAGGTTATGGAACTTGCGAATTCAAGCGACTTTGTGGAGCAACTGGCTGGGGTGGGAACATCAGATGTGATTGTGGATTGCCTACTGGGAACGGGAATTCGCGGAAACGTCAGGTCGCCTTATCTGGAATTGATCGAAGCGATTAATGCGTCGCCTGCGCGAGTGCTGTCGGTTGATGTTCCATCGGGGCTTGACTGCGATCTGGGAACGGCGAGTGGCGTCTGCATTCATGCAGATCGGACGGTTACATTTGTCGGCCGGAAACGCGGGTTCGATATTCCGGAATCGAAACAGTTCACAGGAGACGTTTCCGTTGCACACATTGGCCTGCCTCAGCATTGGACACGTCACTGGTTGTCAGCATTCCGAGCTTCGTGATGCTCGACCAAAGGATGCTCTAAGCGAATACCGATGTGTCTATTTGACTTCCTCCCGCGCCGGTAGAACCACGGGAAGAACGGAGCAGCATTTGGAGGACCACCAGCGAAAAAACGACGTCCCAGCAGTTTTCATAAACACGTGCCGAATACCGGCCGGTGAGAAACAGCAATCATTGGATACAAAGCGATGTTCGCGGCCACCTGTCGGCGTAAAACGCTGTTAGTTGGAAGTATTCGGTTGCGATTTTTTAAGCAGCAGATCCAGTTGAACGCGGCCCACATGCCACATGTAATTCGGTCCAAAGCCAGCGTTGCGGGGCCACTTTCGTGAGACCGCAAGGCGGAGGTGTTTTTCAGCTTCCTTTAATTGCTTTTTAACGACCAGATGCATGCCAATGTAAAGCTCTGTGTAGAACAGTTGCTTTTCGTGTTCGTCAGGCGAAAGATTTTTAGGAATATTGGCGAGTGCCTGTTCAGGCGAAAAGCTTCCGTCGAAGAGTTTGTAGACGGCAGGAAATGGTTCCCGATCATCTTTGTCATATCGGATAAGTTCTTTCTTAGCCGTCGCAGCATCCGTTGCTTTGTATTGCGATAGATATCTCCAGATGCCGTTTTCGCGGTCCACGTTGTCGAACGAGTGATATTTTTCAAACTGAGCGACCGCAAGTGCCGGTTGGTCAGCGAAAAACAGGGCGATTCCCAGCCGCCAGTGCGATTCGTCAAGCGTTGGGTTCTGTTTCACCATCGTCTGGTATTCTGTCACTGATTCTTTGAAACGTGCCAGAAAGAAAAGTGCATCACCCCGGCGAGAATGCACGTCTGTCGATACGGCTTCGGCACTCTGGAGAATCGGGGTCGAATTCAGCACGGCCTCGAAGGACTTTGTCAGTTCTGCAGTATCCTGGGTTGATAGTGGATAAGTGTTTTCGCTGACTGGACTGCCTTCATCCGCTGCTACGTCGGATGGAAGCAGAAGTAACAGCGAAGCAAAAGCAAACGTGTTAATTGGCTGCACAGGTCACCTCGGGAATTAATTTTGATAATTTCGCCCTCGAAAAAACTAATGTTTCCATTCTGGCAGCGAAACTGAACAATCCGCAAGTTTACGACATGTTCCACCAATTCCAATCGTCGTTAAAAAGTGTCACTCCATGAGATCTCGGTTGACGGCCCTTCTTGTTCTTTCCTGTAGTCTTTCTGTGATTGGATATTGTGATGATGAAAAAAGTAAGACGACGGTTCTGAAAACGGTTACTGACTTTTCTTTGCAGGATTATCGAGGCAAACGACATCAGCTGTCAGACTATGGTCACTCAGAGGTGATCGTGCTGGCTTTTTTGGGTACAGAGTGTCCACTTGTGAAATTGTACAGTGCTCGACTTGAGCAACTGTCAGGCCGTTATCGGTCACGTGGCGTTGCTTTCATCGGTGTCAATTCCAACCGGCAGGATTCCATCACCGATATTGAAGCGTTTGCCCGCCGTAATATCTTGACGTTTCCCATTTTGAAAGACGTGGGAAACAAGGTGGCAGACCAGGTCGGCGCCGATAGGACTCCCAGCGTAGTTGTTCTGGATAAGAACCGTGCCATCCGATACCTGGGACGCATCGACGACCAATATGGCGTCGGTTATGCTCGAGAAAAACCCGACAATAACTATCTAACTGACACGGTTGAGTCGCTGCTGGCAGGGGAATTTCCCGTTGTTGAGTCTGTGCCTGCAGAAGGCTGCCTGATTGGCCGCCTGAGGAAAATTGATGAGAACAGCGATGTGACCTTTGGACAACACATAGCTCCGATTTTGAACAAGCACTGTGTTGCTTGTCATCGGGAAGGTGAGATCGCCCCGTTTTCGCTGACCGAGTTCGACGAAGTCGCTGGCTGGGCGGACATGATTCGCGAAGTGGTGCGAGACCAGCGTATGCCGCCATGGCACGCTAATCCCGCGCACGGACATTTCGAAAATACTCGGGGACTCAGCTTCGAAGAAAAGAGCTTGATTGACCGTTGGGTGCTGGCTGGAGCTCCAGCCGGTGATTTGTCGAATCTTCCAACATTGCCGCCAAAGGCAAGGGGGTGGCAACTTGCATCGGAACCGGATCTGATTGTGTCCATGGATTCACCGTTTCAGGTTCCGGCTGAAGGGACGGTCCGCTACATGTACTTTGAGGTCGATCCGGGCTTCACGGAAGACAAATGGATTCGAGCGGCAGAAGTCGTCCCCGGAACTCGCGACGTTGTTCATCACGTGCTGGTGTTCGCAAAGAACGCCGATTCGAAAGGTCGCATGGACGGAGAAGGCGGCGGTGAGTTTCTTACCGCTTATGTTCCTGGTCTGCGAGCTGTTGCCCAGCCAACTGGTATGGCCAAACTCGTTCGAGCGGGCTCAAAGCTGATTTTTCAGATTCATTACACGCCGATTGGAGTAATTCGAACTGACCAAACTTCTGTTGGTCTCTACTTTGCAAACGATGAAGAAGTCGAGCATGTTGTTGTCACACGAGAAGTCTCGCAACGCAAGCTTTCAATTCCTCCCGGTGACGATGCCTACACCGTCGATAAGACGTCGGGGGGATCACCTGTGCCCGGGCAGTTGCTGGCACTGATGCCACACATGCATCTCAGGGGAAAATCGTTTCGTTATGAGATTGTGCTGCCGAATGGTAAGAAAAACATTCTGCTGGATATTCCACATTACGATTTCAATTGGCAAACATCCTATCGCCTTGCAGACCCATTGCAGTTTCCCGCTGGAACACAGATGCACTGCGAGGCGGTGTTCGATAATTCCGAGCAGAATCTGAACAACCCCGATTCCACGGTTACAGTTCACTGGGGCGATCAGACCTGGAATGAGATGATGATTGGCTATTTCGACGTCGCAGTGCCGCGAGCTTTGCTGACAAAGAATGAACGCAGTGAAACCATGGAACAGTACGACAAAGACGGTGACGGCAAGATTCAAAAGAACGAGGTTTCTCAGAGACTGCTGCCGCTGTTCCAGAAGCTTGACAGCAATCAGGACGGCAGTGTCGACGAAGCCGAGCTTCAGAAACTGCAGGCGAATTAACCGTGATGTTATAAGTTGTTGGCATTAAACCAGTTGTGGAAATTGGATCCGTATGGTCAATTGAATCGGAATTGACACATTTCGATGTTTCCAGCTACAAGCACATAATGTTTACGATATCGCGGCACGAGGCTGCGTTTGCGAACTGTTCGATGGAGCGAGCTGATGCGAAGAATGTCGATTTTGGTACTGCTTGTTTTTTCTGCTGGGTGTGGATCAAAGTCGGGAGATCAGGTGGCTTCTGTTGGGATTCCTTTGGCGATCAACAGTGCAGCAGCCGTCAATAATGTTGCTACGGACATTTCAGAAACGACTAAGCCAAACGCATCGCAGTCGATTGCCAATCCTGCTGTTGAACAGCTGATTCAAAAGGCAAAGGCAGCGGTTGTCGCCGGACGTCCTTCCATTGCGATTGAAGCGTTAAGTCAGGCGATTGGAATCTCCTCCAATGAATCGAGATTGTTTCGGCTTCGCGCGGATGTGTATGTGTTGATGGGCGAAAATGCGAATGCTCAGGTCGACTTCACTCTGGCTGTGAATCTGGATCCTCAGAATGCAGATTTGTTAAATGTTCGGGGCTACTTCTTGATGAGTCGCGGACTTTCCGATCAGGCGTCGGCGGACTTTAATAAGGCCATTCAGTTTGATCCCAAACTAGCAGCGGCGTGGAACAATCGGGGCCTGGTTGCCTTGTCGAAGCAGGATTATGCGGCGGCTGAAGCCGATTTTAGTAAGGCTGTTGAGCTCGACCGAAAGTATGTGGATGCATTGAATAACCGTGGCTTCGCATGTATGAAGCTGGGGCGGCTGGATGAAGCTCTGGCTGATTTGAAGGGTACAATTCAACTTAAGCCTGACTATACAACAGCGTGGAACAACTGTGGCCTTGTTTACATGCAGCAGGAAGATTTTCCAGCTGCGGTAGAAGCTTTCACGAAAGCGGTCAGCCTTGCTCCGACTGATACACGCTGGTTAAATCATCGTCGAGCTGCCTACCTGAAAATGGAAAAATACGAGGAAGCCAACGCGGATGCTCAGCAGATTCGATGGCTTGCCGGTCTGAATCAGCTAACGCAACTGGCATTCGCAAAGTCCGGTACCGCGGATGTCTGGATTCAGCGAGGCAATTATCTTGTCGAAGGCTCCGAATTCGGCGCCGCCGTTCAGGATTATTCTCGGGCATTGGCTATCGCACCGGGAAATATTCAGGCATTAAACGGGCGAGCCTTGGCATGGTTGAAAACTGGTGAAGTACGCAAGTCGATTTCTGATTGTGATGAGTCGCTTGTGTCGCAGTCGACGCCCGCCGCGTTCTCAGTGCGCGGTGACGCGTGGTTTTCGATGAAGAACTATGAACAGGCTGTGCAGGACTTCGAAGCGGCTCAGAGGTTTGACGAAACCGTGGCCGCAGCCTATCGCCATCGAGCAGAAGAACGAATGCAAAATGGACAACTGGAATTAGCTAAAGCTGATGAACACAAGGCCCGGCAAATCACTGCGGCTCTGGCTGGTGAACTAAACGATGCGAATGCTGGAAATAGCCCCGTTCCGTTTCCGGAAAACTGACCGTGTCGCGCTGAACAGTTCTCGGGTGTTTGACTGCAGCTATTCTTCGCGAAGAGGACGCTGCATCAATTCAATTGTGGCTTCTCGTGGCGACTTGTTCTCGAACAGGACGCGATAGGCTTCCTGGGCAATTGGCATGTCGATATGTTGTGCCTGCGCGATGCTGAAAACGCTTTGAGCAGTGAATACACCTTCGGCAACAGCGTGCATGGAATCCTTGATTTCGGCTAATGACTGTCCGAGCCCCAGCAGTTCTCCTACATGTCGATTTCGGCTATGAGCACTTCCGCATGTGGCGATCAGGTCGCCAATTCCTGCCAGGCCGTAAAACGTCTCAGGCGCAGCTCCCATGATATCACCGAAGCGAACCATTTCTGCCAGTCCGCGAGTGATGAGAGCAGACTTTGCGTTGTCACCTAACTTTAGTCCGTCGCAGATTCCGGCGGCGATGGCGATTACATTTTTCAGAGCTCCGGCAAGTTCCACGCCCAGCAAATCCGTATTCGAATAAACTCGAAAATGCTGATTTGAAAACGCTGTCTGAACGGTTTCTGCGTCCGACAGATTCTCGCTGGCGGCGACGACGCTGGCTGGCTTCCCGATGGCGATTTCTTCTGCATGACAGGGGCCGCCCAACGCAACAACCGGTCGTTCGCCAAGTAGTTGTTGAATAATCTGACTGGGCCGAATCAGCGTTTCGATTTCGATGCCCTTAACCGCGCTGACCATTAAAGCGTCGTGGGGAATGTACAGTCGATGGCTGCCGATAGCATCGCGGAGTCCTCGAGTCGGCACACATACGACAACCATTGACGCGCCGCGTAGTGCAAGCTCAACGTCTGACGTGACGCGGATGGATTCGGCCAGTCGCACTCCCGGCAGTAGGCGAGTGTTTTCTCGTGTTTCTGCAATGTGTGTGGCGAAGGTTGGGTTACGCACCCACAGGTTCACATCATGTGATGGCTGTTTGGCAAGCACTGCCGCACAGGCTGTTCCCATCGCACCTCCACCAAACACACAAATTGTCTTTTTCATTGATTCTGTTTCTGGCGAACCCCAGCGACTGATGTGCTGCTGAGTCTCAAAACGTTGTTTTGGAGTGGCTGAATATTGTTGGCAACTGATCAACCCAACACGGCGATCGAAGGGGCCGGATTGGGGGAAGGTACCTTAAATTAGGGGCTAATCGACCGGCTAACTTGCTGTGAGGGTATCAAAAACCCGGTAGCCTCAGAATCAACAGTCTCACACTATTCGGATTTACTGCTACAGACCAGGCTCCAAATCGCTCGTAAACGCGTGAACCAGTTTGCGAGGCTCGGAAACTCGTTCCAAACTCATTCAGGAGCTAACAAAACCGTTCCCTCCCTGAATTCACTCTGAATACAAGCATCAACGAGGCAAATTCTATGGAACTGCAAGTCACACAAGTTGGAAGCCCCGACTTCATTGAGCGACGCAACGGTAACGATTCAACTAAGGCAGGCTTTGAGCGACGACAATTCCGTGATGGCAATCGTTCTGTTCGACCGGAAGTTGCTGAGTTTGCAGATGCAGTTGACGAGTACAAAATGACGCATCGACGTCGATTTATAACAATTGAAGAGTTGTTTGAAGTGATGACATCGTTGGGCTACCACAAGTAGTGCCGTCTCGGATGTTGCCTAGCTGACCGGATGATCGTAATAACCGGTTATGTTACGCAATCGCTCATGTTTCCTTTCGTTAACAATGCTGTTCAACCAGTTTATTTTCTCCGTTCGTCATTTTTTGTGGAAGACTCTTAAAGTCAGACCTCTGAAAGTTGTGAGCCCCATCTGAGTCTTCAGGTTTTGCTTTCAAATCAGATGCTTCGGTAGCGGACAGGTGCAACGCCTACTGCCGGCGGTCTACTGCGTTTTCCCCTCGACGTGAGAAAGTATTAAACAAATGATTGAATCTGATACTAACGTGTTGATCACCAACCGTCGCACAAGGAGTCGTCGGTTATCTACAGCACGACTGGAAAGTGCCCCAAGGGAAAATATCCCTGAGGAAGCATCTCGACAGGTCTCTGATCGTCGCAGACAGGATCGTCGCCGCCAGATCGATCCTACGACATGCGAACGAGATTACTCAGGAGCAGAGGTCGAATTCATGCGGGCCATGGATGACTACAAACGCAAAAGCGGTCGGCCGTTTCCCACCTGGAGCGAAGTTCTTGAAGTCATGATGAGCCTAGGCTACCGCAAGGTTGCTGAACCGTCCGAGATGGTCTGGCGAACTTCAGGCGACTAAATCTCTGCAAGCTAATTTATCGTTCGCGTCTGTCTTGGACGACGCAAAAAATATATAACCCCATCCTGTTTCAGGGTGGGGTTTCTTTGTGGACGTCGGTTAATCATTTCGGCCGAACACCATGATTGTAATGTCGTCATTTTGTGCACGCCCTTTTGCGTGTGCTCTCACATCGGCCAGCATTTCTTTGCCAAGCTGTTCCGGGTCGGATGGTCCGTTTCTGATAAAGTCGATCACTCGATCCTTTCCATACAGATTTCCGGCTGGATCCATCGCCTCGTCAACGCCATCGGTGACCAGTGTAAAGATGTCACCGGGGTCAATCTGCCGTTCAATGACTTCGTACGGATATCCCGACATGATACCGATGGGGATTCCAGTGCTTTCGTCGCTGATCTCTTCAATGGTTCCATCAGCCTTTTTAATCACGGGCGACATATGTCCGGCGTTTGTCAGCGTGATCTTGTTGGTCTTAAGATCGATTACTCCAAGGATGTACGTGACAAAGCGTCCTTCAACCATGCTGTGGCACATGTGAGCGTTGATTCGTTGAATTGCAACAGGCACTTCGTCTGTGAATGTCATCGTGTTCTGAACGACGCTGGAAATTCGCGACATAATCAGAGCTCCCGGGACGCCTTTTCCAGCAACGTCGCCGAAGGAAACGCAGACTTTGTCTTCGCCAATCATAAAACAGTCGAAGTAGTCGCCACCAACGGCCTGAGCAGCATCGTAGGATGCAAAGAACTGATAGCCTGGGACCTGCGGTAGTTTTTCAGGGAGCAATGCATGCTGCACGCCGCGCGCAATTCCCATTTCCTTGTCCTGCTTCTGTTTCGCCATGTACATCACCATTAGCCTGGCGTTTTCGTAGGCGTTTGAGGCCTGGCTGGCAACGGCTAGCAGAAGTTGCAGGTCATCATCCGTGAATCTCTTCATTGGGTTTTGAGTGTCAAGATTGATGATACCAAAGGGCCGGTCTTCCAGGTTAAGCATTGGCACGCACATCATCGAGTGAATCGTCAGACTCGAAATGGACTCGCTTGCACTGAACCGGGAATCGTTTGCCGCGTCTGCGGATAAGATTCCGGTCTTCTCCTGCAGGACCTTATCTACGATCGTGCGGCTTAGACGAACTGTGTCATCGTCGTTGATACTGCGATGTTTTTGAGCAACGGGAACCAAAGGCGAATTTTCTGATTCCTTCATCAGAATCGAGCCGCGATCAGCCTGTGGGAAAATCTCAAACAAGGCATCCAGAATCTTTGGACTAATGCTGCCGATTTCAACCGTGCCGGCCAACGCCTTGTTAATCTTCAGAATTCCATTCAGTTTGTCCTCGGGTCTTACATCCAGAAGACCATAACCGCCAGCTGCCGCGGAGCCCATGATTGTGCTGCTGGCTTCTTCGTTCAGCTCAAGTCCGATGGTCATTCCGAACTTACTTGAATCGCTTTCTGCCGCCGAATCGTCTTCAAACCGAAATTTGATCGGACCAAGCTTGATTCGGTCGCCATGCTTTAGCGGCACAGGAGTTAATGGCTCAAGTCGCTTTCCGTTCAGAAACGAATGGTTGCCACTTTCAAGGTCTTCCAGCATGTTGCGATTGTCCTTTTGGACAATTCGCGCATGGAAGCGAGAAACCATATTGGAATCGAGCTGAACGGTGCAGTCCGGGTGACGACCCAGTCGAACGGGATATGTATCCAGTTCATAAGGAATCGCCTGACCCTCTTTTAATAGAACGATGCGAGGCATAGAAAAACTGCTCTGTATCGAATTGAGATTGGCTACTGGTGATTCCGGGAAATTGCCATACGGGAAGGCAAATGTTAGCGGAAGTTAAAGGGTTTTCCGAGAAATTGCGTTACGAAGCTTCGCCAAAAATTGTCTCGACGTTGCCTCGTAGGATAAGTTTTCCAAGTTCTACAGTTTTTTCAACATTCCAATTCCGTCTAACAACGAAGTCCTCCGCCAAAACCTTCGCCAGAATTCGTCGATACATCGCAAATTTTGGCAATGCAAACTCAAGCTTGTACATATCGCTGTAGTAACCAATCTGTTTAGTCTTTGGTACAGCCTGCAGTCTGCCACGCGTGTCATTTTCAATGTACACAGGGATATTGGAGTACCACCAGTGCCCGTTTGTCACGACGTTGGGGAAGATCCACGCATAGCTGACCAGTTCCTGATTGCTGGTTTCCGACAGAACTGAAATTGGAAAGGTGACTTGCGGGAAAGCATTCAGGAGAGTCTTGTACTGAATGAGCGAAACGCGTTTGTCGTACAGATCCTGTCCCTGGAAAACACCGGCTTCGAACACTCGTCGATTTACCCCGATCATCAGGTCGAACGGAAGCTTGAATTCAGCGCAGTATTCTGTCAGCGTCCAAAATACAAATTGACTCAGAACTGTTTGCTCTTTGCTGTCCAGGTCTTTCCCCTGAAACACTTTTCCGACGATGGGATCTGCAGTCGCTAAGTCCACGGGTTCTGGTGCAAACGAAGGCGGTAACGAGATTGCACAGGCGCGGGCGTTGTTGGCGGTGAAATGCACAAACAGTTTTGCTAAAGCGCTTTTTAGCTCTTCGGCGTTTGTTGGTGATGAATCAGTCGATTTTTTCAGACGTTCGCGAACGACTGTTTTTGACAGGTGAAACACTAGATCGTCGGTTCGCAGGCACGGCACGTAGAACCTGGTGTCAAAACCGGTTAGTGGATCGTCAAAATCGTTGGTCAGGTAGACCTGATCAAGGCCGCTTTTTTCGAGTACCTGCTGTTCCCAGTTGTCTTCGCTCATTTTCTTCAGTGAATTGTCATATAGCGACTCCCAGTTAGCTTCCGTAATTTGATCGTCCTGGAAGTCAAAGAACTCCCTGCTCATTTCCAACAGCCAGCTGTACTGCGCCGTGTTTTCAATAGTCGCCAACCACGGTACAAGGCGTGAAACCTTTTCTTTGGGATCAAGTCCCGGCTCTTCGATTCGACTTTTCGCGAGCCCCGCTGAATGCGCCAATTCTGTGTAGTAGTGATACCCCATGATGTCAGCCAGCGTTTTTGACGCAGCCGCCATCGGGTTAATGTGCGTGTGCGGATCGATCAGTCGGAGAGATTCGAGCTCAACGAGTATTTCGCGTGTCAACTGCTGTGACATCTTGTATATCAGTCCTGAAACTTTTTGAAAACGAGAATCGAACCGTGAGTGTTCGAGTTTTTAGGGCTTATTGAATCTCCCCTACCCGCATCTTAGCCTGCAAAGACGGCTGGTTCCACGACGGTGGCGAAATCATCAGCCGGTTTAACGGGTGAAATTTTGCGGACAAAATGCATTAACTGTGGCTGGGTTTTTGTAGCTGTTCCTAAAACGTTTCATGTTCTGACGGTTTCCGCGGCGCGTCATGGGGTCGCGCACGCTGGTAGACGCTGGTTTCTGTTGTAGGATGCGGAGTGATAATCTATACCTTTTTGTTCAAAAGACGCTTTAGTTGAAGTGCTGCGACATGCGAAGTATCGAACTTCTATCTGAAATGGTCGCCTTTCCTTCCATTAGTTCCACGTCGAACGTTGAGGTCAGTCGCTGGGTTGAAAACCAGTTGCAATTACGTGGTTTTCAAATTGAGTGGCTGTCATATCAGGATGCACATGGAATCACCAAGGCCTGTATTTTGGGCCAAAAAGGTCCAGCGACAGGCCGCGGGCTCTCGTATTTCTGCCACTCAGACGTGGTTCCCGTAAATACCTGGAGCTTCTCGGAGAGTGGGCCATGGACGCTGTTTGAAAAAGACGGCCGCGTTTATGGACGCGGATCCTGCGACATGAAGGGCTCGCTGATATGCATGATGTCAGCCATCGATGCGATCGGCGATGCTCCGCTGAATGCTCCGCTAAACGTCGTGTGCACTGCAGATGAAGAAGTCGGGCTTCAGGGAGCGCGACATATTGTTGCCGATTCCACTATGTATCGCGACATCGTCAGTCGTCAAAGTCGCGCCATCATCGGCGAACCGACATTGCTGAATGTTGTGCATGCTCACAAAGGCGGTCGCAGCATGAGAATTAAATCTCACGGTGTCGCCGCACATTCAAGTACTGGCAAAGGACTGAATGCCAACTTCGCAATGATTCCGTTCTTGGCCGACATGTATGAAATGTGTCAACGCATCGACGGCGACGTTCAGTGGCAGGATGATCGCTACGATCCCCCGACAATTAATCTGAATCTTGGGATCAACGATCATACGTCTGCCATCAATATCACTCCCGCTCAATCAATCTGCACTATCTACTTTCGGACGATGCCCGGAATCGATGCAGATGCCCTGGTGAGCGAAATCAAAGCATCCGCAGAAAGACATCAGCTGGATTTTGAAATGATGTTTCAGGGAAATCCGTTGTTTACGGATCCTGAATGCAATTTCATTGCCGAATTGCTTGCTGTGGCGGATAAGCCATCGTCACAGACTGTTTCTTACGGCACCGACGGTTCCTGTTTTACCGAACTGAAAGACATCGCAGTCCTTGGTCCTGGAGATATTCGCCAAGCCCATACAGATGACGAATGGATTGATATTCAGCAATTGAAAGACGGAACTTTGCTTTATGAAAAACTGATCCGACGCTGGTGTGTCGAGGACGCCTGAGTTGTGTTTGGATGTGGCGCTGTCTGGACTTCAGACAGCTGCTTGGTGATCCTGTCATCACTGTATTTCGCGGCTGGCCGCAAAGGATTCAGCGCGAATTGATAGCAGAATGCCGCTTACGGTTGAACAAGGTTTGACGGCTTCCAGCCTGTATCAAAGTTGAATCCGGAATCGAGTCTTTTCGAATCTGATGGGACATCATTGAAGTCGAACACCGGAGCGCTTTTGGCGGCAGGTGTTGGAGACGATGAGGCTGCCCATTCCGGTTCAGGAGCCGCAGTTCGAGGAGGTCGTGCGGCAAACCCTGCCGGTGTTGCATTCGAGTTGGCGACTTTAGGGCTTGGCTGATAGTTGATTTCCGCGAACGGATTTTCCGTGCCAATGGTCTGAACAGCGGCGGTGTTTTTTGCAGCAGAAAATTGCTTTACAGGTACTTGAGCAGCCACGTTTTTTTGAATCAGCGGTGTCGCTACTTCGATTGCTGCTGAAGACGCGCGGGCCATGTTCTGTGTTGCGGCCAGTTGAGTAAGATCTGCGGAATCTGCGGCGGAAACTGTCCGGCTGACTTGCTGAATAGGACTGATTAAAGGCGCGGCTTTTTCTTCTAATGATGCGGTTTCACGTTGCCATTCCTGTTTCTCGGCGGCTGCCCATTCTGAAAAATCCACATCCAGTTCGCGAGCGGTTTCCGTCATTCCACGGGCGGTCGCCTGTTCTTCCAGAAAGGAAGTGAAATCGGCCATGTCCGACCCGTTCATTGGGGCGCGGGCTGAAGCTGTGGTTTCCGCAACGGGGGTTTCGACGGTCTTGCCAACGAAATCTGACAGCGATGGTCCCGCTCCATCTGCGGTTGCTTTTGGCTGTGGGTTAGATTGAGCAACTATCATCGCATTCGTGGGTCGTGTGACGCCTCCAGTGCCGTCGCCGAGTCGTGTGACGCCAGCAGTGGCTTCTGCTCTGTCGCGTTCCAATGCGTGCTGAGCGATCGCCTCTTCGTCAGTTATGCTTGACGTAAATGGATCGTGCAGCTTCGCGTAGTCGCGTCGTGTCAGCTGACGAAATCTTGAGCAACCAGGCGTTGCGGCGAGAAGAATTATAATTGTTGTGATATTGATGAAGGTTCGCATCGCGAGTCCTCTTGCGGAGTTTTCCAAATGGAACGTCGACCGTAGTTGGTCTAAGGCGTTCCCAAGCCGGGCCGTGTATTCGTCCCGCTTTGCTGCAGTCCAGTTAGCATTTCACTTCTACGTCTTCCGTGATACCGAAGATTAAATACATCGGGATCAAATTCGTCGTAACGCGTTGCGACCACGGCGTCTCTGATGAACTTTCCGTCCAGATTGAAAGTTGGGGCCATGCCGCTTGATTGTCCGGCTGCGTCTGGTTCATCAACGTTGCTGATGGCGAGCGATTTTTTGACGCCGGAATCATCGGGCAAAGTTCTGAAGGATGTCTGTTCGACCGGTTTGTTCTCATCAATGTTCTGCAGAGCAGCGGGTTCTGTTGGTGCAAGTTCTGCAGCAACAGCTCTTACCCATTCTCGCAATGTGTCCACCTGCCTGCCGCCGGATTGTCCTGGAAACAGTGGTTGATGATTGCCACCGTGAAGACCCTGCGTCGCCTGCAACAAGGGGCTCTGATCAGGATTTTGAAAGTCCAATTGGTTTAGTACTGCAGCAAGATTCTGTTCTGAGGCGACAGATGTGGCACTGCGTCTAAGCGAAACCAGCGAAAATGAATTCCGTCCTGCTCCATGGCATCGCGCGTTTCCGCATTTGTTAGTCATCAGCGGCTGAATTCGTTGAGTGAATTCTTTGGCTCGATCCGCTGGCAGGCCTCCGAGTGATCTGCGTTCCGGTGCAACGGTTTGTTCCACCTGCCCACGTTGGAATTGCTCTGAACTCATTTGTGGCGTCAGCACGTGCTGTGACCGGTTGTTTTCGCGAACCAGAGACTCAAGCATTCTTTGCGCATCCGTTCGGTGAGGATCCAGATGCAGTGCGTCCAGTGCTTCGCGTCGTGCATAGGACTGTAGATTGTTTGCCAGGCACCATCTTGCGAGGTCGAGGTGTGTGTTCGGCGTTAACTCCTGAAGAGTTGCACGCATGCGCTGATACGCATCATCCATGCTGTCAGCCTGAAAACGAATCTGTTTGCTTGGCACAAACATTCGTCCCGCCGGAAGAACAACGTCGTATCCGCCAGCGCGCGGTGTCAGCTGTCCAGACACGACGCGTCCGTTAGTCATGACCAGCAGCTTTTCTTCTGAGTTCTGTACATCGCGCAGCAAAAGCTCATCGAAAGCCCAGAGGCAATTCGAATGGGATGTCAAACACAGAAAAGTTATGCACAGGAATGCACGCATTTTTCCGAGAGTTTCGTGGAAGAATTCCTGAAAACCACAGGAAAACAGACTGCGGATTGCCGGCAAACTAGCTGGAAACACCGAATTAAGTCAATACAACTTGCGTTGTCTGCACGGCGGTAGGGGCTGCAACTTTATGTTGAGGCTTCAGTGAATCAGGCAACCTGCGTGTCACGACCAGTGTAATTGGCAAATCAGCAGTTTATGCCGATTCCGGTATCGCAGTCGACGTGCGTTCCAGTAGATAAAAGGCGCTGTCAGCTCGTAGGTTGGCGGCCCATGCCCGATCCACAGAGCGTCCATTGATGATCGGTCGCTCTTCAACGATTCTCAGGCCAATGCTTTGCATCAGCTCCCGGAAATCTCGCATCGACATAAAATGGAGGTTCGGTGACTCATGCCATTCGTAGGGCAAAGCATGAGTAATCGGTGTGCGTCCCCGGCGAAGCACCTCGTAGCGGACTCGCCAGTGGCCAAAATTTGGCACCACAACCAGGCCTCTGTTTGCGACTCTCAGCATTTCCTTTAGCAGTTGCTTGGGGCGTTGCACCTGTTGCAACGTCTGGCTCAGCACGGCAAAGTCGAACGTGTCAGAAGGAATATCGGCCAGGCCGCGATTCAGATCAGCGGCCACAACCGGAAGCCCACGTCGCATAACGGCGGCCACATTGCTTAGTTCAACGTCAATGCCAACCACGTTGCAATTCATTTCACCGCTTAAGCGTTGCATCAATCGACCATCGCCGCAGCCAAGGTCAATGACAGAGCTGCCGTTGTCGATGTGACGCATGATCAGGTCGTCGACAAGCTGAATTGAAAGGTCAGGAAGTTGATAGCGGGATTTGGACATTGGAGCTTTTATGAAATTGTCAGTAGCACTCGTTATTCCGCTCGGGCGGCAAGCAACGTTTGTTCCAGGAATGGAGCGATAAGCTCGGTCAGTGGGCCAATGTCAATTAGGAACGAGTCATGCCCAAACGGACATTCCAGTTCAACATACGATACGTGCTTTCCAACCTGCAGCAGAGCAGAAACCAGTTCTTTACTTTGACTCGTTGGAAACAGCCAATCTGTATCATACGACGCCACGAAAAAACGAGCCTGAATATTCTTTACCGCGTCGGCCAGCGATTTGTGGCCTTCCGAAAGGTCAAAGTAGTCCATCGCTCGAGTCAGATACAAATAGCTGTTGGCGTCGAACCGCTGAACAAAACGCTTCCCCTGGTAGTGCAGGTAGCTTTCGATCTGGAATTCGGTTTCCTTCTGCATTTCGAAAGCGAAACGGTCGCTGTCCTGCAGGCGGCGTCCGAACTTTAGTTCGATGGAATCTTCCGAAAGATAGGTGATATGGGCCACCATTCGAGCCAGAGCCAGGCCATACCGTGGCCCTTCCGATTCGTAGTACTTTCCGTTGAGAAAGCCCGCGTCAGCATAAATGGCGCGGCGTCCCACGGCGTTGAATGCGATGCCTTGAGCCGCAAGTTTTGGTGCTGAAGCAAGAACTACGGCTGCTCGGACCTGATCAGGAAATCGCACGGACCAGTCCAGCACCTGCATTCCGCCAAGACTTCCGCCAACTACCGCCAGAAGCTTATCGATACCCAAATGTCGCACTAATTCCGAGTGCACCGAGACGATATCTGAGACGGTCAAAAAGGGGAAATCCAAACAAAAGCGGGCTCCCGTTTCGGGGTCAATGCTGCCCGGGCCAGTTGTGCCCTGACAACCGCCCAGCACGTTGGCGCAAATCACAAAATACTTATTTGTGTCGAGAGCTTTATTAGGGCCAATCAGTCCATCCCACCAGCCTGGCTTCTCATCGTCAGCGGCATGCACGCCAGCTGCATGAGCATCGCCAGTGAGAGCGTGACAAATATATACCGCATTGTCTCGGCGTTCATTCAGGGTTCCGTAAGTTTCGTAAGCTACGCAGACTGGTGATACCGTCGCGCCGCTCAGAAACCGCAGTGGCGCAGTTTCAGAAAACAGTGTGGCGTATTTTGTCGACACGATTCCGACTGAATTTACGTCTTTCATCGTGTTATTGTCGTTTGCGACAGTGGGCATGCAGGTTTTATCTTAGGCGTTGCAGCAGTGGATTGGGCGGGCATCCGGGAAGGACCCGAACCGTTGAATTTCCGACGAACGTTTTGTTTCAGGAAAGATTGTAATGTGAATCACCATCAGATCGATGGTCTGACCGGGAAAGCCGTCAGGATAGGAAACGGATTGCCCAACGTGCATCGAAAATACCGAAAACAACTCAAGGAATTGCGATACTTCGTAACAAAGAAGCAAGCCGGAACACAGACTTCGTCTTGCAGTAAAGCCTTCAAAGTCTTTAAAACCCCGAATTACTGAGCACATTACTATCAGCAGGACGCTGGTTTTTTTCCAGGTTCATTTTGGCAGGGAGGCCTGGATGACGGACGCATTCAAAAAAAAATCGCTGACCGTACGTGAAATCGCGGAACTGCTGGGCGCTACTGTTTTAGACAACACCGCGTCGGACAGCATCAATGTTGCAGTTACCGGTGTTGAATTCATCGAACGTGCTTCATCGTCAGAATTGGCATTTGTCGGCTGCAAAAAGAATGTCAGTCGGATCACTGGAACATCGGCAGTCGTAATCATTGCTCCAGAGTCCGCTGCGGAACTGTTGACTGCACATTCGGACAAGATCTTTGTGTTGGTGGCTGAACCGGAAGCGTCTTTTCTTAAAATCGCTGAACGGCTGTTACCTCGCCGCGCTCGTCGTTCGATTGGGATTTCACCATTCGCGATGGTTGCCGAAACAGCGTCGGTTGGTGCTCACACAAACGTGCACCCTTTCGCTCGAATTGGTGAGGATGTGCAGATTGGCGAGTTTTGTGAAATCAATTCTGGCGCTATGATTGGTGATGGCTGCATCATTGGTGACAACGTCCGTATTGACTCGAATGCTGTGATTTATCCGGACGTGGTTTTGGGCAGCGGCATAACGATTCATGCATCAACAGTGATTGGTTCTGATGGATTCGGTTATCGGACAGTGAACGGTCGACACGAACGTCTGCCGCATCTGGGTAACGTGGTGATTCAGGACGACGTCGAAATCGGGGCATGCACAACCATAGACCGCGCGAAAGTTGGATCGACGGTGATCGGTAGCGGCACTCGCATCGACAATGCCGTAATGATTGCTCACAACTGCCAGATCGGCAAACACAATATTCTCGTTGGGCAAACGGGCATTGCTGGTTCGTGCACAACGGGACAGTACGTTGTTTGTGCAGGGCAATCGGGAATTGCAGATCATGTTCATCTTGGCGATGGAGCCATCATTGGCGCAAAGTCGGGGGTGCATAAAGATCTTCCGGGCGGTAAATCTTATCTGGGAAGCCCAGCCAGCAATGCAGCTGAGCATGCTAAACAGGTAATGTCGCTGAAACGACTGCCGGAGCTGAGATCGACAGTGAAAAAATTACAGAAACAAATTGATGAACTACAGCAGCAGGTTACAGCGCTGCTTACTGCCGCAGGCAGTTCTGAACGGATACATCGGCCACGAGAAGCGGCTTAAGTTAATGCCGGACATGTTTTCGAGTCGCCGCTATTCAACACGTTGAATGTTCTCTCTCCCTTCTACACCAATGCCTTATTACTTAAGACTAAAACGTTGATGGTATTGCCTGAATAAAGCTATGAACGATTCAATTGACAATCCCACAATTCTGCCATTTCCGCGCGACAGGTACGCCACAGTGAGTGACATGGAACCCACGCGTCTGGGACTGCTTGCCGGAGCCGGGCAGTTTCCATTGGAATTTGTTCAGGCGGCTCACCGTGCTGGCCATACGGTGTTTGGTCTGGGCGTTGCCGGAATGGCGTCTGACGAACTTGCCGCCGCCTGCGATGATTTTCGCTTTGCTCCTCTGGCTCGCATCGGTAAGGCAATTCGTCTGTTTCGCAAAGCAGGCGTTTCTAAAATCATCATGGCAGGCAAGATTGAAAAGACTGTTCTGTTTCATCCGTTTCGCTGGCTGAGACTCATGCCGGACTGGCGCACGATCCACATGTGGGTCCGCTACGCCAAAGAAAACAAAAAAGATGATACAATCCTGTTGGCCGTTATTCGCGAATTCGAGCGGGACGGACTGACGTTCGATTCGGCATTGAAGTACGCCCCGGAGTTGCTTGTGAAACATGGATTCCTGACCTCTAAAAAGCCGAATTCCAACCAGTGGCGCGACATTCAGTTCGGCTGGGAAATGGCCCGCGAAATGGGCCGACTGGATATTGGTCAGACGGTTGTCGTAAACGACACCGCAGTGATTGCAGTTGAAGCGATTGAAGGCACGGACAAGTGCATTCGTCGAGCAGGTGAACTATGTCGCCGCGGTGGATTCACTGTCGTTAAGGTGGCCAAGCCGCAACAGGATATGCGTTTCGACGTTCCCACCGTGGGCGTCGATACTATTAAGACGATGCACGAATCGGGTGGCCGAATTCTGGCGATTGAAGCTGGCATGACTATTCTGCTGGAACCAGAAGAAGTGACCCGTCTGGCCGACAAGTTCGGCATCGCGATTGTCGCCGTCAATGCGGAAGAACTGGCAATGCGAGCCGCAGCCTGACGCCGTTCAAGGCAGCTTTCTGCCGTCGACGGAAGTCGTCCCGCCAATCACGACGCGTTTCGTTTCTTACAGTTCAGTTGCTTGGCAGGCACATGGCTGGCGTGGCATCACGATGCATCGGCCGTAATCTTTGTTCAGGTGCCCAATGTTTTTGCGAAACGCGGGCTGACGAAGTCAACAGGACATCTGGCATTCGAAGTTGGCCGCCCTGTCTGCGGAACCAGGACACATGCGACGCGGCGAACCTAATTGACGCGTGCTTGCTGTGCTGATCCACTCAGGAAATATCTAACTTTCGCTGGCGATTTTGGCAGGCCGCCATGCCGCACTAAGTCCAATCGGGCGGACTTTAGCGAAAAAACAGCATGCATTGGCAGCGGTTACGAAAGCGGGATGAGTTTCTACGGGGCAGTCACTCACAGTTTCGGTGTGATTTGCATAATTGTTTTGGATGGGTCAGGCATTCTGCCTTAGACTATCGTGGTCGACAATTCCCCTGCGAGATCCATGTTATGTCTGTGAATTTCCCGATCCGTAATTTTCCAATCTGTCTGATTGTGATCGGTTTTCTGCACATCGGTTCCACGGCTTACTGCGTTGATGTAGAGGTTGATCGGCCGGGTCTGGTTTACAGTATTGGTCGAATTGAACAGGTACGAGAAGGCTCGGCTTTGATTGATCTGGGTGACGTTCACACGCTGAAGGTTGAAGAACAGATTGCCGTTATCCGCCCAACCAATGGCCATTACATGCCTGTTGGGGTTCTGAGAATTGCGGAAACCTATCCCACATTTTGTCGAGCTCATCGAACGCCTGCGTTCGTGCCTGAAATTGGTGACGTTGTGATTTTCGTACGCCAGTTTTATGACATGCAGCCTGGCGGACAGCACAGCATAGAATTTACCCGGCAGCAGGTCATCAAGAAGTCAGGTGAAAATGCCTACTCGACAAGTCGTCGCAGTGATGTTGCCCGAGCTTTGTATGACTATGAGAAAAGTCAGCCAAAGTGGGAACGCAGCCGGTCCAGAATTGTCGGCTATTTGAATGGAGCATCGTTTGCTGAAGGCGGCGAAAAAGAAATAAAGCCATTACTGAATCAGCTGAACATGATTCGCGAGCATTATCGAGTTGGTCGGAACAGTCTGCCCGCCGCTGGCCCAGACTGGATGTTAGTTATGCCGGTTCTGTTTGGTCAAACAGCGATGGCTCAGCATGAGTCTGCTCAGAAGGTTGTGGTCGAAGACGACGATCAATTTGCTGCTGCCGAAAAAGGGCCCACCATTCGAGACGTGCAGCGAGCTGTCCGTAACGAACTTTTTGATCGCAGCGAAGAAGAGCTGCACCTGTTTTCGTTTCTTGTAGCAACAGCGCTGGAACAGTCTCCGCCGAAGTTTGATATTTGGCTTCAGCAGCAGGTCGAGCAAAGCCAGTTTCCCGAGCTTGCAGACGAAGACGTCGTACTTGACGTAGTGAAGGCGATCGTTCGAAAGATGCGCGGAAACTAAAGCCACTATACTTGCCCGTGACTGACTACCCGGAGACAGCAAGCAACGGACGATGCGCGATGTCAGCGACCGCAAGTTAGTGTCGAACAGGGCAACCGAATCAATGCTCGTTGTGGTTGCGTACGATACACATGCTTTGCATGTTCCACTGCTGTCGTGCAACAATGAAAAAAGTGAATCCATCAGAAGCGAGCTGCATGCAGTCTCTGGATGTTTGCAGGAAAGTCCTGGGACTTTGGAATGCTTCATTGCCAGCCGCACAGACCAGCCGCAAGCCAACACTGCGCGTGCTGATATCGATGTACAGCGGTTTGCTTTTCATCGCTGATCAGGTTTGATGGCTTGCCTGGCGAATTCATGGTTGCAGCATCTTTGGCCGATTAGGTGATGTTGTCGCTTTTTTTTAGGGCTGGCAACGGCAGTCCGTCGAATTTCGCTCTATGGTGGGGCGAATTACCGTGGAAATTTTCCAGGCACGACAGAATGTTCGATGTTGCCGGAGTGTGCACAGCCACCATTGCTATGGACTAAGTCTGCGGCAAACAGTTAATTGTCTTGCAGGTAATGGCGACGCGATGCTTGCTGGTACTGGAATTAGAATTCGGACATTTGGTAGACTTGCTCAAAATGTGTGCGCGGTTACTACGCACTGAAAAGTCTCGGTTGAGTTCCGGGAGATTTGAATGGCAAGTCGGTGGAAACGCAGTCGAGACGATGCTGGCAGCATGTTAGCGACGGTGATTGTAATTGCCTGTGGCGCTGGGATGTGTTGTTTTCTGTGCCTGCTTGATACGTCGCAGCTTGGCAACTGGATGGTTGGCGGCATTCTTGGTGGCGCATTGCTGACGATTGGGCTGATCGTTCGCTATCGCTACGTCCGTCATTCTTCACTCGGTCTTGGTTTCTGGCATTCGGTTCATCGAAATTCGAACGACGACGGCATCGCCGCTCAATATCGCCCTCGTCTGGTGCAGAATAATCCCGATAGAGCAACCACTGGCACGAACTCGCCTATCACGGCAGAGCAGGCTCATGAACTGCAAATCACAAGTTCACGTACCTGGGTTCCTACAAAAGCCGTTCATCGCGAACGGGGCGATGCAAAGTGATGCTAAGAATTCTCGACCGAGAATGCCGCCGAATGCAGCAATGCTGGTGCTTCGGCATGCCCAGCATTCCTGTCGGAATCACCTCATAGATACGACCGGGTTGATTAACACCCGTCATTGGCGGCCATGTCTTGCTTGAAGCGGTGCCGAGCTAAGTAAGTGCGGCGGGTTTGCAATTCTGTTTTGAGTTGGATGTCGCGTTTTATTCAGAACACCTTACTTTCCTTCGAGGCAGTTACTTTGCCGATTTGAACGTGACCAACGCGGTCAATGGCGTGTAAGTTTTTTCGGCCGCTAGCACCAGTTAGCGGTTACCACTAAAAGCGTTCAGCCGGATTAAACAGACAGAACGCAGCACGTCGCAGTTCACGTGCCGGAGAAAAAAACGCTCAACAGACCAGGTGGGCAGTTGACATCGAGCTTCAACGCAAGGAACGCCACGCAGTCAATTGAGATAGCGCGGCGCTTTAGTTTTCCATTCACGGATGACAAACAGATTACTGCTGACTGAACATCAGTTCCCGCAGACTGTCATCGCTGCTGTGATCGACCACCGGATCCCGGGTCAGCATTTACCCGCCGACTTTCGAATTGCGGTGAACAAGCTGCGATTGGGCCTGCACGAACTGAACGTTCGAATCAAAGTAGGTTCTGTGAGGTGCTCACAGCCGGTAATCGTCAACAGTCGGTCGGCGTTGTCTGGCAGTTGTAGCACGTCAGCGGTCGCATTCGGCAAGGCCCGCCCGAGCAATTAGGCTCCGGCAAAAAGGCATCCAGATGCCTCCGGTAATCACGAATAGTTCGGCTTCACTCGCACTTGGACCAAAACTTAGAAGCATTCAGCGCGATGTTCCTCTGGGCGTTCACAGATCAGGAAATGTGGTTCGACCCATACTATTCGCACAAGCCAACGCGCGAGCTTACGGCTCAAGTGAGAGCGATTTTGCTGAAACGGCAACAAGACAACCCGCAGCGAAGAGAAATCGTTAGGCGATGGGAAAAGGTGCCAGGAACGAATGGCACTTAATCGACGGTGAGGTGTTGCTGCGACAGGATTTAGTTGCGGTTGACAGGGAGGGGCTGCACTTGCGATGAGTTCGGATATCTAACCGCCCGAACACGCCAGGCAAGGAAGCGCCGTGTGCCAGCATCCCTTTGATTCGTTCCGCCGCCGAGTTCGTCACGCCCGTCAGTGTGGTGATCTGTATTTCGCTTCGCTGATCTCGAAGCTGACTATCGAATCTGTGTTCGGTGAGGCAACCTCCATTCTCAGTGCAGCGAGAATTTACAACACTTCGGTGACGCTGTGGGGCTTTCTGTCACCAGTCATGAGCATTCATCACGGCTGGGTTTCGGCGGTCGCCAAGTTGATCACCAATCCAGTCGCCAACGGCCTGCGGGCCTGCTCGGAGAAGACGGGGGCATACTGCATTGCATGCGATAAGCTGGCCGAATCTGCGATGCACCGATTGCTGAAAGCCAGTGCTGAAAGCCAGTGCTGAAAGCCAGTGCTGAAAGCGAACGAAGCGAAGAGTTCCGACGATTGGCTCTGGCTGGGCCACCGAGTCATCACCGCCGACGGCACGACAGTGACGATGGCTGATACGCCGAAGCATCAGGCCGCCGATCCGCAACTGTCCAGCCAGGCACCGGGCTGTGGATTTCCGATCGTACGCATGGTTGTTCTGTTCGCGTTATCGACCGGCGTCGTGCTGGACATGGCGATGGGGCGCTACACAGGACAGTTCATTCATGAAGTTAGTCTGTTCCGGCAAATCGACGAAATTATTGATAACACCGAAATTTTTCTCGCCGATCGCGGATAGGCAGGTTGGTTTGAAATGGCCCGAGTAATGCAGCGTGGCGGGCACGTTGTCGTTCGTAAACATCAAATTCGCAAGAGTGATTTCCGAACCGGCATTCGTCACGGCAAAGACGATCACGCGATTCAGATCCACAAGGCCTCACGTCCGCAGTGGATGAGTGAACCGGAATACGAAACGTATCCCACTGTCATCATCATTCGCGAAATTAAAATCCGAGTCGCCCACAAAGGTCTGCGAACGCGTGAGATCATTGTTCACACTTCGCTATGCGACGACATCGAATCCACAAAGGAAAACATCGCGGCGCTGTTTCGCCGCCGCTGGCAAGCGGAACTTAATCTGCCAAGCCTGAAGACGATCAGGCAAATGGAACATCTGCGATGCCACCAACTTCATCGCGTGCGAAACGAAATCCCAACGCATATACGGGCCTACAATCTGGTCCGTGGAGTGATGGCCGAAGCGGCGATCGAAGGCAACGTTCAACCATGGCAGATCAGTTTCAAGTCCACGTTGACGACCATCTCAGACATGCTTCCAGTCCGGGGACTCATCAACTATGCCGATCAACTGTGCCGATCAACTGTGCCGATCAACTGTGCCGATCAACTGTGCCGATCAACTGTGCCGATCAACTGTGCCGATCAACTGTGCCGATCAACTGTGCCGATCAACTGTGCCGAT
>JBDNFN010000299.1:0-20477 GCA_041689795.1 Fuerstiella sp. | reverse complement strand
GCGCTGTCGATTTTGAAAGCCGACACGACATTCAAAGACAACGTTCGAGGCAAACGACTCATCGCCGGATGGAACCTAGATAATCTCAAAGGCATTTTGCGAGCCTTTCAAGCCGTTTGAACGTGCAATTCCCCTGACGCTGGCCGTCATGGTGTGGGACGGAGCGGGCTTCCACACCGCCAAAGCCTTGAATGTTCCCAAAATGTGACGCTGCCTCCCTACAGTCCCGAACTCAATCCGCTGGAAAACCTATGGCACTATTTGAAGAGCCACTACAGGAGCAACCGTGCCTACACAGACTACGATGAGATTGAAGACGCGGCCATGACAGCCTGGCAACTGGCCGTTCTTAAAGAACATCTCATGAAAACCGTCTGCGCAGCACCCTACAACAACAGCGCTAATTCAAATTGAAATCCGTATGAGGCCTGATTTACAAGGTGGTGACCTCCGCTGTGCGGAAAAACATCGGACATCGCCGTTGCTCGGTTTAAGCTTCCTGCTGAACTGGCAGTAGTTGAACGGAATGCGTTGGCGATTCATTCACACCATGTTCAGAACACACTCGACAGCTTAGGACTTTGAGGTGCATACGGTGACGTTAAGTCTGCACATAACCAGCCGTCCAGACGCTGGCGCTGCCGGTAATTATGACAGGGAACCACGCGGCCAGATCGGCACGAATCATGGAACTCGGCGTACCGCCCATCATCAGGCTGGCCTGGGTGATGGCATAAAACACGCCCAGCACACCGGCGCATACGGCCATGTTCAGAATCAGACTCTGCGACTCACGACGCATCACCAGTGGCAACGCCATTGCGATGGACAACAACGACAGAATAGGTCGAGTGATGCGTGAATGCAACGCGAGGCTCTGACTGCGAACCGGAACAAGTCCTGTCGAAGGGTTTCGGATACGTTCAATCAATTGGGCCGACGATAGCAGCTTAAGGTTTCGACCACGGTTATAAAGCTGGTCGAAACTAACATCGGAAACAATAAAAACGTCAACGCCATTGGGACGGGGAATGACTCGAGTTCTTCCAAATTCCGTCAATCGATCTGCATCGAAAAGACCGGTTAGATTCTGCAGTAACCAACCCGACGGATGACGAGTCGTCTTTTCGATAAAAATCGCTGACTCAGCTTCCAGCGAATATGTGGGTGTGGCAAGTTCTTCAGGCAATTTAAAGCCCGGTTCCACAAGTTTACGCTCTTCAATGACAACTTCCTTGCCGTCAATGTGCATCAAATAATTTGAGTAATCGTAAACCGGTTCGACCGTTTGTACCGAAGCAGTGTCGCTGCCGCGTCGACTTTGAAGTTCTACCGCCAAGGTGGGTAAGACGAATTCCTGATTCAAAATCAGCATTAAGTTTAGCAGACCACCACCAATCAACAGCGGTCGCAGCAAACGAAAGGCAGGAATCCCAGCAGCCAAAATCGGATGAGATTCTGAATTTTTTTCCATCAAACCCAGTACCGCGATGGCCGAAACCACGATCAGAATCGGCCCCGCCATCTCGAAGAACTCAGTGACGCGAACTCCATAATAACGAAAAATTGAAATCGCCATCGCGACCGATTCGCGGTCTTCACCCAGCCCGTTTCTTTGGAAGTCGTCGACATTGGTAAACAGGTCAATAACCATGTACAACCCGTATGTTGCAATGAAAAACACCGCAAAGGTGTGCAACAGTCGGTTCAACAGATATTTATCGAAGGTTGTGAGCATTCGTGTGGCGACTGAGTTCCGTGTCGGTGCACTTTGGGGCAGATTCCTTGTGGATTACAGCTAACTTAGGTCACCTACGTCAAGACAGCTTCGCTTTAGGTTCTGTTGAAGCGTTCGTATTGGCCCGTGCGACATACATCTAATGGAAATGGAAATCGTGGCTGACGCCCAATCGACATTGTCACCTGGCATTCAAGCCGTTGTTTTTGACGCTGTTGGCACGGTGATGTACCCAAGACCGTCGGTGGCAGATGCTTATCGTACTGCAATTTATCAATATTGCGGGCACGAAATTGCAGCTGATGTTGTGCAAATAGCGGTAAAGGAAGGTTTGAGACTGCGTTCAGCCGGTCAGGATCTTTCGACAAATGAAGAGGCTGAGCGTGAATTCTGGGCAGACCTGATTCGTAAGCTGTGCCCTACACCAAACGGATTTCAGCCGTGCTTTGACGCATTGTTCGATCATTTCGGCCGGGCTGAAAGCTGGAGATGTTTTCCTGACGTTGCCGGGCTGATGCAGAATTTAACTCAACTGGGCCTGACGGTTGCCATTGCTTCCAATTTTGACAACCGCCTTAACGCCGTGTGCGAAGGTCTTGAGGAACTTGCCGGAGTTTCGTGCCGGATAATTTCGTCACAGGTTGGCTTTCGCAAGCCAGCCGCTGAATTCTTTTCCGGCGTTGTCGACACTTTAGGAATTCCTGCGGAGCGTATTCTGTTGGTAGGCGATGACCTGATTAATGACGTACAGGGGGCCGTGGACGCTGGATTTCAGTCGGCCTGGATTTGTCGATCTTCTTCAGGCTTTCAGAAAGTGCCGCCTGGCGTACTGAGGCTTACCGATTTGCGTGAACTGCCAGAAATCGTGAAGATCGCAAATTCCAACCCAGCAAATCCCAACGAACAGTCCAGGACTGCATAATCCGTGGCCACCGACCAATCATCTCAGGCTGTTGCGTGCGAGGGCGTAGCGTCGAAGACGTTGCCAGACAGTCGTCAGCTGGTAGTAATTCAAAGGAATCCAACATCCGGCAGTGGACGTGGCGCGAAGCAATTGCTGATCCTGATTCGCGAACTGAGGAACTACGGGTTTCGGGTTCGCCTGTTTGCAAGTCGGGAACGGCTGGATGCGTTTCTGCAACAAACTGCCGTACGTATCCAAGTACGTTGTATTGTCGCCGCCGGTGGAGACGGAACCGTTGGAAGCGTGGTGAATCGCCATGCAGATCTACCCATCGCAACATTGCCGTTGGGAACGGAAAACCTGCTTGCTAGACATTTAAAAATCTCACGTTGCGGCGCAACGGTGGCACGGCTAATCAACGCTGGGGTTACTCGGCAATTCGATATCGGCTCTGCTAATGGGCAACAGTTTCTACTGATGTTAAGTATCGGAGTGGACGCCGAAGTAGTGCGCCGACTGCATTCAGGACGCATAGGAAACATCAGCCGTTTCAGTTATTTATGGCCGGTGGTAACCAGCTTTCTCGGATACTCGTTTCCGAAGCTGTCTGTGTATTCGAGCGATGGTCAGTTGCTGGCAACGGGAACGCATGTGATCGCGACTAACATTCCGGAATACGGTTTTCGAATACCGTTTGCGCCGAACGCAAATCCTCACGACGGACTGCTGGACGTCAGAGTTCTGCAGGTGAAGGGGAACATCGCAACAGTTTTACATGCCTTGAAAATGCGACTCGGCTGGCAGGACAGAAATGTCCATGTTCGGCGGTTCCTTGTGAACGAAATTGAAGTACGTTCAGAACAGAATATCACTCCCAGTCAATGTGATGGAGATCCGGGACCGGACTGTCCGGTTAAGGCTTTTGTCCGTGCTGATGCGATGACTTTGATTGTGGCTGAGCAGAAGGAAAGCGTACGCAAAAAAAGATGAAAGATTCAACCGCAAATAGTACTGAACCCAAAGTTATCTGCACGCTTATTCGATTAGGAATCGCAACACTTGCGGTACTGGCAATTGTGTGGATGGGACTTGGCCGCAGCGCGTTCGAAAAAATTGCGACATCGCTGGTGATGCCGTGTGGCGTACTTTGGTATCTGATGCTGTCCAGCATCGTGCTGGCAGTCGCCTTCGGACAGAAAAAACCGACTGCGATTGCTGTTACAATCTGGGTCATATTTACCACTTGCGGCAGCGGCTTGCTGGTGCAACGGATGGCGGCCAGCATTGAAGCACCATTCCGGCAGATTAACCCACACGATCAGCAACCTTTCGACGTGGTAATTGTGCTCGGTGGTGGAGCATCGCAGGGCGCCAATGAAAGATTCCAAGGAAACTCTTCCGGCGATCGTCTGATCCTGGCGGCTCAACTATATCACTCAGGAATTGCAAAACGATTCATTTGCACGGGCAAACGGATTCAGGAATTAACAACGACATCCCATGACCCGGCCGAACTGTCGACAGATATCCTTCACCGTCTTGGAGTTCCGATGAACGCTATTGAGCAGGTCGGCGGACGAACGACATCCGAGGAAATGAAGACACTGGGCGAACGATTCGCAAACTCCGGCCAACGCATTGGCGTAGTCACATCGGCATGGCACCTGCGTCGAGCAATGAGTCTTGCAAAACGCAATGGACTCGAGGCAGATCCTCTGCCTGCAGATTTCATGAGCGGTCCGCCCAACGGAATGACCGTCGGAGAATGGATATTAAACATCATCCCGCAAGCTGACAACCTAACGGCTCTGTCCAGAATATCCAAGGAATACCTTGGCATGGTGGTTGGACGCTGATCATCGGCTGGTTTCGTATCTGCAACTTCCCGCCTGCTGGAAAAATTATGGTTGACGCCGAAAACATCAACACTCGAGAAGACATCCCCATCCTTTTTCAGGACGACGTCTTGGTCGCTGTTGAAAAGCCCTCGGGAATGTTTGTTCATCGCAGCGAAGCAGATCGTTCTGCGACCGAATTCGTCGTTCAGAATGTCCGAGATCAGTTAGGAAGCTTCGTCTATCCGGTTCATCGATTGGATCGCCCAACATCCGGTGTCCTGTTGTTGGCTAAATCCAGTGAAGCCGCGGCCATGTTTGGGCAGATGTTCGCCGAACGCAGGATTAAAAAAACGTATCTGGCTCTTGTTCGCGGACACACAAACGATTCGGGCATCCTTGACCGCCCTTTGATTTCGTCTAAGGGACGTGATAAGCCGCAAGGGCATCCTCACACAGTGCCTCAGGAGGCGGAGACAAGCTATCGAACGCTGGAAACATTTGAGGAACCCTTCGCTTCCGGTCAGCATTCCACAACGCGATGCGCTTTGATCGAAGCCTGCCCGAGAACGGGAAGGTATCACCAGATTCGCCGACACATGAATGGCATCGCGCATCCCATTATCGGCGACTCCGAACACGGAGATACTCGGTTGAATCGCCTGTTTCAGCAGCATGCCGGTGTGACTCGACTAATGCTGGCCGCCGTTCGAGTACAATTTCAGCATCCCGTCACCAAAGCAGATGTCGTGATCGAATGTGTGCCCGCAGAAACATTTGCATGCGTAATACAACGGCTAAGAATTACTGCAATCACATCGCTTTAGCAGTGCATTCGCGTGTTACTTGAGGCGGTCCACAAACCGCGAATTAATAAGCACGCGGCGTTAGCAAGTGAATCCAGCCATGGCAAAATTCGCTCACGCGTCGTGCTTCGATAGGGAAGTTCGCCGGAGCGGTTTTCGGACGCTTCCAGGTCGGACAGCCATGACCCTGCCGTGAAGAGCGATGTAACGTTCCTGTGCGGGCGTTACTAAAGCCTTAGGCAGGGCACCGATGACACGTTTTGGCCTAAATCGAAGCCCTCAGTCACGCAGCTGGACTTTAATATTCACCAATAACTTCGCCGCCAGCTCTGGTGCACAACGATACGTAAACCCAGCCATCGACATTCGCGGAAAGAAAGTGGACAGATCCGTCAGCGAACAGAGTCTGAGCACCTCCGGAATGGAAACTATATGTTTCGCCGGTGTTAATACCGTTGACGAAAACAGAGCCATAAACAGTGACTCCATCTTTCTGCACACCTTTTACGTGAAAACCGGCATCAGGATCTGCCCAGCCGATACCCGCATCAGCAATCAGACGACCATTCACTCGAACAACTTCGTCGTCACGATACAGAGCGAATTGTGGGTCGGTCATCCGCTGCCCAAACACAAGTGCTTCAGGCCGGCCTGCGCATTCTGCAACCATCAATGTGTTTGACATACCATCCGTAACGTTGGCTGGTTTATTCACTTCGTATTCTGCCAATGCTCCCTGACGAGCAGCCTGACTTGGCACGGCGACACCAAAAACATCGCTGTAGACTCGCTTGGCAACCCGATTGACGGAGCCATAGTCAGTTGCTGCCGCACCCACAACGTGATAGCGATCCACTCGATTGCCGCCGGGAGTTGAAGGGCATTGAAAAACGGGTAACTGAACACTGATAGCAGCCCGGTTCTTTAACGCGCTCCATTCGGTGTTGTAGTCATACGAATTCGCCAGCGATACCTGATCCAAAAACGGCAGGCAAAGCGAAGTCCACGATTGGTAATCCGTGCAGGCAGAAGAATTGTCTTCCACAAATAATTCATCAGGTTCGCAGCCGGGATCACCAACAGAATTTAACTCGCTCGGCGGAAACACCGTATGAACGGACTGATAGTTGTGTAACGCCAGCCCAAGCTGCTTCAGATTATTACGGCAGTGCATACCTCGCGCGGCTTCTCGCGCCTTTTGAACGGCGGGCAACAGCAACGCAATCAACAGCGCGCTGACAGAAATCACCACCAACAATTCAATGATGGTGAAGGCTCGTCTACGTCTTTGGCGATTGTTCGCGAACTCCATTCCGCTCTTTCCCCGCAGTTACTTGGTCACATCGCGGAGTGTCCGTCACTGGCGCCCGGTTCGTCAAGTCATATCGAAGTCTCATTGACGATTCCCGAGATGGTAGTTCCTGCCATCAGCGTCTAGGCATCTGCAGTGACCGCCTGGGGCTCCACGAAATCAACCACTTCGGCGTCGAATTCGCCATTTGGTTCATTGAATGAGACGCTCGAAAGCGGCAAGCCAACGACTGCAATAAATCGGCCATCAATAACATGAGACTCGATGGTGCCATTCAAAAACTGCACAATTCGCTGAGTCAGCGCAAGGCCAAGTCCGCAGTGACTGCCGGTGGCAGCTCGAGCCGAATCGGCTCGCCAAAAGCGGTCAAAAACTCGTTCAACCTGTTCCGTGGACAGTTGACAGCCCGAATTGGATACACAGATCTCCAATCGAAGATCGGTGCAGCAGGTTGAAATCATGATGTCTCCCCCGCTGTCCACATAGCTGGCGGCATTGTCGAACAAGTTGGAAACAACAACTTTGAGTCGACTTTCGTCGGTCTCCGGCAACAGGCGTTCATCCAGCATCCAATCGACGTGAACGCCGTTTTCTGAGGCTCGTTTTTCAAACGGACGCCATGCCATGCGCAGAAAACTGCTTAGTTCAACAACTTCATTTTCAAGGGTTGCCTGCCCCGCTTCAATTTTCGACAGTGACAGCAATGTGGAAATTATCGTTTCCGTCTCTTCACTAATCTGTAAACATCGTTTCATCGACGTGCGATAGCTATCGGCATCACGATTTCGCCTGAGGGCCACCTCAAGTGTAGATCGAATTCCGGCAAGTGGCGTTCGCAGTTCGTGAGCGACGTCGGCGGTGAACGTCTTCTCTCGCAGAAACGCAGACTCAAGCCTTCCCATCAGCGCGTTCAGCCGAGTAATAACCGGTTGCAGTTCTCCGGGCGCATTGTGCAACTCAAACCGCTGGCTCAGACTTTGCTCATTCACGTCGCCTATCTGACGTGCCAGCACTTGCAGAGGGTACAGATGTCGGGTGACAAGCCACGCAAGCACGCCTAAAATTGCAGCACTGCCAATCGTGCCCGAACCTACCAACAGCCAGATAACGCGTGCGAGTGAAGCTTCCAGGTCCTGAGTGTCCTGCGCGACCACAAGCGTGACGTGAAGTCGCAACGAAAAATCCAGTTCGTCAGTATCTTCTTTGTCGTCGTCATCATGCATCAGGTCAATGTAAGGCACAGTTGCCAGGGATTCCCCTTCCATGTGCGGAGAAAAACGAATGCCGGCCGCGCGTCCCACGCGTCCATCCGGTAACACGATTTCTTTGACCGCCGGCGCCACCATATCGCCATAAGACGGCTCCAGATCGATATCTTTTAAACGACGTGACCGTGCCAGTACAGAACCGTTCTCGTGCCAAACCTGATAGTATTCCGGCCGAATTCCACGTGCGAATTCCTGCATCGGGTGTCTATCGAATCCCACGTCGACGACGTCCTGATGCTGCTCGACAAGAACGGCTAATGCTCGCGCTTTCGCACCAAGGTTCTTGTCGAATTCAGAAAACAGCTGCCGACGAATCATCACGTACTGGCTGTACTGGGTCACGCACAAAGCTGCAATGATGGTGCCTGAAATGGCCAGTAGAAGCCGTGTTCTGAGTGTCGTGTTCAATTGTCCGTCTCCGCAATAGCAGCCAGAACATAGCCGTAGCCTCGACGCGTATGTATCAATGGTGCCCAGTCCGCTCGTTCCAGCTTTTGTCGCAGGTAACGAATGTAGACGTCAATCACGTTGCTGTGCGCATCGGAGTCGAATTCGTAAACACTCTCCCAGATGTCCGTACGTGAAACAACCTGACCGCTGCGCATAGCCAGATAAACAAGCAATGAGTATTCGCGTTTTGTAAGATTGATTAAGACACCATCACGGCTGACCGACTGACTGGATGTGTTGATCAACAGGTTGTCGATTCTAATCGTCGGATCGGACACGTCGTATCGCCGGCGGAACAGCACCTGAACGCGTGCCAGTAATTCCTCAAACGCAAACGGCTTTATCATGTAGTCGTCGGCGCCAGCATTGAGTCCTTCAACTCGATCCTCAACCGCATCCCTGGCAGTAAGAATCAAAACGCGTGCTTCGCAGTTTTCCGAACGGAGTTTTTTTAGAATGTCCATGCCGGTCACTCCAGGCAACATCAGGTCCAGCACAATCACGTCGTACTGGTTTTGTGTTGCGTACCAACTTCCGTCTTTACCGTCAGACGCCTCGTCGACAGCAAAACCCGCTTCTCGTAGCCCCTGCACAACCGCTTCGCGGACCGGGGCGTAGTCTTCGACCACAAGAATTCGCATCTGACTTTTTATTTCGGTTAGCGGTGCGATGACGGGAATACCAGGCTGCGAACTTCGTGGCAGAGCAACAACATCAACGGCGTTCATGATATTCGCCAAAATGGACTTCACTGGGTAAGCCAGGAACGTAACGGTAAGCACAACGGGCAAATGAGCGACAACAGTTAAGTTGACTTCTTTGGATGCTACCCTTCAAAGATGAGAGAAACATTAGAATGCCATTTGCTTTGCCGGTTTCTCAGCAGGCGGACGGCAACATCTGAATGCCACCTGTGATCAAGTCTTTGAGCACCGGGGATTCGCCCGGCGGACAAAAGACTAAGGATCGAGCGTCTGCTTCCACAAACAAACCAATCGTGCGTCCCCTCGAACGGAAACGCATTTCGATGACTGGCGATCGTCAATTCAAGGTGAATGAACTGGACTTTATTTTAGCTCGAATATGACTGCTGTTTTCCGACGCCTGTAACCACTTAGGTGCCGGGACGAAACGTACTAACATCCCCTTCCGGCAGGTGTCAGCGTTCGTGTCGTTGGATGCAATTCTAACTGCTAATGCCACAACGCCAACGAGGTGCTAAAAATGGCTTGGCCACGAGTTCACGCCAAGCCATCCAGGTTTAGATTTTCAGATCAAGTGATCGAGTCAACACACAGCAGCGCTGTGGGGCCGATATGGCTGCGATACACCAAACTGGCTGGGTTACCGAATCCTGCGGGTTGGTGACACTCGGTATCAGCTTAGCATATTAAACGCACGACCTTTCCCCAACTGGATAACTGACGGAAATCCCACAAACGTGGGGCATTTCGTTCAAAATCGAAACGCAGCAAAACTGTATTGCTGGAAAGTTCTGGCACTTGAAATAATTCTGTTTCTTCGGATGATGACCCTTAAGACGGCAGGTTGCCACGTGCAGCCAACACAGAATCCAACTATGTCCGCCGGACCGTGCTTACGTAGCCGACCGGCAAATGCATTCATTAAAGGTAACGTCCTGATGTTTAGACCCACGCTTGGTTTGGTTGCATGTATATCACTTTCAACAACGGCATTGGCCTCTGAATTTGATGAACTTGTTGGGAAGCTGCCAAGTGGTGCCAACGTTTTGCTGTCCATTGATTCAGATCGCGTTCTCGCGTCGCAAATGGCAATGCAGAACAACTGGGGCAGCCGAGTAGACGACGGAAGCAGGCCCGTTTATCTGCCCCAGGAGGCCGACAAAGTGTTGGTTGCCGCTCAGGTCGATCCAGTCCGTGGCTTCGACCGCGCATGGGAAGTTGCAATTATGGGACTAAAAGAAACACTGCCAATGCGTTTGGTAGCAAGAGCAGAAGGTGGATACACCGACACCATTCACGGCCTTAACGCCGCTTGGGTTCCCAGCGACGCTTACTTTCTGGAAGTGACACCGGAAATTATGGGCCTGATGTACCCCGCGAATCGTCAGGCAGTGTCACGCTGGGCTGAACGTCAGCAGAATGGAACGGCTTCCGGAGTTTCACCGTTTTTGCTGGCAAGCGTGGAAGCTGCAAAAGCAGGCCCGCAGATCGTGCTGGCTATTGATCTGCAGGATGCCGCACAGCCTCATCGCCTTCAGCAAACACTGTCTGAATCTGATGTAGTGACAAAGGAAAAACAAAACATCAACTCATTGGTTGATGTCTTAGCCAGCCTGAAGGGACTCGTTTTGAAAGTCACCCTCACAGACAAAGCAAAAGCTGATGTACAGATTGACTTCGGCAAGCCCGTCAGCTTCAGCGAAAGCATTGCGAAACAATTAACACTGGGGGCTCTAACAAGGCTTCAGGCAGAACTCCCCGGTGTTGACAAATGGAAATTCAGCGTCAGCGGCAGTTCTATTATGTGCAGTGGCGACCTGAGTGCTGAAGCACTACGACGTATTCTTAGCATCGTCGAAATCCCATCAACCAAGTTCAGCAGTCTGAAGGGACAGAGCACTGAGGAAGCCAGCGAAGACGACATGGTCAAGAACTCACTGGTCTATTTTCAAACCGTCACAAAGATGATCGAAGACCTAAAGAAGAACAGCGGTTCCTACAGCGGCGACAGCCGTTGGTTCGACCGTTATGCCGACAAAATTGATCGCCTGCCGATTCTTCACGTTGACCCCGAACTGCTGGACTTTGGCCAGAACACAGCTCAAACACTTCGCGTCATGTCAGGAGCTCGAAAAGATGCCAATCTAAGATCTGGAGTTCGTCAGACGAATATGATGGCGAGTTCCGGCAGCGGCTATGATAACTACAACTATTCATACGGCGGCAGTGGCTACACCAGTAACACGCGCGCTGATGTGCGATCAACAATCACCTCCGCCAATGCTGCAAAGACCCAGGAAATTGCCGGCGCTTCCGCCACAAAGATCGAAGGTTTTCGCCTGATTGATAACGCAACTCTGGAAATTCGTCGCACGATGACAGAGCGGTACAACAAAGAATTCTAAGACTTGCTGCAAGTCTTTTTTGAGGGCGCAGTTCTGCTGCGACCATCGATGCGGAAGTGATGCTTGATCCCTCGTCACTGTCAGGAACGTGGGATCATTGTTTCAGGTAGCTACAGAGGTGAAAGGGTGAGTCATGAAGCGGTTGCATCCGGCGATGATAACACACAATACGCGGCTCGGTGTTTTGCAGGCTGAAGGCGCTGCCACTACATCAAAGTCGCTTTCAATGGCAAATTGTTTCGACCGCCGATTATTATTATCCGGTCTATCACTGTTGTTGGTAATGGCCGCCACTTCGTCTTTATCTGCACAATGGGTCAACCGTAACGTCGCACGATGGTCAGTCGGAAACGCTGTCTACGGAGGTTCGTGGTATAGCCCGGTGCAATACGGAGCGACCGGGTACAGCAATTATCCGTACAACGGATACAACACCGGTGGACAGACAGCCTATGGCAATGCCGTCCGAGCTCAGGCTGAGCTTACCATGGCGCAGGGAAAAGCTTCAAGAGATGCTGCCGTTGCGGCTGAGCACAATGAAAAGGCCCGAGCTCAATACATCGAAAACCAAGCTCGGTACAACCAACTTCGCCAACAGCAACGTGAAGTCATCGAAGCTCGCAAAGCCAAAGAAACAGCTGAACGCCGTGAAAAAGGCGCTGCACGACCACAAAAAAAACCTACGGATCTCTACAGCAAACTATCCGCGTATCAGCTGGATCGAACCACTGGAAAAGTAGAGTGGCC
The DNA here is from genome assembly GCA_041689795.1 of Fuerstiella sp. GTDB lineage: Bacteria > Planctomycetota > Planctomycetia > Planctomycetales > Planctomycetaceae > Fuerstiella. The sequence continues at coordinate 8,308 of JBDNFN010000299.1, read as the reverse complement.
CGAGTGTCTTAACGGCAAACAATTTGAGGAAGACCGAGCAATGATCGAATCCATTCTGAGCTCGGTGGCTCAAAATGGACCAGACGAAAGGTCTGCTGGTATCATTCGTGAAACCGCCAATCACATGAAGGCGGGAACCAATGACATTCTGAGTGATATCAGTTTTGAAGCCTACACGGATGCTCGAAAATTTCTTGGTAGCCTGTCAGTCGAAGGCTACTACGCTTTGGAGGAATTGTGATGAACCAGCATACCCAACGTTTACAACGTCATTGCCTGATCATCGTCCTCGGACTGCAGCTATTGAGTTCCGGACCTGCCACGGCGCAGAATTCGTCGACAAATGATGTAGACGTAGACGGATTGATCAAGCAACTGGAATCCGGCAGTGCCGAAGACAAACTGGATGCCGCCGCACATTTTGGCGATCTTGGACCATATGCGTTCCGCGCTGTACCTGCGTTAAGCAAGGCTCTGACAAACGGGGATCCAGCGCTGGCGTATGAATCATTAACGGCACTAAGTAGCATCGGGCCTTTGGCAACGGCTGCTAGCGCTAACGTCGCTGCCATGGTGAATTCCGAATTTGTTCCATTGCGAGTTGCTGCGATGGACACGCTTCGCCACATCGGCATGACTCCTCCGAAATCTATACCGCAGATTCAATCGCTGGCGGCAGATCCGAATGACGCCGTGATGGTTGCCGCAGTGCGATGTCTTTTAAATCAGGAACACAGCGATAGCAAAGCAGTAACTGACGCCATTCCTCGGCTTGCGAACGCTCTCACCAATCCACGCCCTTCTGTTCGTAATGCTGCTGCAAGTGCATTGTTCGAGATCGGGAATTCGGTTGTCCCCGCGCTGAAAGTAGCCCTCGTCAGCACGGTACCGACCGGACGAACCCAAGCCTGCGAAGTCGCTGGTCGTCTGGGTGTGGCAGCATCAGACCTGATTCCGATTCTCATAAGACGACTCGACGACGAAGATGGACTGGTGGTCCAATCAGCCGCGACAGCTCTGGGAAAGATCGGCGGCGGAGCGGTAGATGTTGTTCCGTCCCTGGAAAAGCTTCTGAATTCTAATTCTGCGGCCATCAAAGCAGCCGCGCTGTCAGCACTGATGGACTTCGGCCCGTTGGCCCAGAACGCAATTCCAGGTGTTTGCAGACTGACAAAAGACCATAACAGTATCGTTAGGTCGGCTGCCGTCCGCGCACTGGGAGGAATTGGCCACAGCAGTCAGCCTGTCATTGACTGCCTTTTGATCGCCTTGGAGGACGCTCATGGTGGAGTCACTATTCAGGCAGCGAATGCGTTGTCTCAGTTGGGGGCTGCGGCAGTGCCTGCTCTGCTTCCACTGCTGGAGAAGTCTGAATACCGTGATTTGGCAGTGTCAGTGCTAGGCGAACTAGGAGCAGATGCGAAAGCCGCCGTGCCTTCGCTTCTCGAGCTGCTGAAGTTAGACGACTCGCAACTTCGGCGAGAAGTGTTTATCGCACTGGCAATGATTGGTCCGGATGCGAAAGCGGCCGGACCCGCACTGATGAAGATTCTTGGTAACACGACTGCCGGGCCTCAACGTGCTGGTGCGGCTTATGTGCTGGCTAATATTGGCGAACAGTCCTGTATACCGCTTCTCAAGGCGATTCTTGCAGAGTCTACCGACAGGGCCCCTTCCACTGCTCGAGCCGTCGCTTGGGCGTTGGTAACTCTGGAGCCGTCAGAATCTACAAATGCAGCCATCGCACTTCCTCATCTGATCGCAGCATTGTCGTCGGAAGAGCCATTAGTTCGCAAAGAAGCTTTGTCCGCTATCGGCAAACTTGGGTCGGCCGCTCAACCGGCTGCCGAAGGACTTTCCAGCCTCGCTCAAAATGATCCCGATCCAGAGGTTCGTGGTGCAGCGATTCACGCATTGGCGTTGCTGCCTGAAATTTCAGATGCTCTGCTTCCCATGGCTGTTGCTGACATGAATGACGATAATCCCGCCATCAGCAACGCTGCACGTTTTCTATTGGGAAAGATGGGGACGCGTGCTGAAGTTGCTGCGTCCGGCCTCCAAAATGGATTGCGCACCGGAGCAGAACTGGACAGGATCGTTGCTGCCTGGGCGCTTGTTCGCGTGCAGCCGTCTGCTGATCATGGCGCAATGGCCATGCCTTTTATGGTGAAGGCATTGAACTACCCCAACCCCAAAATGCGGGCGGAAGCGGCTCGAACACTGGGTGTCATCGGCGTCAAAACAGACGACGTGATTGCTGCACTAAAGACAGCCGCCGACGATGAACACGTTGACGTTGCCGCTGCGGCAAAGGCTGCCTTGGAACAGTTAAATTAGCGAATCAAACGCTTTCCTGTTGCTTAAATTCTGGGTGTCTGGAGGCTGGCTACTCGGCACGCCTGTGCCAGTATTGTCTGGCTTTGTTTACAGAGGCCATTCAACCGGAAGCGTCGACTAGTGAACAAATTTATCGTTATTATCATCGCCGCAAGCCTTCTGTTTGCGTCAACCACCCCAAACGCCAATGCTCAATCAGTAGCCAGCCATCGGGTGGTTGCTGCTATGAAAAAGGCAGCAGTCTTTTATAGCGAAAGTGTAGCTGCCCACGGCGGCTAGGTTTATCACTACTCGCCTGACCTGTGGCAACGCTGGGGAGAAGGCGAAGCCACGGATGATCAAATGCGCGTGCAGCCGCCAGGGCCTCCGACCGTGGGCTTGGCCTATTTGAAAGCTTACGAGGCGACAACCCGATCAATATTATCTGGACGCAGCACAGGCAGCCGCTCTGGCTTTGGTATATGGGCAGGTGAAGTCCGGCGGCTGGACCAACTGCATTGATTTTGATCCTAGTGGCAGTCGAGTTTCCAACTATCGCAACGGAAAGGGCCGAGGTCGAAATATCTCGTCGCTAGACGATGGGCAAACAGCTTCGGCATTGCTGCTGCTGATTAACGCTGACAGGGCTCTCAATTTTACGCACACTGAGATTCATGAAGCATGCCTGTTCGGACTGAACGGACTTCTAGAGGCACAGTATCCAAATGGAGCGTTTCCGCAGGTTTGGGATGATGTTAAAAATCCGACACCTCCAGCACTCAAGGCTGGCTTGCCAGACTACGACTGGGCCAACGAAGGACAAATCAAAGAATTTTGGAATATGTACACGCTGAACGACAACGTACCGGGTTACGTTGTCGAAACACTGATTGCAGCCAGCGAAACTTATAACGACGAACGGTTTCTGCAGGCCGTGCGAAAGCTCGGCGACTTTCTTGTGCTGGTACAAATGCCGGAACCACAACCCGGTTGGGCCCAGCAATACAGCTACGATATGAAACCGATCTGGGCTCGAAAATTCGAACCGCCTGGCGTTTCCGGCAACGAAACTCAGGAAGCAATATCAACGCTGCTACGTATCGCGGAATTCACCGGCGACAGCAAATACCTGCAAACCATTCCACAAGCGTTGAAATTCCTGCAACGTTCTTTGCTCGCAGACGGCCGGTTGGCTCGGTACTACAAACTTCGCACCAACAAGCCGTTGTACATGGAACGGAACGGCAGCAAATATGTGCTTACTCACGACGATGCCAACCTGCCAAACCACTATGGCTGGAAAACAACATCCCAATTGGACAAATTGAATCAAGCCTACGATTTGGCCGTTCGTCCGGCTGCCACCAAACGTACAAGCCTGATTCCGAAAATCCACGCCCAACCGGTGGACTCTCCTGCCGCAGTTCCAGCAGCCCTGGACGAACACGGGCGATGGATAAGTGTTTCAGAAGCCGAATTGCTGGTGGGGCAACTGCGAATGCCAAAGGGAAACGCGTATATCAGTAGCGCCGTGTTCAGCCAAAATCTGGAACTGCTTAACCGATACCTAGTCACCGACGCCGCTACAAAGTGATCGTTCGGCAAGCCGTGTAACAATATCTGCGGAGCACACGCTGCCTCGAAGAACGTCGTGACTTACTGCTGCATCAACTGTGACGTCGCGGCGTAAAATGCTAATGCTAATATGCGGACCATCTTAGCCGCCCCCCCCAAACGTTCCACATCCGTCCACTTCTGACGGGCCTGGTTTCGCTGCTTGCGTTTGGTGCATTAAAACGTAATTTACAGTGTGCACCAACCGCTGATTCAGCAGTTGACGATTGGCTGAGGCGGCCAGCGGTCTTCGACCTGCAGTAAATTCAACATCTGCGTTCGAAGTTCCTTCATCATCGGATCGCCATTACGCGACTTCGGACTGGCGGGATCAACTACGATCGCTTCCCCCAACGTGACATCCACATGCAGGTCGTTGTAAGTTGTCATTTCGTCAGTCATATCTTCTTCCATGCGTTCCACGGTCTCAAACATATGATGTTTCAAGCGGTCTGGATCCAGATCTTCATCCAGGTATCCGGGAACCTGCAATGAGTAAGACTGAGCATAATACAGGTCTGCCAGATGTTGCCAGCGACGCTGCTTTTCTCCGGCATCGACTTTTCCGGCAACCATGTCTGTGAGAATAGCGATGCGAAGATCTTTAACACGGCCAATCGCATCGCCCGTACGTTTTCGCCCCAGCCACTCCTGTTCGTGCCGTTGAAGAATCAGGTTTACCAACTCCTGCGCACGCTGTCCGAATTCCCCGGGAAGCGTTTCGCCCAGCCACTGAATTTCACGAGCACACTGTAGAGCCGCCTGCAGCTTTTTGATGCGTTGCAACATCGGCGTTCCTGTTTGAGTTCTCCAAAAGAACCGTGCTTCCAGTCGATCCATTACCGGAGCCAGCAGTTTTTCCGGGTCGCCCTGATGCTGATATTTCAAAATCGCCGGATGGATAACAACACCGGGATTTCCCGCCAGCTTCGCTCGACGTTTTGCTGCAGTTCGAGCAATAAAAGAGGTGCCATCCATGAGCTGCATTAACCGGTCATTGGCGCCGGAAATAACTCCTTCGGAAAAGATAAATAACGGCCTTTCTGCTGACGCAACAATGTCTACGGCCGTTCCCAGTGCTTTCCGATCCATGCCTTCGCGGTAAACACTGAAGCCTCCAATGCGTCGGCTTATAAAGGTTTCCATCCAGCTTCGTTTGAACACGTGCCAGCTGGCCATCGCAAAGGCATGAACAGGAGTGTCAGTCACAATTGCGCCGCACATAAGCGGGTCAGAAGCTCGGCTGTGATTCGGGCAGAGTATGATTCCCTTCCGTAGCCGCAGAGACTCTCGCAAATGATCCAGGCCGATGGTATTCCAGCTGGAGATTCCACAACGACCGCGAACTAATCGTGGCAGAGACTTACCGATGACCCACGACCAGAATTTACCACGGTACGGTGGGATGAACTTGTACGGTTCGTCAAAAACGACCTTTTGCATTCCATTGATCTTAAAGTCGAGGTGTTGCCGTCGTTCCGAATCATGCGGAACTGAAATGTTTTAAGCCTGGGACAAACGAGTCTCAGACTTTGATCTATTATTTTGTGGTTCGCACCCGCAATGTCTTGGCCAGCCCTGGCAAAACAGAATTCGTCAATTTGCAAACCAGGACGCCAATGCCAGCCACCGTGCGAACGGTAACTGGGCCAAACTCAACAAAATCACGAACGTAGGATGTCCCGCCATTCCGTAAACTTGCAAGCCAACGGAACGTACACAACATCACAGCCGGAAAGATACGTTAGAACAAGAAAGTGCTCACCGCCACGACCTGTATTTCTGATGTAAAAACTAATAAAGAAGCGATTTTTAAGCGGAAATCGCCGCAACCCGTCCGCCACCCCATATTGGGATGCTCGAACATCGCTTTCGAAAGTAACTACGGACGTTCAGCGAAGACGGTCAAACACCCGGAAGTCTGCGAACACACCTGCTGCTGACTCATACTCGTTTCCGGTGAATGCCCCCAGACTTTACGGACGTCAACCATCGTAAAGAGCCATCCACGGAATTATTCACGTCACCCAACACTCAGCCACTTACGTGACTGGGGGCGGACCATATTCATTCCGGTCGGGCGTTCCGGGAAGCAGCCCACATTCAACGAAGGCCCAAATTCCACCGAAAACGGGAATCAAACCCACCAGGCACATCAAGCCAGATTTACCGCGATCCTGCCAGCGCTTCATCTGCAGAGCTAATGCCACCCACAGAAATGCAATCAGGTTGACAAGCAACACCACAATAGTCAGCAGACTACCGATCATTGATTGAGGTCCAAACAACGATCGCAGAGCCCCTCCCAGAACAAATAACAATAAGAAAACGAGCACACTCACCAGCGAATGCGTCCAGAAGGTTCCGCGACCAATACGCCCCTGAAACGAAAACAGTTTCTGGGTTAAAGTCAGGCTGCTCCCCCGCACGCTCCCTGTTGCGTATGGATTCTCGCCGCTACTGCGACGACTTCGACCGCTACCACCGCCGACCGAAGGCGCCGTCGCTGGCATGGCGGCCGGTTTTGATGCAGGTTCTCCGCCCAGAACAATCCAGGCAAGTCCGCCAAGGCTTAGTGCGACACCACCGATAAAATACAGAATTCTGACACTCGCCGCTGAAGGCGTACGCCCGACTTCAAAGATCAAAACGTCGTTAGGATTCCTGCCACCGAGGCTGTCCTGCAACAATTTCTTTTCATCAGATCCCAGACCGCGAATATCGTTTACGATCATGCCGGTGTGACTTCCGGATCGCATCAATCCTTCCACGGCATTGTCATCAGAAGCTCCGGTTGAAAACAGCAGTAGCTGAACAGTTCTGGCATTAGAGTTCGCGGGGATACAGGGGATGAATACTTTTGTATAACTTGTGGCAGCCCGGTTTCGTGCTTCATACACAAACTGGCCATCCAGCGGTTCGACCCCGGAAATCGTGAGATGAATGTTGTCCCCGATTCCGTTGGCCACAAGATCCGCCAATGAAACATTGTTGGCCGTCTGCTTTGATTTAGCCGCAAGACGGGTTTCGTTGACTCCGAAAACGAACATCGCAATACCACCGATGAGTAATGCGACATTCAGGCCGTTCGCATGAAAGCCCAACTTAATGCCGCTGCCGGATCCTTTTGCACCTTTCTTTTTGGTCGTCGATTTTCGCTTTGGAGTTCCGGAACCAAAAGCATCATCGCCGTACGCATCAGATTCGTCGCCGTAGTCATCACCAAAGTCATCGAATGGTTCTCCAAACAAGTCGTCTGGTTTGGCATCTCGATAGTCGTCCCCAAACGGATTGTGTTTCGGCTTCTTTTGCTTTGGAGGCGAAGAACCAGCGGCTGGACGTGATGCGGATCCGCGGGAAGGTCGTCGTTTAGCAGTTGGGCGGGCACCGTCTGCTGGAAGCGAAGGCGGCTTCGTTTTGGGAGAAGATGCTCCAGAAGTCGGCCGTTCTTCGCCGCTCCGCGGACTACCTGATTTTAGTGGCGTTGCGGTCACAATAATGCCGCAGTCTTTGCACTTGAATTTCTTGCCGTTCAGTTCGTCTCTTAAACGATACTGTTTCGTGCACTTGGGGCATTTGACGTCAATTGGCATGCAATTTCCAGCTCTGCTTTTCTTGGCCGACATTCAGGAAGCAGACGTCTAAGCCGCTTCATTCCAACGTCTTCGAAACACCGGAAACATATCCTGGAGCACACGGCAAAAAATCGCCGCCCGACAGTCAACATTTCTAACGACTCATTCTTCGCAAACACCAGATTGTGATCTCATCCTGCCCGAACAGTCTCGTGTACACGCAAACCTGACACACTCGTACATTACTCGGAGTGGCCTTCATATAAAAGATTTGCGTACGGCAGTGCGGACGATCCTTGGCCACAACCACCCTACCATTTGACTGATGGGGATGCATTTGTCCACATCGCCCCACAGTTGCGCGTCCAACGAGCCCGCACGCCCTAGACCAAACGATATGCGGCAACCCGAAAGAAAGGAAGCCTTCCGAGTTGCCGCATATCTCTTTCCCGCTAACTATCTGAATTATCTTCGATCCAGATATCGATTAACAATGTTCTCCAGCAGTTCCTGACGACCGCTGGTGTTGGCCGCGGCTTCGCCCTTCTGAAGCATCAGCGTTTCGAGCTCGCTGAAGGTCGCCGCTCCCGATTCGATCTTTCTGCCGAGTTCACTGTCCCAGCTACTGTATCGCTGACTGACAATGTTGCTCAATGCGCCTTCGTCAATAATAGCGGCGGCAGCTTTAAGGCCTCGGGCAAACGCGTCCATGCTACCAATGTGAGCGTAAAATAAATCAATCGGTTCAAAGCTTTCACGACGAACCTTGGCGTCAAAGTTAACTCCGCCTGTACCCAAACCGT